>JAWXBX010000269.1:0-19569 GCA_034440415.1 Gemmatimonadota bacterium | reverse complement strand
GGGATCAGCTCCGCATCGCGGCGAGGTCGGCGGCGGAGAAGGCGCCCACCAGCAGTGAACCATTGTCGGGACCAGGCCAGGCCACGGCGTGCACGCCGTCCCGCCCCGCCGCATAAATGCCGGCGCGAGCGATCGCCTCGCGGATCCGCGCCACGCGGAAGAACTGCTGTTCCGACACGACATACTGCACCACCAGCCGGTCGTGGCACCGATACGCCAGTACGGCGACCGGCTGTCCTTCGATGGTGGTGGTCCATGCGCCGATGAATCGCATATGCGGTGCGGTGAGCGCCGGGACACCGAACGGGACTCGGCCGACTACGCTGGACAGCACCTGCGCGCCCGGCAGGTCGGAGGCCGCGACCAGGCGGAAGTTGGCCAGCACCGAGTCGACGACCGCGGTCGGAACGCTGTCGACCAGGACCGGTACTGTCTTACCCATCGACATGGACATGCCGGCGGCAGGCGCGCTGCGGCTGCGGCTCACGAGCAGCGCCGCCAGCGCAGCAGCGAGACCCCATCCCGCCCAGGCGATGATCGGTCGAATCGAGCGACGCCGGGGTGGCGCCCCGGCGGGTGTGGCTGTCGCAGGGACCGAGTCCAGGCTCGCGCGTACCCGGTCCCGCAGTGTGGCGCTGGCGCGCGGCGGTGCCTCCAGCACGAGCCGATCACGGATCGCCGTCTGCAGCCGCAGCTCGCGCCGGCAGGGCGCGCAGTTACGCAGGTGGCGGGCAACCGCTTCCCGCTCCTCTTCCGGCAGCTCCTCATCGAGGTAGGCGCCGACCAGCGAAGCGAATCCGTCCGGCTCCGATTCGAACCCCAGACCATCCATGTCAGTCATGCCTTGCGCTTCTGTGCGAGTGCCCCGAAGGTGGTGAGCCGCCGCTCAGCGGTCGCCCAGCTCGCGGAGTTGGTTGCAATGATACCGGCCATCTGTTTCCTGCCGCGGTAGATCCGGCTCATCACCGTGCCGATCGGGGTGCCCGTCAGCTCGGCGATCTCCTGGTAGCCGAAGCCCTCGAGATCATGCAGCTGAATGGCGAGCGCGAATTCCGCCGGTATCGCCTCCAGCAGCTGGTCGATCTGCTCCCTGGAAAGGGCGCGGATCAGGTGCTCCAGTGGTCCCGCCTCTTCTCCCATCGGCACGTCATCGTGCGACAGTGGCTCCATCGGCGCCAGTCGCTGCCGCCGTCCCTCCCGCTCCCGCAGGTCGCACACGGTGGTGCGGAGGATCTGGTACAGCCAGGAGCGGACCCGCCCCTCGTCTCGCAGCTGGTCGAATCCCTGCCACGCCCGGATACATGCCTCCTGCACCGCATCCTCGGCGTCGGCAGTGTTGCCAATCTGCCGAGCGGCGAAAGCAACCAGGCGGTCGAGGTGAGGGAACACCAGCACCTCGAACCGGGTCTGCCGTGACACGAGTGAAGCGGTCAGCGTCATGCGATCAGTCTGGGTAATCGACATGGGCGTGCGCGATGCAGCGAACAACCCTACGACAGCGTGAGCGGCAGGAATATTCCCCGGGCGCTTTCTGGCGGCAATCCCGGCTCAAGGCACCGTTCACAACGGAACGGGAACAGACCACCGGCTCGTGCCGTCTCTTGGTCGGGCTGCACGTCGTGCCTGTTCCTTCCCAGTCGTCCGCCAGGAGGCTGCCTCATGCTGTTCCGTCACCCGCTGATCAGTATTCTCTCCACCCTCGCCATCGCGGCATGCTCCAGCAGCACCGATTCATCGAACCCGATCCCCGGGCTTCAGGTCAAGGTCCAGAATATTTCGTTCACCAGTACCCGGAATGCCACCGTCAATCCCGCGGTAGATACCATTGCGGTTGGCGATACTGTGAGCTGGGTCTGGACCAACACTGGCAGCACGTCGCATAGCATCGAATCGGATCCGGCTGTCCCGGGAGACCCCACCTTCACCAGTTCCTCGACCAAGACCGGCAACGGCAAGGTGTACACGATCGTGTTCACCGTCGCGGGAGACTACGAATACGACTGCAGTGTTCACGGCAATGCGATGACCGGCGAAATCGTGGTGCAATAGCGATCGTGCTGGAGGCTGTCCCAGCCCGGCGGCGCGCCGCGGTCGTCGCGGTACGCTGCCGGGCGTCATGTGCTGACCCGCCCCCCCACCAGTTGACCAGACCAGCTCTCCTGGCCCTCCTCCGCTTGCTCCCCGGCCGCCCGGTCGACAGCTGTCAGGTGGCGGACCGCAATGCTCGTCGGACACCAGGCCACCCTCACCCGGCTGCCGTCGCGCAGTGACGCGGATGACGTCAAGACGGATGCACAAAAGCAGGCAGAGTGCGTCACAGCACGGACCGACGACATCGATTGTCTACTCAGTATTGTGACCACGGCAGTTGCGATGCCTTTCGTCGCAACTGACACAGGCGGAACAGGAAGTCCTTGCCTGTCAGAATGCGTCTGCCAAGAACATCACGGGACCATCGTCAGCCCTCCTGCCACAATATCGCGTTGCCCTGGGAGACGTGAGAAGCGACGTGGAGAAGGATTTCGGGGACAGGATCGGCCTTGCCCGCCCTTTCCTCTATATAGGGGAGGTCTGGGGTCGGGACTTGCGCCGCAGGAGGCCCCCCGGTTACGGTTGTCGCAGCAGATACATAGCCCTTCGGGGCCCCGGAGACGGCAACCGGGTGATGCCAGGCCGTGGTAAGGCGCTCGTTCCCTTTTAGGGATCGGGCGTTTTCGTCTTTCGGGAGGGGCGATAAGCGCTCGATGAACAAGGCCAAGTCCGAGTGACAGGGAACGGAAGCAAAGGCGGCGCCCAGCCATCGGCGGCGGTGGTTCGCCGTGGCGAGCGGCCTCGTGGTGCTGGCGGCGGTAGTGGTCGTCGTGGTGCGGCGGGATGAGGGAATCAAGTTCGCAGACCTCGTGAAACGCGCACAGCCCGGCTGGCTCCTGCTGGTGCTGGTGCTGCAGGCGGGCACGTACGTATGCGCGGCCGGCGTGTGGCAACGGGTGCTGGCCCGTCAGGGTATTCACAACTCGATCTGGCAGCTCATTCCCCTCGGTCTCGCCAAGCTCTTCATGGACCAGGTCGTCCCGTCCGCGGGACTCGGCGGGACGATGCTGGTGGTGCGGGCGCTCAAGCGGCGCGGGGTGCCTGAGGGAGCGAGCGTTTCGGCTGTGGTGGTCGGGATGGTCAGCTTTCACGTTGCCTATGGAGTGGCGCTGGTGGTGGCGCTGGCGCTGCTCGGGATCAGCGGCCACCTGAGCGGCCGCATGCTGTGGCTCGCGGTCCTCTCCACCCTGTTTCTTGGCGGGATGATCGGCCTCCTGCTCTGGCTCTCCTGGGGGAAGGAAGGGGGACGGGTCCGCGTCTGGTTGATGCGCATTCCGGGTCTCAAGGGATTCATGCAGATGCAGCTCGGCGTCTTTCTGCTCGATACCGCGACGCTCGCGGCCTGCCTCGCTTCCCTCGGTACCACGGCCAGCTTCAGCGGGTTGTTCGCCGGATTCGTCATCGCCTCACTTGTGGCGACGATCACGCTGATACCGAGCGGCCTGGGCACCTTTGACGCAACGCTGTTCGCGATGCTGCGTCTCATGGGCGTCCCGGCGACGGCCGGGCTTGGGGCGATCCTGCTGTTTCGCGGATTCACGCTCATGCTGCCGCTGATCCCCGGCCTCTGGCTCGCGCGGCGGGAGATGAAAGCGGTGTGAGATGACCGCGACAGCAGAGCCTCCCCGGCACGTCGCGAAGCCAGCGGCGGTCCACTCCGGCAAGGAGGCGGAGATCACCGCCGCGCTGATGGACCGGGCGCGCTGTGACGAGGGGACGGTACTCACCCGGCTCGCCTCGCGGCCGGCGGGATTGACCGAAGCCGAGGTCGCGGCACGGGTGATCGAGTTCGGACCGAACCAGATTGCGCGCACCAAGCGGCGGTCGAAGCTGCTGCTTCTCTACGACAACGTCAAGAACCCCCTGATCATCCTGCTGCTGGTATTGAGCCTGATCTCCTATCTCACGGGGGATCTTCGGGCGGCAATCGTCGTGCTGGTGATGGTGGTGCTGGGCGTGGTGCTTCGCTTTGTACAGGAGATGCGGGCCGACAACGCCGCCGCGCGACTGCAGGCGATGGTGAGCAGCACGGCGACGGTAGTCCGCGATGGGAAAGAGACAGAGATCCCGCTCAGCGGACTGGTACCGGGAGATGTCATCCGGTTAGGCGCCGGCGACATGGTGCCGGCGGACGTGCGGCTGCTCACCACAAGGACCTGTTCCTCAACCAGTCGGCGCTCACCGGCGAGGCGATGCCGGTCGAGAAGCGGGCGGGCCCTGCCCCGCCGGAGATCGCGTCTCCGTTCGAGCTGCCGAACGTCTGTTTTCTCGGCTCGAACGTGGAGAGTGGTGCCGGATCGGCGGTGGTGGTGCATACCGGGGAGCGGACCTACTTCGGCGCGCTCGCCACCAGCATCGGCGGGGAGCGGCAGCTCACCAGCTTCGACAAGGGGGTCAACGGCTTCACCTGGCTGATGATCCGGTTCATCCCGGTCATGGTGCCGACGGTGTTCGTGATCAACGGACTCGCCCGGGGGAACTGGGTGGAGGCGCTCCTGTTCGCGGTGGCCGTGGCGGTGGGGCTCACGCCCGAGATGCTGCCGATGATCGTCACGGTCAACCTGTCGAAGGGCGCGCTCGCGATGGCGCGGGAGAAGGTCATCGTCAAGCGGCTCCACTCGATCCAGAACCTGGGCGCGATGGACGTGCTGTGCACCGACAAGGCCGGCACGCTCACCGAGGGAAGGATCGTGCTGGAGCAGCATGTCGATGTGCGGGGGCACGAGAGCGAGCCGGTGCTGCACTACGGCTACCTCAACAGCTTCCACCATACCGGCCACAAGAACCTGATGGACGAGGCGATCCTCGACCATGAGGAGCTGGAGGACCGGCTCAAGGCAAGCGAGAAGTACAAGAAGATCGACGAGGTCCCGTTCGATTTCGTGCGGCGGCGGATGTCGGTCATCGTGGAGGACACGACCGGGCTGAACATCCTGATCTGCAAGGGCGCGGTGGAGGAGATGATCGGACTCTGCGCCCAGGCGGAGGTTGAAGGCGTCGCGCGGGCGATGACGCCGGAGGACGTCGCGGCGGGCCAGGAGATTGTCCGCGGGCTCAATGCGCAGGGGTTTCGGGTGATCGCGCTCGCCTACAAGGAGATGCCGGGGGCGCCGGATGAGCCGGTGTATGCCGTGAAGGACGAGTCGGCGCTCACGCTGCTCGGCAGCCGACAGGTCGCCGTGAAGGTGCTCACGGGGGACAACGATGTCATCACCCGCTACATCTGCGAGCAGGTGGGGATGCCGGTCGAGCGGATCCTGCTGGGGGCAGAGATCGAAGGGATGAGCGATGCGGCGCTGGCGGGGCCGCTCGGTTCAAGCTGCGGGAAACTCCGCGTCCGTTCGGCCCAATTCGAGACTGGCGTCCGCGGTGTTCTGATTCGAACATGGCCTTTTGCTCGTTGCGCAGCCACATGCCGGCATTCGCCGGGCTCATCGCTTTTTCCCCCCGAAGCCGGGGATGGCCGTGGCTTGTTTCATCCACGATGCGGCCTGGCCTTCGTTGAGGTCGTCCACCGATTCGAGGTCCACGCCCCGCGAGTCCTTGCCCATCCCCACCGGCGTCACCGGGGGTACGGGCTTGAGTGCGGTGCCACGCCCGAAGGTAAGCTTGACGTGGCCGACGAAGCCGCCGCAGTTGAAGCACCAGCCGTCGCCAACGCCATACCAGGCCATTCCCCACTTCACGGAGCGCTGCAAGGCCGGCAGCGTCCTGGCCGCCAGGGCATCGACGCGTTCGGCGATGCCGCGTTGCGGCTGCGGCAGGCTGCGGATGTAGGCGAACACCGGCTCGTCCCCTTCCTTGGCCTTCGCGGGGCTTGCCCTGCCCGTCATGGCGACCAGCAGCGTCGGGGCGACGACTGGCGCGGCCTTGCGTTTGCCGGGTTTGCGTGCCTTCGGCTTCGGCTTACCGACCGGGCTGGCCACTGGTTTTCCAGCCGCCTTGCCGCTCGCCTTCTTGACGACCATCGCGCGTGCCATTCTCAGGCCTCCAATCGAAACATCCTGTGGACCCACGGGTCAGGTGCGGCCACCGCCGCGCCCAGGAACGCGACCACAAGTCAGGGTGAACACCACAGTGACAATGAGGGGCAGGAAGCCCGAGCCTGCGACCTCTGGCCATCCGCGCCCTCCCTCGATCGCATGGTTGGTGCCTCGTCCGCTGTCGCACACGATTGTGCCCGTCCACGGCGACCACAGGGCAGATGCGGGACAGAGGCACCTACGGTACAGAGGAGCGCTGCTGTTGTGCGCTGGCACGCAAAACATCGCGGGCTCCGTCGTCGGCCGAACTCACATGTTACGCCGACATCACGCGTCGCTTGTTGGCGGGAACCTGGGTGTTGATGCCCGACCCGTGCGCCGCGAGTCGCCCAGCACTACTTCATCCCGATCACGTGCTCCACGAATTGATCGACGGCGATCTCGGTGCCCTGGTAGAAGCCCGACGCCTTGTTTGTCTCGAGGTCCGCTTCATTCCGGTGCAGCGCCGTGAAGATGTAGCGCGTGCCGGTTCCCACCGGTTCCATGGTAACGATGGCGGTGATCGGAATGTCGTCGAAGACAGCGGGACGATAGCCGGGGAACAACATGGAGGTCCAGACAAGGCGCTGCAGCGGAATGACGTCCAGGAAACAGCCGAGGTTGGGAGACTCCTGACCGCCTCCCACAACGATGTCGATGCTGAAGATGCCGCCCGGTCGCACGTCCATTTCGGTGCGCGACACACGCCCCCATGGCTTGGGCATGTACCACTCCTTGAGATGCTCCGGTGTCGTCAACGCTTCCCAGACGAGCCGCGTGGGAGCGTCGATGAACCGTTCGATAGCGAAATCAAGTTTCGGATTGAAGGTGAACTGCTTGCTCATAAGTCCGATTCCTTTTCCTTGAGTTGTTTGACGTACGCGTCGAAGCGGTCCAGTCGAACTTCCCACAACTGGCGACGCGCGGTCAGCCAGTCTTCAACGACCTTGAACCGTTCGGGTGCGATCTCATATGTCCGCACCCGCCCTCGCTTCTTCGACTTCACCAGTCGGCTCTGTTCGAGCACCGATAGGTGCTGCACGAACGAGGGGAGTTTCATGTCGAACGGTGCTGCCAGCTCGCCGACTGTGGCTGGTCCGACAGACAGGTGCTCCAGGACTTTCCGCCGAGTCGAATTGGACAAGGCATGAAAAACGTCGTCAGCGACTGCGGATTGAACCATTCCAGCACCATCCGAGTAGTTGGATTACACGATCTGGCTGTGAGATACTATCACCAAACAACACTAAGGGCAATACCTAAGTATGTGTTTCTCAGATTAATCGACATCCTGTGGCTGGCAAGATCCGACACCAGCCGAACGAGCGGCGACGCCTGGCGGCGTCGGGGAGTGCAGACACCGCGCGCGGCCGGTCTGCGTCGGCCATATGCGCTCCGAGACGCGGGAGCGCCTGGCATACGCCCCACTCGGACACGAACCGTCACTTTGTTGGGCCATTCCGACGCAACCTGCGGGAGCCGCCGGCCTTGTGATGCGTGCTGCTGACGAGCGGACCCGCCATCAGCGTGTCGCGCAGCATGCATCGGTCCGCTTGCAGCAGAAGCCAGCGTCAGGCGGCAGGCACGACCGCTCAGGGCGGCTGTGCGTCCTCGCGGTCAAGGCACGCGAAGTGCCGTTGCATCGTCGCCGCCCAGTCCCACATCGGCGCATTGTAGACGTCGCACACGTGCGACCATCGTTCGGATCGCTCCCAGCACCTCGTCCGGTCGCTCCTCCTGCAGGTAATGGCCCGCGCCGTCGACCCGGACGAACTCGGCGCCCCGAACGGAGGCGCGCAGCAACGCGACCTCCCGCTCGCTGGGTCCCCCCGTATGCATTGCCCCGCCCAGCAGGAAGATCGTGGGGAGCTCGAGCGCGCCGAGCCGCGGGCCGAGCGCGAGCGGCTCCCGGGCGTCGGCCATTGCCTTGAGGGTGCGGAGCGTCGCCCCAAGGTCGGCGGTGGGGCCCTCGGCATAGCGGGCCACGACTTCCTCTGTCACCCATCCGGGATCACCCGAGCCGTCGCGGAGCCCGTTGCGGATCTTGCCCCGGATCATCCCCCGACCGCCGAAGAGCCGCAGCAGCGGCGCAAAGGCGAGCGCTTTCTTGATGCCGGCACTTCCGGCCCGCTCGGCGGGGCCGCCTTCGACCGAGACGAGCCCCCCCACCCGATCCGGATGCGCGAGCGCGAGGCGCATCGCGATTGACCCCGACACGCCATGGGCGACAATCACCGCGGCGGAGACATTCATCGAATCCAGCGAGACCCGTACCCGCTCCGCCTGCGCCTCGAGGCTATAGTCGGCCTGCCGCGGCCTGGCCGATCGCCCCATGCCGAGTGGATCGATGGTCAGGACCGATGCCCATCCGCGAGCAGCGCGGCGGTCACCTGGCGCCAGGTGTACGCCGAGCCGATCGAACCCGAGAGGAGCACAATGACCGGCCCCTCTCCTCCGAGTGACACGGCCAGCGTTTCTGCCAAGGCGACGGGCAACCGGAGCTCGGCCATCGTGAGCGTCGGCTCGACAGGGCGAACAGCCTCCGGCGTGGTATTGTTCGGGAGAAGCGTCAGCGCCAACGTCAGGCACATGCAAGCGGATGAAGCGGACATGTGGGCCTCCAGGAAGGAGAGAGGAATCAGGCATTGCCAAACTGCTGCGATGCCGTATCCTCACCGTGTCCCTCAGCGTGACCTGAACAGCCGGTCGCGTTCGTCGGCACACATCTCCATCGAAACATGCTCATCCAACTGCGGGTCCTCGGTTCGCTCGAACTCAGCGGGGATGGGGGAACCGAACTGACGAGGGTGCTCCAGCAGCCCAAGCGGCTCGGTCTCCTCACCTACCTCGTCCTCCGCTCACCCCAGCGCTTCCACCGCCGGGACAGCCTGCTTGCCTTGTTCTGGCCCGACCTCGATACCGAACACGCCCGCGCCGCGCTCCGCCGCGCGCTCTACTTCCTGCGGCAGGAGGCGGGCGACGGGGTGCTGTTGGGGCGGGGAAGTGAGGAAATCGGGATTGCGCCGGACGGGTGCGTCTGCGACGCCGCCGAGTTCGAGGGTGCGGTGAAGGCTGGGGACGACGCCACTGCCTTGGGCTGGTACCGCGGCGACCTGCTCGATGGGTTCTATATCCAGGGGGCGCCGGAGGCCGTGGCCTGGCTGGACGGGGAGCGGACCCGGCTCCGCGAGATCGCGCTGCATTCGGCCTGGCGCCTCGCTGGCGCCACCGCCACCGCGCCTGAGGTCGCCATCCAATGGGGACGATGGGCCTTCCACCTCGCCCCCGATGACGAGGCCAACGTCGGCCGGTTCATTACCCTGCTGGGCCGCCATGGCGACCGGACGGGTGCCTCACACGCCTATGCCGAGTTCGTGCGACGACTGGAGCTCGAGGATGGCATCGAACCCGGCGACGAACTTCGGCGGTTGCTGGAGCAGGCCCTCGCCTGCCCGCCGGCACCGGTTGCCCTGACCCCAAACCATCCGGTCCCGGCACCCGCGCCGGCGGCAGCGGTCGCCCCGCAGGCGCCCACACCCGCCTTCGACCCCGAGCGGGCGGCAACCGTCGTCATGCCATTCACCGTGCGCGGCCCGGCCGAGTGCCAGTATCTGGGTGAGGCGGTGATGGAACTCCTGAGCATTGCCCTGCACGACGCGGGCGAGTTGCGCGCCACCGACTCCCAGGCCGTCCTCCAGGAGCTGGCCCGCAAGCCGCAGGCGACCGGCCCCGAGCTGGCCCGCTTCTTCGGCACCACCCGCTATCTCGACGGGACGGTGATCGAGGCCGGCGGACGCCTGCGGATCACCGCCGCGCTCCGCAGTGTCCCGGGCGGCGAGATCATCGCCCGGGCCGAAGGCGAGGCGGCGGGCGAACAATCCCTCTTCGCTGTCGTGGACGACATTGTGCGGCAGATTCTCACCGCCGAGGTGCCGGAAACGCGCATGGCCCTGCTCCGGTCGGCGGCACGGAGTGTCACGTCCATTCCCGCGCTCAAGACCTTCCTCCGCGCGGAGAAGGCCTTCCGGGAGGGACGCCTGCTCGAGGCGATCGGCGGCTTCAACGACGCGGTGGAACAGGCGCCGGGATTCGCGGCGGCCCACTACCGACTCGCCGGTGCGCTCGCGTCCGCAGCCCAGCCCGGTGCCGCTCGCGCCGCCTCGGCCCGGGCCGTGGCCCTCGGGGACTCGGTTGGTGATCGCACCCGGGCACTCTTCCTCGCGCAGCAGGCGTGGCTGCAGGGCGACGCGCGGGAGGCCGAGCTCCAGTATCTGAACGTGATCGCCCGCTGGCCCGGCGACGTCGAGGGGTGGTACCTGCTCGGCGACCTCCGGCTGCACACCAACACCGACCGCGGCCTTCCGGTCGCCGACGCCGAGGAGCCGCTCGCGCGGGCGCTGGCGCTCGACCCGGGCCATCTGGGTGCCATCATCAAGCTGGCGCGGCTCGCCGCGATGCGGGGCGACTACGCCACTCTTGCCGGTTTGGCGGAACGGGCGCAGCGGCTCTCACCGGATGGCCAGCAGACGCTTTTCACCCGCGCCCTGCTGGCGGTGTGCCTCGACCGCGCGGAGGACCAGGACGCAGTGGTCCAGCAGCTGGGCTTCGCCCGGGCTCTCACGCTCCTCATCGTTTTCGGCGACGTGGCGCTCTTCAGCGGTGACCTCGCCCGGGCGGAGCGCTTCTCGGCGCATGTCACCGATCTTGCGCGGTCCCCGGAACTCAAGGCCATCACCACCCTTGGGCGTGCCTACCTCGCGCTGGCGCAGGGCCGCGTCGCGGAAGGCCTGCGGATGATTGAGGGGCAGGCCGACGCCGCACCGTCCTGGGCCAGGGAAGTGGCCGCCCTCGCCGTCGCGGCGTCCGTCTTTCCACGCGCCGCGGTTCCCTGGGAGGAGACCAGGGCGAGCCTCGAGCTGTGGAGCCCGCCTGCGGAAGGCGCCTTCCCGACCGGGTTCTTCGGCCTGCATGACGACATCCATCCTCATCTCCGGCTGTACCTGCTGGCGAAGTTCGCCGTGCGGGAGGGGCGCAGTGAGCCGGTGGTGTCGCTCACCGGCGAGCTCTCCGAGTTGCCGGTCGGCGCCGAATTCGCCGTCCTGGTGCAGAGCCTGCTGCGGGAGCTGGACGCCGACGTCCATGCCATGAGCGGCCGCAATGAGGAGGCGCTCGCCCTGCTCGAAGCTCCCGCGCCGGGCGTCTGGTATCAGCTGGCGGTGGGCTCGCCGTTCGCGGGGGGCGCGGAGTGCCGGTTCACGCGGGCCCGGCTGCTGGAGGCCTGCGGTCGGCCCCGCGAGGCCATCGCCTGGTACACAACGATCGCGCAGCGCTCTCCCTGGGAACTGCTCTGGACCGCGCCGGCTGCGCTGCAGCTGGGCCGTCTGTACGACCGGCTCGGCGAGCCTGCCAATGCACTTCCGCACTATCGCCGGTTCGCCGCCCAGTGGCGGCACGCCGATCCCTCCCTCCAGGACTTGGTCCGCGAAGCGGACCAGCGCATCCAGTCGCTTCAGCCCGTGTGACCTGAGCCGGCCTGGCGAGGTCACGCAGAGCCACGCCTCCTCCTGAGCTTGCCCTCGGACACTCCCTCCGAGGCTCTCGTGCCGGGCAGTGCCCCGGCAGGCAGTTCTCCCATCGCCTGCCCGATCCCTTCGATCCGGAGCACCGCATATGACGGCCCTCTTCGCCCTGTTCATTGGTGCGCTGGCCGGTCTCCACACCTCCTCCTGGGGGATGTTCAAGGACGCCCCGCACGAAGGGTTGGCGCTGTGCCGGGTCATCGTATGAAAGCAATCCGCGCGCTCTTCGCCCGGCGGGGAAGCCCCGCCTGGGATGCGCTGATCCGGCTAACCGGTGTCATCGGCGTGC
Source organism: Gemmatimonadota bacterium (assembly GCA_034440415.1). GTDB lineage: Bacteria > Gemmatimonadota > Gemmatimonadetes > Gemmatimonadales > GWC2-71-9 > JADJOM01. Next base: position 7,588 of record JAWXBX010000269.1, on the reverse strand, counting down.
TTGGCATCCCGCTCGTTCTGCTCTGGCCGGAGGCGCGCGGGTGAGCCGCCGGTACGCCGCGTGGCGCGCCGGGGGCGCCCCGGCTGGGGGACTCCGCGCGCCGGGCCGCGTGCGCCGGTGCGTCAGGATCTGATCAATGACCGTGGTCGGCATGTGGCGGACACGTTCCTGGCGTGCGGGATCCATGCGCATGACTTCGCGCGCATCCGGTTGCGACGGCTGCACCCACGAGTACCTGCTCGCCTTCTCGTGTCAGTGTCCGTACTTCTGCCCGAGCTGCCACGCCAAGCGGCCCGCCCTCTGGGAACAGTGGCTGGGCACTACGCTGCTCGCGACTGTGCCGCACCGGCAGGTGGCGCTCACCGTCCCGAAGCGGCTCCGCTTGTCCTGCCCGTATCGCCGTCGCCTGCTCGGCGATATCGCCCGCGTCGCCGCAAACTGCGCCGAGGTGGCGAACTGATCGGCTGGGAGTTTCTCCAACGCTGTGAGTATGGCGTCCTCGACCGCTGGCGGGATCGTATCGCGCATCCGGGAGGGCGGCGCCGGTTTCTCGGTCATCACCTTCGCCACGATGGCCTGCGCGGTGCCGCCGAGCAAGGGCGGATCGCCCACCAGCATCCCGTAGGTCACACGCCCCAGCGCGTACCCATCCGCCCGCGCGGTGATTCGCGTTCCCCCATCGCCTGCTCGAGACTCATGTAGGTCGGCGTGCCGAGGCTCATGCCGGTCTCGGTCATCCGGCTGCCACCGGCCGTGCTCGCGGCGAGCGCGATGCCAAAGTCGGCGACCAGGGCGCGCCCGTCGTGCCGCAGGATGTTCTCCGGCGTGATGTCGCGGTGGATGACGTGGTGGCGCGGTGGGCGTAATCGAGGGCGCCGGCGACTTCGGTGGCGATGCGCACGGCATCGGCGATGGGGAGCTGCTTCTCCCGATTCAACCGGGCCCGCGGCGAGTTCCGGGCGCAGCACCTTGATCGCGACCCTTCGGTCGTGCTTGAGATCCTGGGCGAGGTACGCCGTCGCTATGCCGCCGGCGCCGAACTCCCGCTCGAGGCGGTAGCGGTCGGACAGGGCGGATGTGAGGCGTTCGAGGGGGGATGTCATGGGGAGTGACGATCCGAACGCCTCCAGGTCCGAGCCATGCCGACCCAAGGAGCTACATCACCATTCCATCCTTCGATGGATGTGCAATTCTTCACAAGTGGCGATGATTCACGCACTGGGCCCGAAGCTTCAGCATTGACGCGGTTCTCGCACGCTGCCGGCCCCGAACATTGATCGTCAATACTACCTGAATCAGGAGTGGCCGAATGTTCCGACTGCCCAATTTGTCCTGGCGCACCGCGCGATTCGCGGTCCTGGCTTCAGTCGGCGCACTGCTGTTCGCAGCCTGCGAGCACAGCGGGCCCACCACCCCAGGATCAGGTCCGTTGACGATCATTACCGTCACACCGAATCCGGAAGCCCTGGCTGTCGGTGCGACGCAACAGTTCCTGGCCAGCGGAGAGGATGCCAACGGCAACGCCGTGGCGCTGCTGCCGGCCCCGACCTGGGCCGTCGGCGCAGGTGGCGGCACCATTGACCCGGTCACCGGCATCTTCACGGCGGGCACGTCGACCGGGATTTTCGCCAACACCGTCGAGGCGACCAGTGGAGGACTCACCGGTTTCGCCTCCGTTTTCGTGACGGCGGGAGGGCTCGCATCGATCACCGTTTCGCCCACCCCGATCTCCGTGGTCGCGGGCGGCACCGTTCAATTTGACGCCGCGGCTCGTGATGCCAGCGGCAATATCGTTCCCCTCTCGCCGACCTGGTCGGTGGTGAACGCCACGGCCGGCACCATCGATCCGACCACTGGCCTCTTCACGGCGAGTGCCACACCCGGCACCTACACCAATACCGTCCTGGCCTCCAGCGGCGCCACCAGCGGGTCCGCCACCGTGACCGTGGTGGCTGCCGGCGGTGCGTTGGCCACGATCACCGTCTCGCCCAACCCGGCAACTCTGGCAGCCGGCACGACCCGGCAGTTCACCGCCACCGGGCAGGATGGAGCCGGGGTGGTAATTCCCATCTCTCCGGCACCGACGTGGTCGATCGTGAACGGCGGCGGCACCATCAACAGTGGTTCGGGCCTGTTCACCGCCGGGTCGTCGACGGGAACCTTCTCGAACACGGTCAGGGCGACCAGCGGCGTGGTGTCGGGCTTCGGGTCCGTGATCGTGACGTCGGCACCGGCCGGCGGTCCGTCCCTCGGGACGGCGACGAGATTCGCGGTGCTCGGCAGCACCGCCATCAGCTGCATCGGGGTGAGCAATATCGCCGGCGATGTCGGTGTGGCCCCGGCCGGCTCGGTCTCCGGATTCCCCGCCCCGTGCACGATCTCTTCCCCGGGCGGACCGACCCCGCACGTCAATGACGCAGTGGCGAAGACCGCCCAGGCCGATGTCACCCCGGCGTACAACGCGCTCGCCGCGATGCCGTGTGGCACCTCGTTGACGGGGCAGAATCTGGGCGGCAAGACCCTGGCGCCCGGTGTGTACTGCTTCACTTCATCGGCGCAGCTCACCGGCATCCTCACGCTGGCCGGTCCGGCCAACGGGGTCTGGGTCTTCCAGGTGTCCAGCGCCCTCACCACCGGCACCAGCGCGCAGGTGGTTATGAGCGGTGGGGGACAGGCCAAGAATGTGTTCTGGCAGATCGGCAGCTCGGCGACGATCGGTCAGACCACGGCCTTCCAGGGAAATATCATCGCCGCGGTGAGTGTCACCCTGGTGCAGGGCGCGAGCCTGAACGGAAGAGCCCTGTCGAAGGCCGGAGTGACGATGGATACGAACCTGATCACACTGCCGTAGGCTGGCGGCCGGACCCTGCGACTACGTGGACCCTTGGGAGAGCACATGCGCACGAGAATCATCAAGTATGCAATCACGCTGGCGAGCTGTGTTCCCGTGCTGGCACTGGCGCAGCAGCAGCCCACCGTCGATCGAGTGCAGAGTTGGGAGTTCAGTGTCGGCGGCGGTGTGACGGTCCTCGATCAGGATCTACTGGACTCGCTGACTTCCGGCCCATTGAACCCCCGTTTCACCAAGGGGAACGATCCGGGCAGAATCGTGCCGACCGGCGTCGTGCGGCTGGGCTACAACTTCACCAATAATCTTGGTTTCAGTCTGGGCACCGCCTTGGCGGCCGGGTCGGGCGTGAAGTACTTGACGCCGTTTGGCGCCGTGACGGCCACGTTCAATCTGAATGCGAAGACCAGCCCCTTTCTCACCGCCGGGCTGCAAGGCACCCGCATCAGCGGCCAGAACAATTCGCGTACCCATCCGACCTGGGGTGCGCACCTGGGCGCGGGTGTGCGCTCCATGGTTTCCGACCAGCTGGCGCTCCGGCTCGAAGGGCGGATCGCCCGCGAGTTTTATCAGGATCCGCACGTCAAGGCGGCCTACCTGCCGGTCGTCACGCTGGGCATTTCCTACTTCACGCATGGTCGACGGGCGCCCGCGACGCCGATGATGGCGCCGCCGTGCAACTGTCCGCCGGCGCGCGTACGGGTGGACACGGTGCGGATCATGGTGCCCGCGCCGAAGCCACCGCCGGTACCGATCGTGCTCCGTGATACCCTGGTCCTCGAAGGCATCAACTTCGACTTCGACAAGGCGGATCTGCGGGCCGATGACAAGGAAATCCTGGACCGGGTGGCGACGGCGCTGAACGATCCAGAGTGGGTCCGAACGCGCTTCGAAGTCGCGGGCCACACCAGCGGCATCGGGACGAAGGAATACAATAATGTGTTGTCGCAGCAGCGCGCCGATGCGGTGGCCGCCTACCTCGTCTCCAAGGGAGTGGCGAGCGACCGACTGACAACCAAGGGTTACGGCGAGGCCAATCCTCTGTATCCGAACGACAACGAGGGGCGCAACTGGAAGAATCGCCGGGTGGAGCTGCGGAGACGGACGCAGTAGCGCCACCGTCCGACCGGACCAGGACGTCGCACGCAACGCGCAGGGCCGGGAGCAACAGAAGCCCCGGCCCTGCGCTTCGTTCGTGAGTCCTGCAGGCGCTCAGGTGATGACGAGCCGCTATGGCGTGGGTGCGGCGAGTGGCGCGGGAACCGCCGCCTCCGAAATCGCCTTCAACTGCGCCAGCCCCTTTTCGAAATCACCCCCGACCATCGTGTCCATGTTCATGACCTGGTTGGCGCCCGTCGCCATGAAGCTATTCCGGCCGGTCATGGTCCAGACGACGTTGACCTTTCCCCCGAAAGCAGGGCCAGTTGGCATCGGAGGGTCCCAGTCGGCGGCGCGATTCCGCGCGCGCTTCCGGGTGAACGCGCTGGGGTGGCGCCGGAGCATCCGGGCGATGGCCGTGGGCCACCACCCCGCCCCGCGGAGCGCGAGAATCCGATACCTTTCAGCGCTGGTGAGTTGGTGGTACGTCATGGCAGCCTTCCTTCTCCTGGCGGAGATCTGAAGCCTACCAGTACCCCTCGGCTCATCCACCTCGGTGCACTTAGTAGCTGAATGAGCCCGGCCTATCCAAGGCATGCAGTGGACGGGCTCAGCCAACCGCTGATGCCGAGCGTAAGGCCATGGAGTACCCGCCTTCTCCCGTCCTCACGAGTAGGAGACAGATATGAAGAGAGTCACTGGCATCGGCGGTATCTTCTTCAATTCACGTGATCCCGTGGCACTTAGGGCCTGGTACAAGAAGCATCTCGGAATCGACGTGCAGGCGTGGGGCGGAACCGCGTTTACATGGACAGATGCGGACGGCAAGCTGACACCAGGGACGACCATCTGGACTGTCGGTGACGCAACAAGCAATACCTTCGCTCCGAGCACCGCACCGTTCATGGTCAACTATCGAGTCGCGGATCTTCACGCACTGGTCACGGTCCTGAAGACGGAAGGCTGCAATGTGCTCGACAAGCTTGATGAATCAGAGTACGGGAAATTCGCCTGGGTCATCGACCCGGATGGAAACAAGGTGGAACTCTGGGAACCACCGGTCGGGCAATAGTGAGGTGACCATCCCGCGACAGCGGCCAATGACACGTTGCACCAGACATGGCGCGACCGCGGCCTTGCTACGGGCTGAGACTTAGCCCACTTTGGCCAACAGTTCCCTGTTCTGCGCCGCGCCTCACAGGTGATGCGCGGAGCGCAAGACGGCGCGCTACTCCTGGCATGGTGAGGTCTCCCCGATGGCGAACAAGGTTTTCCGCTTTGCCCTGGGCTCCGCTGCCATGCCGCGCTCGGGTGTGTGGCGCGCATGGACCCACGAGGACGAGGTGCATCTCGCGGTTCGGGCGGGCGACGAGGACGTGGCCGTCACGGTCTACCCCACCGGCCGATGGCGCATCACCGTCGGAGCTGTGGTAAGTCGGTGGACGCGTCCGAAGGAGTTCCGCCCCGGGTGGTCCCGCGGCCCGGATCTGATCATCCCCTACACGGCGACTCCCGTTGCATCCCCGCTCGACGATCCCTGCGTGGCCGAGCCCATCGCATGGTTGGCGCCCTCCGATTCCGGCTTTGTGGCGCGCTTCTCATTGCTCACGGCAACACCAAGTGCAGAGGCGAGTCATTGGCGCCCTCAAGACGTTCTTGGGTCACAGAATCTGGCGGCCCTTCCCCTCCGTACGGCCGGCACTCTCCATCTCTACCGGGTCGATGAGCCGGCACCGCCTGAACAGGCGCCCCCGCCTGGTCTGCTCGGACCGGAAGCCCTGCGCGATCCCGCCACCGAGCGGGCATCGGGGCTGGCGCGCCTGACAATAGTCGTCAGCGCGGATCAGATGGGGTGTCCCTCCCTGCGGGAGTCGTACCGTATGTAGGGGCGGAACCGCCCGAGGCCCGAAGGGCGGGTCCGAGCGGCGGGTCATCGCATGCACCTGCAGCAGTCATCAGAAGACGGGGTTCAGGTTGAAGTCCATGATGGCAGGGCGAGACCAGGCAGCAGCTGGACGTGCGGAAACGACACCTTCGGTGCGGTGGGGGCTCGCCAGCCTCTCGCTGGCCATGCTGCTGTCGTCGCTCGGCACCAGCATCGCCAATGTCGGCCTGCCGACGCTGGCAGAGGCGTTCCACGCCTCCTTTCAGGACGTCCAGTGGATCGTACTCGCGTATCTCCTCGCCATCACCACCCTGATCGTCAGCGTCGGACGGCTGGGTGACCTCACCGGCCAGCGACGGCTGCTGCTGGCGGGCATTGCGCTGTTCACGATTGCCTCGGTCCTGTGCGGCGTCGCGCCCACGCTGGGGCTGCTGATCGCCGCCCGGGCGGCGCAGGGACTTGGCGCGGCCACCATGATGGCCCTCACCATCGCCTTTGTCGGGAAGATGGTTCCGAAGGCGCAGACTGGTAGCGCCATGGGGCTGCTCGGATCGATGTCCGCGATTGGCACCGCCCTCGGTCCATCGCTCGGTGGCGTCCTGATCGCCGGGCTCGGCTGGCGAGCCATCTTCCTCGTGAACGTACCGCTGGGAATCGTGACCCTTGTTCTGGCCCATCGCTACCTGCCGGTTGACGCCCAGGGGCCGCAGGCAGATCGGGCCGGCTTCGACATCAGGGGAACGCTGCTGCTTGCGCTGACGCTCGGCGCGTACGCACTCGCGATGACGGTCGGACGCGGCCGTTTCGGTCCGCGCAACGTGGCGCTGCTGCTGGCTGCTGTTCTTGGCGTCGGCCTCTTTCTGGCTTCCGAGAGGAGAGCAGCGTCACCTCTGATCCGATTGGCGCTGTTCCGCGACCCCGTGCTGAGTGCGAGCCTCGCCATGAGCGCGCTGGTCTCGACGGTGCTGATGGCGACACTGGTGGTCGGTCCGTTCTATCTCTCGCGAGGACTCGGGCTCGACCCGGCCGTTGTCGGACTCGTCCTGTCGGTCGGTCCGATCGCTGCCGCGCTGACCGGTGTGCCAGCCGGTCGCATTGTGGACCGTGTGGGCGCTCACCGGATGACGATCGTCGGACTGGTCGGCATCGACGCCGGTGCCCTCATCCTGTCCCTGCTGCCGGCAAGGCTTGGCATCCCCGGCTATCTCGGCCCCATCGTGCTCATCACGATCAGTTATGCGCTGTTCCAGACGGCCAACAACACCGCCGTCATGGCGGATATCGGCCCGGACCAGCGGGGCGTCATTTCCGGCCTGCTCAACCTGTCGCGCAATCTCGGACTCATCACCGGTGCCTCCGTCATGGGGGCGGTGTTCGCGCTCGCATCGGCGACAGCTGACATCACGACGGCGCACCCCGATGCCGTGGCCATGGGCATGCAGATCACGTTTGGAATCGCGGCGCTGCTGATCGGGGTGGCGCTCGCGATCGCGGTGGGTAGCCGGGCAGGCGCACGGCGCCCGCTGCACTCTGGCTCTGTGCCATGATCCGGTGAATCCGGGGCCTTACCTGCTGCCGTCGTGCTGCTGAGTCTTCACTGAGTCGCTCAACAGCGTATCCGTGCCCATGGCGGCCCGGACACAGGTACTGGTGCCGCTTGAATCGCCCCGGGATTGCCGGAGACTCCATTCCTTGAGAGGTTGGAGTCATGCCACGATCATCACGGTATTCGCCGGAGGTGCAGGAGCGCGCGGTGC
>JAWXBX010000268.1:0-3672 GCA_034440415.1 Gemmatimonadota bacterium | reverse complement strand
TCGGGGGCCTCGTAGGGCTTCCGCGACGGCTCGTTGGCCGAAGTCGTGCTGGGGGTCTTGTTTTCCATCTCTCAACTCCTTGGTGGTAGGGAACACGGGGTCAGGCAACTGCTTCGGGAGTGACTAATGAAAGGTCGGTGAATCGCTGCAGGGCGGCGCGTACATCCCGCTCCACCTGTGCGGGCTCCGGGCCGGCGAAATTCCGGGAGACCTCCGCCGCCAGCTGCTCCGCCGTGGCCGGCTCCTGCAACCGTTCCCAGACAAAGGCGGCGGTGCCGTTGAGGAGGCAGAAGCGGTTCGTCGCCGGGTCGAATAGTAGTGACTCGCCCTGCATAGGCGAAGCCTCGATCGACGGGTTGCGGCGGTAGACCGTGCTCATGCCAAGGGCCTTACGGGACCGGCCGCGGCTGCGGCTCGGCCACCTCAGGGGAGTGCTCGGCCCTCCCCCGGGAGAGAATCCGGAAAGGCGCAGCCAGTTGCGCCCAAAGAGTCCGTGGCACCGGCAACCCATCGACGCCGAATTGACTGGGCCGCTCGGCCACGATGCCGGTGCCGAAGAGGAAATCCCAGAAGCTCAGGATCTTGGCGTAGTTGCCATTGTAGTGCCGCGGGTCCCTGGAATGGTGCAATGCGTGGAACCGCGGACTCACAAAAATGTAGTATGCCCGGCCATAAGTCCAGTTCAGCGCCGAGTGCTGGGCGCCGTCGAACACCTGGAGCGCCACCACCAGCAGGAACCATGATTGGGTGGGGACCCCGATGATCAGCAGGGGTACCACCATGACCAGGTTTGCCAGCAACTGCTCCAGCGGGTGCATACGGAAGGTACTGGCGAAAGTCATCTCTTCCTGGGAGTGATGCACGCTGTGAATCGCCCAGAGGGGCGCCCAGCGGTGCTCCAGGCGATGGACCCAATAGTGGATGAAATCGCCGAGGAGCCAGTAGAGCGCCACATGGGCCGGTGCCGGCAACCCGGCCATTGCATCAACCTTGAGGAAGGCCAGGCGCGGCTCGAGAGCGTTCGCGATGCCGGCCCAGATTAGAATGGTGTAGAAGCCGCCGTGGTAGAAGACCGCATACGCCACATCTTGGCGAAACACCCGCGACCGATACCTCGACTGATCCGACTTGCCAAGGTGCTCGAGCACGAAGAAGATCAGGAAGAGCGGCAGCAACAGGTAGCCAGCCCTGATGACCCCCCGGATCAGTTCCGCGAGCTGCACCGCCTCCGCGAATGCGCTGACGGACCCGGGAGGCAGCACCGTACTCACCAGACGGACAAACCCCTGGCTCAACTCGGCGCCGAGGTGGCTGGGCCGAATCTGGTCCAGAAAGCGGGCTGCGCCCTCGGCCTGAGTCAGAAGCACATGGAATTCCGGGATGGCGGGCTGACTGGTGTACTCCTGAATGAACGTACTTACAACCATCGGGGTGAGGCGTCAATGATGTATCCCACAATTGCGTGTATTGTTTCGCAACAGATGCCACCGAGCAGGGATCCCACTACTTCCCGGATCGGCCTGCGCTCGCTGCGATCCTGACCCCGATCGATGCGAATTGTCTGCTTCGGAGTAGACGGTGTGCTCTCCCCGCCCGCGCTCCGCGCGATCGCCACGGAGCACCAGCTGGTGGGTGTCGTCCGGGCGGCCCCGGCCACCGGGGCCGCTCCCCCGCGACTCACGCCACGCCGCCTCTTCGGTGCCGCGGCCCGCGCCCTTGGCCTTCGTCGCCCCGGATCACTGGCCGACCTCGCCCGCTCGCAGAAGGCGCCGCTGTGGGAGGCACGGACTGGCGACGACCCGGAGATCTCGGCGCAGGTCCGTGCAGTCCAGCCCGATGTCATCTGCATCGCCGGCTATCCCTGGCTCCTGCGCGGGGACATCATTTCCACCCCGCCGGCGCTGACCCTCAATGTCCATGCGGCGCTGCTGCCGCGTCATCGCGGTCCACTCCCCCTCTTCTGGATCTACCACGCTGACGATCGCGAGACCGGAGTGACGGTCCATGCCGTGACGGCAGCGGCCGATGCCGGCGCAGTCCTCGGCCAGGAGTCCTATCCCCTGCCCCGTGGATACCCGGTGGAGGAACTCAACCGTCTGAACGCCGACCGTGGTGCCGAGCTGCTCCTGCGGGTGCTGGGCGACATTGCCGTTGGACGCACAACGCCAGTGGCGCAGGACGACACCATCGCGACCCGCGCGCCCTACGTGAAGGCCGGGCAACGAATGGTCGACTTCGAGCACTGGGATGTGGAACGGGTCTGGCACTTCTGCGCCGGGCTCTTCCCCCGATTCGTCGAGCCATTGACGATGGCCCACGGCGCAGCGATTCGCTACGGCGGCGTGGCCGGCTACGAGCGTCGGGGCACCACGGCGTCGCCGGGCAGCGTTACTCCGTCGGCCGAAGGCTGGGAACTCCATTGCCGGGGTGGCATCGTGCGGCTGACCCGATGATCGGCCGGTACTAGCCATGTGCGGTATTGCCGGGTTCATCACCCCGAATCTCCAGCCAGCTCACACCGATGCGCTGGGCCGAGCCCTCGAACGCCTCCGCCACCGCGGCCCCGACGACTCGGGCACCGCCCTGCTCCCAGCGGCACCAGCCGCAGGCCAGCCCTGCGTGGGGCTGGGCAACCGCCGCCTCGCCATCCTCGACCTGTCACCCGCGAGCCACCAGCCCATGTCGAGCCGCGACGGCCGGTGGACCCTGGTCTACAACGGCGAGCTCTACAACTACCGCGAGCTGCGCTCCGAGCTGGAGCGACTGGGGCACACCTTCCGTTCGCCGGGCGACACCGAGGTGCTGCTCACCGCCTTTGCCGAATGGGGCGCCGCGGCGCTGCCCCGCCTGGTGGGGATGTTCGCGTTCGCCATCCATGACCAGCTGGAGCGGCGTGTTACCCTGGCCCGCGACCCGTTCGGCATCAAGCCACTCTACTACGCGCTCGCTGGCGACACACTGGTCTTCGCCTCGGAGATTCCGGCGATCCTCGAGTTCCCCGGTGTGAGCCGGACGGTCGACAGCCAGCGCTTTCACGATTTCCTGACCAGCGCCAACACTGACGCAGGCGGTGGCACCCTCTTCGCCGACATCCGCCAGCTACCGGCGGGGCACTTCATGCAGGTGCCGCTCGATCGGCCGACGGGCGCGCAGCCCACCCGCTGGTGGCAGCTTGACCTCGACCAGGAGCTGGATGTCTCCTTCGACACAGCCGCCGGACTGGTACGCGACGCCTTTCTCGACAGCCTGCAGCTGCATCTCCGCAGTGACGTTCCCCTCGGCTTCGCCCTTTCGGGCGGCCTCGACTCCTCGGCCGTGGTCAGCGCCGCACGCCACCTGCTTGGGCCAGCCGCCGAGCTGCACACCTTCAGCTTCATCCCGGCGGACCCGCTGATCGACGAGACACGCTTCAGCAATGCGGTCATCCAGAGCACGGGAGCGGTGGCCCACACCCTCTCACTCGAGGCGGAAGATCTGCGGCGGGACATCGACGCGCTTTCCGGGGTCCAGGCCGAACCGATCGCCAGTCCGGTGATTTACGCGCAATACCGGGTCCTCGGACTCGCGCGCGAGGCCGGCATGAAGGTGGTCCTTGGCGGGCAGGGGGCGGACGAGATGCTCGCGGGGTACGATCGATACCTGCCAGCCCGCCTCGCCTCGCTCCTGCGCCAG
>JAWXBX010000267.1:0-3659 GCA_034440415.1 Gemmatimonadota bacterium | reverse complement strand
GGTTGGACGGTCGAAGGTTGTGCTGCGCCGTGGCGTGGCGCAAGGCGCGGCGTAGTCCGCTGACACTGTCCGGGGGCAGCCTGGCATTGCGACATTCCGACCGGAGTATCAGTATCACTGCGGGGGATGGTGTGTGCGCCCAATGCCACCTGGGGAATGGACTCCTATGATGCGGAATCGGCTGCTGAAGCTGGGTTGTGTCGTTCTCCTCGGCGGGGCGGGGCTGGCGTTGGGGCGATTCCAGGTGCGGGCCGATCACGATCTCGACCGCTATTCCGATGCACAGCTGGAGGCTGATCTGATCGCGGAGCTTGATGACATCGAAGTCGGGGATGGTGGCAACCTGGAGCCCGATGGAGACTACGCCCTCGGTGCGTTGCGGAGTGCCATCCTCAACGCCCTGCACGATGACGGCGATGACGCTAGCGAGAGCGAGATCGATTACGCGGATCTGGTGGACGAGATGAGCGAAGCTGGCACCACGATGGGGGCTGTGGTTGATGAAGCGCTGGCCGAAGCCGATGAAATGGCGCTCCAGGACGGACTGCGTTCCCGAATCCTGGTGGAGGGCAGGCCGGGTGGGGATTCGCGGAGGTACCGGATTCACCTGGCCAGCTTCAGCACCAGGCCGCAGAGTCTGAACCAGCGGGGCTTTACCACCACCAGCGTTGCCATCCAGCAAACCGTTGTGGCGACTGTAGCTGCGATCCGGCGGGCTCCCCGGAGGTCGTGAGGGGGGGACGGCCAACAGGCGTGAGCCATCAGCCATCAGCCATCAGCCATCAGCCAGAGGCTAGGCGGGAGGCGCGGCAGCGTGGGCCCAAGCCCCGCCACCGCCCCGACCAGCGGGTGCCCGGAATTGACGAAACCCCGCCCCTTCTCTATACTTCGCGCGCTGTCCGGGGAACTCCAGCTGGGTCGTGATGGCGATGTGGGGGAGTTCCCCCACATTTTTTTTCGGCACTATGGCCATGTCACCCGACCCGCTGCTCGAGGCTGTCCGCCGTCACGTCGCCGGTCTGGGATTCGATCTGATCGAATTCCGGCGTTCCGGCCCGCCCGCGCGACCCGCCATCAGGCTACGGATTGACCGCCCGGGCAGCACGCCGGGCCATGGCGTCACCGCCGGCGATTGCCAGACGGTGAGTCGTGCGCTGGAGCGCATGCTGGTGGCGGAGGGTGCGGTCGGGACCGCGCCCCAGCTGGAAGTCTCCTCGCCGGGCATCGAGCGGCCGGTGCGGTTCCCGGAGCACTGGCGCCAGTATGTCGGTCGCAAGGTCAAGGTGACGGCCCGCGGCCTGGCCGGCAGTCCGGTTGCCGAAATCGTGCAGGTCATGGACGAGGATCAGGTCGAGCTCAAGCTGTCAGATGGCCAGGTCGCCCGGGTTGCGCTGGCCGACATCAAGGAAGCCCTGTTGTCAGACGAGTCCCCGCCGGCGATTCCCCGCCGCGGGCGCCAGGTGTAGGAGATACGGGATGTCCGGTTCCCCCGAGGTGCTGACCGCGATTCGCGAGCTCACCGCCGCCAAGTCACTCGATCGTGCGGAGCTGCTCGACCTGCTCCGCGACGGTATCCACGCCGCGCTGGCCCGTCGCTACGGCCCCAACGTCCGCTTCGAGCTCGAGTACGACGAGCTGAAGGGCGCGCTGAAGGTGATCCGTCTGCGGCAGGTGGTGGAGGTGGTGGAGGACGCGAGCTGCCAGATCGCGCTGGAAGAGGCGCAGTACGAAGATCCCGACTTCGCGATCGGCGACATGCTGGAAGAGATCGTGCCGTTCGCCGAGTTCGGCCGGTTGGCGGTGCAGGCCGCCAAGCAGCGCATCATCCAGCGGGTCCGCGAAGGCGAACGGACCCGCATCCGCGACGAGTTCGCCTCCAAGGTGGGCGAGCTGCTGTCGGGGGAGGTGCAGCAGATCGAGCGGGGCAAGCTGGTGATCATGCTGAACAAGTTCCGCGAGGCAGAGGCGATCATCCCCTACCGCGAGCAGAACCACCGCGAGAAATACCATCAGGGCGACACCATACGCGCCGTCCTCAAGCGGCTGGAGGAGACGCCCAAGGGACCGCGGCTGATCCTGTCGCGCGCCGACCCGCTCTTCGTCAAGGCGCTGTTCAAGCTGGAAGTCCCGGAGATCCAGCAGGCCATCGTCGAAATCCGGGCCTGGGCCCGGGAAGTCGGCAGCCGCACCAAGATCGCCGTGATCTCCCGCGATGACGCGATCGATCCGGTGGGCGCCTGCGTCGGGCTCAAGGGCTCGCGGGTGCAGGCGGTGGTGAACGAGCTGGGCGGGGAGCGGATCGACATCGTGCCGTGGTCGCCCGATCCGGAGCGCTTCGCCCGCCTGGCGCTGGCGCCGGCGCGGGTGGCCAAGGTCTTCTCCGACCAGGCCAACAAGACGATTCAGGCGGTGGTGGACGAGGACCAGCTGTCGCTCGCCATCGGCCGCAACGGGCAGAATGTCCGGCTGGCGTCGGAGCTGACCGGGTGGAAGATCGATCTCTACTCCAGCCGCGAGTGGCTGGAGCGGGGTGGCGAGGGTCCGTTGTTCGCGCCGCTGCCGCCGGAAGACGAGGCGGTCATGCTGCTGCCGCTGGCGGAGCTGCAGGGCCTCTCGCCCGAGCTGCTGGCGTTTCTCAACGGCGCCGGCTACCAGACGCTGCGGGATGTGCTCGATCTGGATCGCGAGGACATTGAACGCATTCCCGGCATGACCCCGGAGCGCGCCGAGCAGCTGATGGCGTTCCTCACGGCGCTGACCACTGAAGATGGCACCGAAGACGCCGCTCCCGCCGGGTGAGGCGTTGCTCCGCCTCCTCGGCCTGGCGTACCGGGCCCGGAAGGTCGTGATCGGGTTGACCATGTACGGGCGGGGCTGCAGGCCGATCAGTTCGCCTGCCTCGTCGTAGCATCAGATGTGACACAGCGGGCGCAGGATAAGGTGGTTCGGCTGGCGGTGGCCCGGGGCGTTCCGCTCCTGGCCGGTCCGTCGGCAGAGGCGATCGGCGCCCGGTTAGGACGACCGGGTGTGATGGTCGCCGGCGTGTTGGATCGGGCGTTTGCCACGGGGCTCGCAAAGGCGGCCCCGGGCAGCGTCCCCAGGGAGGCGTGAGTGGTCAAGACCCGAGTACATGATCTCGCAGCAGAATTCGCCGTGTCCGCCGAGCAGCTCATGACGATGCTCAAGGACATGAACATCTTCGCGCGGACGCACATGTCGCCGCTCGAGGACTCGCAGGTGTCGGCCATCCGCGTGCGCTGGGAGCGCGAGAAGCGGAAGCTGGCACAGGCTTCGGCGGAGCCTGCCCCCAAGAAGGGGCGGAAGAAGGCGGTCAAGGCCGCCGAACCCGCCGCTCCGGTCGGCGAGGCGGCCAAGCCAGTCCGGCGCCGGCGCACCGCGGCGGAAGTCGCCGAGGTTGAGGCGGTGCACGAGGCGGAGCGGGCGGCCGATGCGCTGCGCGCCGAAGCGCTCGAGCTCACCCGTCCGATCGAGAAGAAGGAGGAGGCGGTCACGCCGTCCTCGATCGAGGAGCGCGCCAAGGCCCTCTTCAAGGACCTCCCGCCGCTGCTGCCGGAGGAGCCCACGGAGCCGGAAGCGACGGCCACCGCCGAGCCCGTCACCCCGAAGCCGCCGGCCCCCGAGCTGCCGCCGATTCCGCC
>JAWXBX010000266.1:0-9325 GCA_034440415.1 Gemmatimonadota bacterium | reverse complement strand
GAATGAGCCAGACGATTTCCCGGCCGGTGATCACCGTCGTGGCCATCAGCACAAGCGCGACTCCCCAGAGCAGCGCATCGCTGCCCAGCGTCTTGCGGATCAGGCCGTAGGCGCTGCGAGTGATCAGCCCGATCACCGCCGCGCCCACTCCGTAGAACACCGCCTGGACCCACGGGATACCGCCAAACTGCACGTAGGCCCAGCCGAGCCCCAGCACCATCAGAAAACTGGGCAGGATGAACGCAAGGCCCACCAGCGCCGCCGCGGTCACCCCGCCCCGCACATACCCGATATAGAAACAGAGCTGGGCCGCGAGCGGGCCCGGCGAGAGCTGCGCCAGCGCCATCCCCTCCTGATACTCGGCTTCCGACAGCCATGCGCGCTCCTCCACCAGGTCGCGGTGCATCGCGCCGACCAGCGCGATCGGACCGCCGAATCCAGTGGTGCCGAGCCGGAGGAAATACAGTGGCAACGCCATCTGGGCCGGCGAGAGGTTCATGCCTGCCAAGGTAACGCGTTGGCTACAAGATCAGGTGTGCCAGTTCCTTTCCCTGCGGCGCGGGTGCCGCCGAACCTGATTCCTCCATTGTCAGCGACGCCCCCTTCACCTGGAAGTTGCCCGGCGGCATGGCGAGCGTGAGCACGGTGGCCGCGCCGACGCTGGTGGGCACCGCCACCCCCTTCACCATGCCGCTATCCGTGATGAACCAGAACTGGCACACCTGCCCGTCGTGCGGCGCCGGCAGTCCGTAGACCACCACATTCCAGCGGTGGCTCTGATTGTCCGCCAGGATGACCATCCCGCCCCGGTACTCGCCCATCGTGATGCTCGCATGACGCACCGTGCTCGCCTGCCGCAGAATGGAGAGCGTGTCCCGCGCGCCGGCCAGCGCGGTAGTGAGCTCCGCCTGCCGGAGGGCGAATGCGCCGGTCGCCCGCGACACCGTCTGCCGGGCCCACCAGACCGACCCGAGCGCGAGCAGGAGCGAGGCGGCGAGCGCGAGCGGCGCGAGCCTGCCTGCCGTGGCACGCCGGCGGCCCATAGCGGTATCCACCACCGAGCGGTTGAGGCCGGGACGCGGGGCGACCGGACCTGCTCCCAGCGGCAGCCAGGCCAGATCGCGCTCCAGCGCCGCCGTCGCCTCTCGGCACTCGGCACACCCGGCCAGATGCTCATGGAAGGCCCGCTCCTCATCCGGCTCCAGCGCCCGAATGACATGCGCCTGACGCTGCTCGATGAACCATTCATGGGACGTCATAGCACCCACTCCCGTATGCCCGCGAGCCGCAGGCGAAGCTTGTCGAACGCGAGCCGAAGTCTGGTTTTTACCGTCCCGAGGGGAATGCCGAGCTGGCCGGCAATCTCCGACTGGGTGAGGCCCTGGAAATACGCGAGATCGACCACGGCGCGCTGCTCCACCGGCAGGTGGGCGAGCGCCTGGTGCACCGTGTCGTGGATATGCCAGCCAGGCCGCGCCGACTCGTCCGGCTCGACCGCAGGAGCAACGCGCTCCCCCGCCCCGCCAAAGGCTTCGAGCCGCCGCTGCTTGAGGGTCCGTCGCCGCCGGGCGCGCAACCGATCGATGGCGCGATTGCGGGTAATGCGCAGCAGCCAAGGCAGCAGCCGCCCGCTCTCCTGATCGAACAGGTCCACCCGGCGCCACGCAATGGTGAATGCCTCGTGCACCACCTCCTCCGCTTCATCCCGGTCGCTCAGCATGCCGAGGGCAACACCGAGCAGCCAGGGCGAGGCAAGGTCGACCAGTTCCACCAGCGCCTGCTCGTCACGCGCGATGAGGCGTGACTGCAGCGACGCCTCCCGTGCGAGTGACAGCCCGCGCCCGGGCGGCCCCTCCCGTCCAGCGGAGGGATTGTCGGGCGGCTTCGGGTCGGGGGTGCGCCCATGCTCCATGGTTAGTTATGCATCATGGCATCGGCTGGCGCGAGCGGCGACTGGGCCAGGTTCACGTCGTACTGTTTGCACCAGATGAGGACGGTGGCATATGTCTTCAGATCGGTACCGGCGGGGATCTCGAGCCGGGCGGCACCCTTGACCGACTTGAGCTTGCCGAGATTGAGCGTGCCGCTGCCCATTCCTTTGCCGCTCGAAGTGAGCACCACGTACGGATCCGGTACCTTGTCGATGCTGAAGTCGGGCGCGAGCACGAGAAACGTCTTGCCATCCTTCATCTCCACCGACCAGGCGCCGGCGGCCTGGTGATTACCCACGCCAGCGAACATGCCGTGCGGCGCCATCATGGCGTCGTGACCCATGGCGCCCATCGCATCCGGCTTCATGGTCTTGTCCATCATCGCATCGTGCTTCATCGCCATGGAGTCCTTCTTCATGATCGTGGAATCCTGCGCGGCAAGGGGGAAGGCCGCAGCGGCGAGCAAGATGCCGAGATGGAGACCGGCCCGAAGGGAACGTGACATGGCAACCTCGAAGAAGGGGTGATCAGGCGGCGAATCATCCCTTCAACGAGGTCAACGCAGGAGTGGTTCTGCGGGCCGCGACCGGCTCAGAAGATCCAGTCCAGCGAACCATAGACGGTTCGGGGCTGGCCGGGCACGTTGAAGCCGCCGGCCTCGAGCTCACGGTATCGATGGCCAAGGAGATTGCGCACCCCGATCCCGAGGGTCGCAGTGCCGAACCGGAGGCTGCCCGAGGCGTGCGCGAGTGCGTAGGGTGTGATGACGACCCCGGGCATGTCGAACGGGCTGTACGGGCCGACCGCAGTCGTGCTGAGCCGGAGTCGCCAGATCGAGGCCGGTGGCGCCACGGCGAGCGCGGCCGAACCGATGTAGCGCGCGGTGTTGTAGACGCGCGCCCCATCAAGCGTATCGGGACCTTCGACGATGAGGTGCTGATACCTCGCGTCGTTGAAGGTCCAGTTGCTGGTCAGAGTGACGGCATCGGTGGGCCGGAGATGCAGCTCCAGCTCCACACCCTGCCGCCTGCTCCGGCCGCCGCTGCTCGAAGTCAGGGTGATCGGATTGAAGGTCTGTTCGTTGCCCACATCCATGCGAAAGACCGCGACCGAGGCGCTGATCTTCGTGGCGTCCAGCTTGAACCCGGCCTCATAGGCCCAGGCCGAGATGAACGGGAGGGCCGGGTCCTCGATGATCCCGTCGGTTTGACGGAAGCCGCGTGAGACGTTGGCGTAGAGGCTGGTGAGCTGCGGGAGATGATAGAGCAGTCCCGCTTTCGGGGCGACGATCGACTTGCCCGCGCTCATCGGGCTCCGGCCGCCGGGCTGAACGCCGGTCTGCTGGATCTCGAGACGCGCACCCAGGTCGAGACGGAAGTGGCGACCCATATTGGTAGAGGTCTCGACGAAGAGAGCGCCGCTCGCCTGGTGAGCGGTGACAGCCGCCTGCACCGAGTCCCTGGCCGTGCTGGTCGTAAAGTAGTTCTCGTACTGCGAGTGATCGTATCGTCCCTCCACGCCGAGCGTTGCTGTGGTCCGCTCCCGCGAATAGGTAACTGCGCTCGTCAGGCCAAATCCGTACCGGCGGTCCTCTTCCTCGGTCTGGCTGCCGCTGCCTTCACCACCTCCGCCCTCAGGGGGCGTCGTGAGAAGGAGCTGCCATCGCCCCTGCGTGGCGTACACGGTCGAGCGCCAGAGCAGGTCCGGCGAGGCAAGCACCCGCAGGCTTACCCGCTCCTGGCCCCGGCGCTTGAAGCCGTGGTCGGTCGGATCGGCGGCCACGTTGAAGTCCCGGGCTGCGAACTGGCTGTCGGTGATGAACCCGGGGCTGTTCCACCCGGCGGCGTAGAACTCGACGCCGGCATCGAGGCTGGTCTGCTCGCTGAGGTCATGCACGATCCTGCCATGCAACTGGCCCAGCTTCCAGCCGGAGTTGGGGCGCCAGCCACCATCGCGTTCGCCCCGAATGCCGATGACGCCGCCGGTGCGGCCGTGATCGAAGCCGGTCAGTGCCGCGCCCTCGAGCCGGCCGTACGATCCTCCCTTGACCCACACCTCGCTGCCGGTCATCCGCTCAAGGGTCCGCACATTCACCACCCCCGAGAGGGCAAAATTGCCGTAGAGCGCGCTGGTCGGCCCCTTGATCACGTCGACGGTACTGATGGCCTGGGGGAAGAGCAGCTCCCAGTCATTGTACCCTTCGGCGTGTCCGTTGATGGGCTCGTTGATCGGTACCCCGTCCACCCAGAGCGCGAGGTCGGTGGAGTGATCAGAACTGAAGCCACGGACCGAGGCGTTGGAGGCGAACCCGGGGCCCTGCCCCTGCTCGTGGACCTCGATACCTGCCGCCTGCCGAATCAGATCATAGGCGTTGAGCGCCACGACGTGGCGCAGCTCCACCGCAGGGATGGTGACGCTGCTGGTGGGCGCATCACGGCGGGCTCGCGAGGCCGTCACCGTGATCTCACCCAGCTTCACCGGACGGGTGAGCGTGTCGCCGTGCTGATGGGTGGAATCGTTCTGCTGGGCGGAGAGCTCACCCGCCACGGAGAGGAGGCAGAGCAGCAGCGCTGGGCGCGCCGCTCTGGCTCGAGCAGGAAAAAGCATGGAATCCAGTCTCGTCAATCGTGGAGAGACGGCGCCTGCCCACGAGTTGCGGCGGCGGCGCTCGGCGGCGACACCTCAGGGGTGCGCGCCGCAGGGAAGTCCTAGGCGAAGCGGGACGAGACGAGGCGGGGAGGACCGTTGGCGAAGGGGAGCAGGCGAGGGAGAAAGGCAGGAACAGCACCGGCGAGCGCGGCCACGGAGGTCGTGCCAGGCGCACCAACCTCGAGCCGCGGGGTGCTATCCGCGGCGCCAAGCGCGAAGGCGGCACCGTGGCATGCACCAAGGCAGGTACAGGCGCCACCATGCTGATGGTCGCTCGCCGGAGCCTGATGGTGCTGCATGGCGGCATGATGGGACACCGCCGCAGGTGGTACCGCTGCGCCATCGTGAGCGGGGCACCGATGTACCCCGGTTCCATCGGCAAGCTGCACCAGCAGCAGCGCAACGGAGAGCACCGCGCCAAGCGCGCGCAGGACGGGGTGATGCATGGTGCGGATCACGGCGACAAGAATAGAACGCGAGGCCTGCGTTGGCAAACAGCCCCGCTGAGCGCCTTCACCGCTGCAGCTCCTTCGCTCCCCCGCGTCCGCCGCCAAGCAGTCTGGCGGCCGCCTCCTGCAGCAGTTCGTCGGTCTTGCAGAAGACGAAGCGGACCAGATGGCGGCCCAGCTCGGGCCGGCTGAAGAAGCTGGATCCCGGCACGGTCGCCACGCCGCGCTCCCGCGCCAGCCAGTGGGCGAAGGTGGTGTCGTCCTGATCGGAGAGCGCCGAGAAATCGGCGAGGATGTAGTAGGCCCCCTGCGGAGCGAGGGCGGTGAAACCGGCGGCGGTGATGGCGGGAAGCAGCAGATCACACCGGCGGCGATAGTCGGCGGCCATCTTGGCGTAGTACTCCTGCCCGAGCGCATCCATCGCCACGGCCAAGCCCTCCTGCAGCGGAGCGGGTGCGCCGACCGTGAGAAAATCGTGCACCTTCCGGATGGCCTCCGTGATACCGGCGGGCGCCACTACCGTCCCGATGCGCCAGCCAGTAATGCTGAAGGTCTTGGAGGCACCACTGATCGTGATGGTACGCTCGCGCATGCCCGGCAGGGTCGCAATGGGAATGTGCTCGCCGCTCAACCGGATGTGCTCGTAGATCTCATCGGTCACCGCCCACGCGTCATGGCGCTGGCAGAGCAACGCGATCCCCTCAAGTTCCGCCCGGGTCAGCACCCGTCCACTCGGATTGCTGGGCGTGTTGACGATGATCGCGCGGGTGCGCGCGCTGAAGGCCGCGGCGAGCCGGTCGAGATCGAGCGGTGCCCCCGGTGCGAGCGGCACGAAGACCGGCTTCGCCTCGCACAGGATGGTGTCAGGACCGTAATTCTCGTAGAACGGCTCGAAGACGATCACCTCGTCGCCCGGATTCACGATCGCCATCAGCGTCGCGACCATCGCCTCGGTTGCACCGCAGGTGATTGTGATCTCCCCGTCCGGATCGAGTGTCATCCCGTACCACGCGTCGTACTTGCGGGCGACGGCCTCGCGCAACCGCCGCGCGCCCCAGGTGATGGCATACTGGTTGAAATCGTCGCGAATCGCCTTGCAGGCCGCTTCCTTCAGGAGCTCGGGCGCGGGAAAATTGGGGAAGCCCTGCGCCAGATTGATGGCGCCGTGCTCGGCGGCGAGGCGGGACATGCCGCGAATCACCGATTCGCGAAACGACCGGGTCCGGAGCGAAGAAGTTGTCATGCCTGCAAGCTATTCTCCATCCATGCGAATCGTCACCCTGCTCCCTGCCGCCACGGAGATCGTGGCCGCCCTCGGGGCCGAAGCCAGGCTCGTCGGCACCAGCCATGAGCGCGACTGGCCGCCTCAGCTGGCGAACCGCCCCCGCGTCACCACCACGCCCGTCGACCCCGAAGCGCCGGGCGGGACAATCGATGCGCAGGTTCGCCGGCTCATGGCCTCGGGACGACCGGTGATTGCGGTGGATGGACATCAGCTCCGCGCGCTCGCGCCGGACCACATCATCACGCAGGGGCTGTGTGACGTCTGCGCGGTGATCGACGGCAACGCCTACACCTCTCGGCCCGGTCCGCGGGTGGTTGATGGCGCGGAGCGGATCCAGGCGGCACTGCCGGGCCGGACGATGGCCGGGCTGGAGCGGTGGAGACCCTGAGCCGCGCGGCTCAGGGCACCGGGCCGGTGGCGATGACGAGGTCATCCACCCACATCGTCTGCGCGACCGGTGAGCCCACGCCGATGTAGGGCGCAATGAGAAATTGCGTGAACTGCATCGACGGGTACTGACCGGTGCGGAGCAGCACGTTGTGATGATCGATGATCAGCTGACCGTCGAACCAGTATTGCGCTATCCCGTCCGCCACGCCGACCCCGCCCTGAATCGAGTTGAGCTGGAAGTACGCCTCCACCTTGTGCCACGCATTCTTGTACCCCGGCCCGGGACCCGCCGTAAAGCTCGGCGCACTGGCCAGCCAGACCTTTTCGTTGCGCCACGCCGTGCCGAGCTGATAGCAGTTGGTCGGGTAGCTGTCCCCATTCCCGTTGCAGCCTTGTGCCGAACGCATTTCGGTCTGGCCGGTCAGGTCGACGTTCACCCTGGTAGTGTCGATGTTGCTCGCGTCGGTGAGGGCGAGGCGCGGGATGCCACCGTTCTGGTAGACGTGTTCGACGTATGTCGTCAGATGCGTCGCCGAGGGCCCGACATAGTCGGCGTCGAGGTTGGTCACGAAATGGAATTCGTGCGGATGATAGTTCACCCCGGAGCCGATCCAGTTGGCGCTGTACTTCACCCAGTAGCGCAAGAACACCCGGTCGGTCCCGGCGAACTTGTGGCGCACCGCGCCGCCCTTGGTGGCCACCGTGCCGCCGGCCGGAAACGCCATCTGCAGCGCGCCGGCGCCACTATGGCGCTCGACCGTGCTGATCGCGGGGTTGGTGTTGTCATACCAGCCGCGACCGGCGACGGCGGCGTCTTCGAATGTCTCGGCGAGCAGTACCGCCGCGCCCGGTGGCGGGGTCGTGGTATCGGTGATCGTGACGAGGGCCGTGTCGGCCAACGCCGGGGTGGTCGTGCTGGCGACGACGCGATACGTGCCGGCCGTGCCACCCGCCCGGTACTGCCCGCCGGTCGAGACCGTGCCTCCCGTGGCGCTCCATGCGAACGGTACCGCGATCGGCGTCCCGTTCGCCTGATAGCCCTGCGCGGTGAAGGCCGCGGTCGCACCCATCGGCAGCGTCACGCTGCCGGGTGTGACCTGCACCTGCGCGACGGTCAGCGGCGGCGGCGGCACGCTCGTATCGGTGATCGTGACAATCGCGGTGTCCGCCAGCGCGAGGTCGATCGTGCTGGCCATCACCCGATAGACCCCCGGGATGCTCCCGGCGTGATAGCGGCCGGACGTCGAAACCGTGCCACCCGTCGCACTCCACGCCAGCGTCACCCCGATCGGCGAGCCATTCTCCTGCAGAGCCTGCGCGGTGAACCCCGCGGAATCACCGTGGAGCAGGGCGACGCTGTCGGGCGTCATCCGGATGTCGGTGACCGTCGGGTTCGGTGGATCGAGACCGGCGGACTTCGCAGTGCACGAGGCGATCAGTATGGCCGCGGAAACGAGCGGCCAGCGAACGGGGCTGGTGAGGAGCACGGTTTGATCTGCTTGTGAGGAGGAGTCCATAATCGGCATCCGCCGCGGAACACTCAAGGACACACCGCCCGGAAAGGGCGTGACGTTCCTCACGTTCCCCATTCCGGCATATCCCTTCCCCCCGATGACCGGGCAGGTGCCGTGTACCCAGTAGCGACCTGCAGCCACTCCGGCTCAGGACTTTTCGTTCAGCACCACGGTGCTTCCGTTGAGGAGGGAGCGCGCAACCGTTACGGCGTGATCGTGATGAGTGCGGTATCCGCGACGCTGAGATCGCCGGTGTTGGCAATGACGACGTAGGTGCCGGCGGTCGTGCCGGCGCGGTACAGCCCATTCGTCGACGTGATGCCACCGGTCGAAGCCCACGCCACCGTGATGCTTACCGGCGCGCCATCCACCGAGAAGCCGACGGCGCTGAAGTCGAGCGAGTCGCCCGCGGCGAGGGTGGCGACAGCGGGCGACACTTCAATCGTGGCGACTGCGGGCGGTGGTTCGAGGCCGGCAGATTGGGCGGTGCATGCGCCGATGAGGATCAGCGACAACGACAGGAGGGGTGAGACACGAGACACGATAGAGGCTCCATTGAAGGTGTGCCGAATGATCGGGGCGGGAACGGAAACCTGCAACGACGCAGGCTCCATCTTCGCGGCGACGCGGGTCACCCCGGCCATTGGCAGGTGAGGCGCGTCCCGCCAGATTCTTCCCCTCCCCGACCAGAGCCCCCATGGACGCACGCGCGCTCGAATTCATGAAACTGCTGCTCGACTCCCCCGGCCCCTCCTCGTTCGAGGTGCTGCCCGCACGAGCGTGGCGCGCCGAGGCCGGGCGGTTCGCCGATCGGGTCGACGCCGACGTCAGCGGCAACAGCTTCGCGACGCTCAATCCCGACGCCAGCCCGCGGATCATGCTCGCCGGCCACATCGACGAGATCGGCGTCATCATCACCTACGTCGACGACGAGGGCTACCTCAGCTTCGAGCCCGTCGGCGGCTGGGACCACCAGGTGTTCGTCGGCCAGCGGGTCCGGCTGCTGGGCCGCGGCGGCACAGTCGACGGGGTCATCGGCAAGAAGGCGATCCACCTGATGGACAAGGATGATCGGGAAAAGGTCTCCAAGGCGGAAGACCTCTGGAT
>JAWXBX010000265.1:0-5238 GCA_034440415.1 Gemmatimonadota bacterium | reverse complement strand
CGGTGGCGGTCTCGATCCGGCCACCAACACCGCAGTCCGGAATTCCATCGCGGCGGGCGTGGTCTACAGCCTTTCCGCCGGTAACAGCAACGGCGCTGATGCGTGCACCCAGTCGCCGGCAGCGGTCACCGAGGGTCTGACTGTCATGGCCTTCGACATCAGTGACCGTCTTGCCAACTTCTCCAACATCGGGCCCTGCACCGACCTTGGCGGTCCTGGCGTCAACATCACCGCCGGCTGGATCGGAAGCCCGACAGCCACCAACACCATCAGCGGCACCTCGATGTCGGCACCGCACGTCTCCGGCGTCGCGATCCTGTACATGTCGGCCAATCCGGGTCAGACTGTGGCCCAGGTAAACGCCGCGCTGGTCAACAACGCCACCAATGGCATCATCAAGGGTGTCGGCGGCGGCGCGTTCCCGACCAACAGCCCGAACAAGAACCTGTACATGGGCTTCATTGGCGGCGGGCCGGTCAACAATCCCCCGACCGCGAGCTTCACCTTCAGCTGCACGCCGGCCCGGGTCTGCACCTTCACCTCGACCTCGACCGATAGCGATGGCACCGTGGTTGGCTGGAAGTGGACCAATCCGTCCGGCGTCGTCACGATCAGCACTGCGGCCTCGTGGACCCGGACCTTCACCGCGGCCCGGACCTTCAGCCTGAAGTTGACGGTCACGGACAACGGCGGCGCGACCGGCGCGGTTACCCAGTCGGTCACCATTCCCTGATTCGCAGCTCTCTCCAGCAGCGCCGCCGGATCCCTCACGGGGCCCGGCGGTTCTGTTTTCCCTCTCCCTATCCACCCGAACCTTTACTCCCTGAATCGGTTGCTGCGTTGGTAGCCAACGGTTACTTTTCTCCCAACTTCGACCCCAGACAACCACCGGCTTGCTGTTCACCGATCTCCTCAGTTCCGACCGCATTCAGGTCCCGCTCGCGGCCGCTGATAAGGCCGGCATCCTGCGTGAACTTACCCAACTGCTCGCGGCGCGTGGTGCGGTCGATCCCGCGCCGATTCTCGCCGCCGTGCTCGAGCGCGAGCAGGTGCTGTCCACCGGTATCGGACATGGCATCGCCATCCCGCACGCCAAGGTGCCCGGGATGGAGGGGCTTACCCTCGTCGCCGGAAGCCAGCCCGCGGGTGTACCCTTCGAGGCGCTCGACGGCGAGCCGGTCCGTCTCCTCTTCCTGCTGATCGGCCCCGAGAGCGCGGCCGGTCTGCACGTGAAGGCGCTGTCCCAGATTGCCCGTCTGGTACGCCGGGAAGCTGTGCGCGAGGCGCTGATCGCGGCGCCGACTGCGGCCGCCTTCCACCAGATCCTGATCGAGGCCGAGGAGCGATGACATACGCCGCCACAGCGATGCGCACCCACCGGTGCGGCAGCCTGCGCCGGGAGCAAGCCGGCCTTGCGGTGCGTCTCGGCGGCTGGGTGCATCGGGTACGGGATCTCGGCGGCGTGATTTTCATCGACCTGCGCGACCGAGATGGCCTGGTGCAGCTCTCCTGCAACCCGGCCTGGACGCCGCCCGATGTGCTGAAGCGCGCCGGCACACTGAGCCAGGAAACGGTGATCCTGGTGGAAGGCACGGTGGCGCTGCGCCCCGATGGCGCGCGGGAATCCGCCCTCGCATCACGCGAGGTCGAGGTGCATGTCACCGGTTTGACGATCGCCGGGCCGGCGGAGACGCCCGCGATTCCAGTCGCCCGCAAGGAAGGCGAGGAGCTGCCGGCGGAGGAGCTGCGGCTGAAGCACCGGATTCTCGATCTCCGGCGGCCCGAGCTGCTCCAGAGCCTGCTGCTCCGGCACCGGCTCATGCAGCGGGCGCGGCAGGTGCTCAGCGAGCTCGAGTTCCTCGAGATCGAAACGCCAATCCTGACCAAGCCGACGCCCGAAGGTGCGCGCGACTATTTGGTGCCGAGCCGGGTGCATCCCGGGGAGTTCTACGCCCTGCCGCAGTCGCCCCAGATCTACAAGCAGCTCCTGATGGTGGCCGGTTACGATCGGTACTTCCAGATGGCGCGCTGCTTCCGCGACGAGGACCTGCGGGCCGACCGGCAGCCGGAGTTCACCCAGATCGACATCGAGGCGTCGTTTGTCTCGGCGGCCGACGTGCAGGGCTACATCGAGCAGGTGCTGGTGGAGCTCTGGGGCGTTGCCGGTCACGCTATCGCGGCACCGTTCCCCCGGCTGGCATGGCGGGACGCGATGGAACGCTTCGGCATCGACAAGCCGGACCTGCGTTACGGGTTCGAACTCACGGACTTCACCAGCGATCTCCGCAGCGATGCTGCGGAGTTTGTCGTTGCCTCCCGGGCGGCCGGCGGGCGGCTGCGGGGAATTGTCGTTGCCAGTGGTGCGGACATCTCGCGGAAGGAACTCGACGGGCTCACCGCCGTCGCCAAGTCGGCCCGGGCTGGCGGGCTCATCTGGGCCCGTCGGACGGCGGCCGGCTGGGAAGGGCAGGGGGTGAAGGCCTTCGGCGCGGACGGACTCGCGGCCCTTGGTGGCAGTGCCGGCGATCTGCTGCTTGCCGTTGTGGGCCCCGATGCGGTGACCAGCCCTGCGCTGCATGCGGTGCGATCAGCATTGATACGGCGGCCCGGAACGGTCGCCGCTACGCCCCATGCCTTCTGCTGGATCGTGGATTTTCCGCTCTTCGAGCAGGATGGGGAGACGGGACAGTTCGTGCCGGCGCACCATCCGTTCACCGCGCCGCACCCGGAGGACGTGGGCAAGCTGACCAGTGACCCCGGTCATTGCCGGGCGCAGCACTACGACGCAGTCTACAATGGCAACGAGTTGGGCAGCGGCTCGATCCGCATCACCGATCCGCTGGCGCAGCGCGCCATCTTCCAGCTGCTCGGGATCGCGCCAGACGAGATTCGCCGGCGATTCGGCTTTCTCCTCGATGGGCTCGCGGCAGGCGCGCCGCCGCATGGCGGGTTTGCACTTGGCTTCGACCGGATCGCCATGCTGCTGTCGGGAGCGACGTCTCTGCGCGACGTGATTGCGTTCCCGAAGACCACCGCGGCGCGGGCACTGTTTGAAGGCGCGCCAACCGAAGTGAAGGCGGAGGACCTGCGCGCGCTGCATCTGGCCGTACTGCGCCGGGAGTAGGCGACCGGACGTAGGCGGCCGCGCGGAGTAGCAGCCACGCTGCATGCTGACGGCTAACGGCAAACGGCCAATGGCTCACTGTCCTGGCCCCATGGACGATTCGACCCGGGAGGTTTCCCGTTGACCGACGATGTGCAGCATCGCCTCACCACCGAAGGCGCCGATCTGCTCCTCTTCGCGGGAGTGAACGACGCGAATCTGGTCGAGCTGCAGCGCGCGACGGGGGTGCGAGCCACCCTGCGCGGTGACCTGCTCCTGCTCGGCGGGTCGATGGAGCAGGTGGAACGGGCCGCGGCGGTCGCGCAGGGCATGCTCGAGCTGGCGCGGATGGGTGAGTCGGTCGTGCCGGACGATGTGTCGCGGCTGGTCGCGGCCGGCCCGACCCAGGAACCCGCGGGTGCCGTCGAATACAAGATCATCTTGCCGGGGCTGCGTCGTATCATCGCCGCCAAGACCCAGGGTCAGCGCGACTACCTCCAGGCCGTCGCTACCCATGACATTGTCATCGGCATCGGTCCCGCGGGGACCGGGAAGACCTACCTGGCCGTCGCCAAGGCGGTCGAGGCCCTGGCCCGCAAACGGGTGAAGCGCATCGTGCTCGCCCGGCCGGCGGTGGAGGCGGGTGAATCGCTGGGCTTCCTTCCGGGCGACATCCAGGCCAAGGTCGATCCCTACCTTCGGCCGCTGTACGACGCGCTGGAGGACATGATGCCGGCCGACAAGGTGCAGAAGGCTCTCGAAACCGGTACTATCGAGATCGCCCCACTGGCCTATATGCGCGGCCGCACGCTGGCGGATGCCTTCATCATCCTTGATGAGGCGCAAAACGCCACCGGCGCCCAGATGAAGATGTTCCTCACCCGCCTCGGCCTGAACAGCAAGGTCGTCGTCACCGGCGACAAGACCCAGATCGATCTGCCAAAGCGGGAAGATTCCGGCCTGGTGCAGATCGAGCGCATTCTGCCTGGCGTGGATGGGATCGCGTTTGCCTACCTCGACGAAACCGACGTCGTCCGCCACAAGCTGGTGCGGGAGATCATCAAGGCCTATGCGGAGGATCAGCACGGCTAGTCAGCGGCGGTCCGATGCCGTAGCCCCCGGACGCCGGCGCGGCTCCGCGGACGCCACCGGCGCAAGGCAGGCGACAGTAGCGCCTCCGCTGACCACGGAAGTGCGAGTGACCGGCCGACCAGCCGGCATCACGCTGACGCTGGTGCGCGAAATCGTGGCTTCGGTGATCTCCGGCGAGCGGGGATCGGCCAGGCCGCCGGCGTATTTCTCCTTCACCTTCCTGTTCGCCCCTGCCATGCGGCGGCTGAACCGCGAGTGGCTGGGGCATGACAGCCCGACCGATGTGCTCTCCTTCTGCCTGACGCATCCTGATGGCGGAATCAGCGGAGACGTCTACATCTGCCCCACGGTGGCCGTCGCAGCCGCGCGCGAGCGGGCCATTACTGCGCGGGAGGAACTGATCCGCCTGGTGGTGCATGGGACATTGCACGTCCTGGGGCACGATCATCCCGAGGGGCCGGGCCGAATGCGTTCGGCCATGTGGCGGCGGCAGGAGCGTTACGTGAAGGCACTCGCGTGATTGAAGCGCTCCATCTCCTCATCACTCCGTTCGCCACGCTGATCTTCTCGCTCTGGGCGGCGTGGCTCGCCTTTGCCGCCGAGGCGGATGCCGAGGTGCCACGCATCCTCGCCGACCAGCAGCCCGCCGAGGGACGCGACCTGCCGCCGGCACGCGCGCTCTATGTGGCCCACCTGGCCCTCCTGGTCCTCGCTGGTGCGGCCGCGGGGACCGCTGAGAGCTGGTGGGCATGGTCGACGGTGGGGTCGCTCGGCCGCCTGCTGCTCGTGGTGCTGCTCGTCTGGATCGTCGGCAATATCCTGCCCCGTCTGCTTGCCGCTGTGGCCCCCGAACTTCCCCTGCTAGTGCGGCCCGCCGCACTGCGCAGTCTCCAGCCGCTCGCGCCGCTGCTGCGGCTCATCGCCCGAGTCGACAGCCGGATGCGCCCGCCGCTCCATACCCTCGGTCGTGACAGTGGTCCCGCGCGGCGGGACATGCTCCTCGGACTCTTTTCACTGGCGGATATGTCGGTGGCCGAGGTCAT
>JAWXBX010000264.1:0-12243 GCA_034440415.1 Gemmatimonadota bacterium | reverse complement strand
GTACAATTCCCCCCATGCCGCGCCATTCCTACGACGATCTCCGCCGGGCCCTGAAGCGGAGTGACTTTGCCCCCGTCTACTACCTCTGCGGCACCGAGGACATCCTCAAGGATGAGGCGATCCACGAGATTCTCGACGTGGCCCTCGAACCGCAGGATCGGGATTTCAACCTGGATCAGTGTGGCGCCGCCGGCATGGACGCCGAGACGCTGCACAGCCTGGTCAACACCCTGCCGATGCTCGCCGCCCGCCGGGTCGTGGTCATCCGCGACATCGAAGTGTGGAAGAAGAAGCCCGCCATCCGCGACGTTCTCCTCCGCTATCTCGCCAATCCCGCCAGCGACACGCTGCTGATCCTGGTCGAGGGGCCGCCCGGTGAGGACAAGTTGAAGAGCTGGGAACCGGATGCGGAGATTGCGGCACGCGGCTACACCGTCAATCTTGAACCGCTCCCGGCGGAACGCGTGATTCGCTGGACCACATGGCACGCGGGCAAGATGGGACTCACCTTCGGTGAGGGGGCGGCGGAGCACCTGGCCAAGTGCGCGCTGAATCAGCTGGGGGCCATTCGCTCGGAACTCGAGAAGCTCTCCGGTCTGGAGCAGACCGGGCCGATCAGCCTCGAGCGCGTCGGCGAGATCGTCGGGGTCCGCCACGGCGAGACGCTGGACGACTGGGTCGAGGCGGTGCTGCTGGACCGGACGGCACACGCCATCTCGCTGATCGACCGGCTGCTCGAGCAGAGCGGCATGACCGGTGTAAAGCTGACGACGGCGCTTGGCTCCGCCCTGATCGGTGTGCAGCTGGCCCGCGCCAAGTACGACCGCGGCCGGCAGGGCGGGAGTCTCGAGTCGGATGTGATGAACAGCCTCCGCGCCGCCCGGCCATTCGGGATCGGCGACTGGAAAGTGGCCACGAAATTGTGGAGCCGGGCAGCGGCGCGCTGGCCCGCGGCCCGGTTGCGGGTCGCGATCCGGGCCATGGTGCAGGCGGACATGGCGCTCAAGGGCACCCGCATCACGGATGACAGCGGCACGATGACCGACCTGGTGTTGCGGCTCGGCGATTCCGCGGCGCACCCCGAAGGACCAGCGCAGGATCCTCCCGCCGCGCGACGGTCTCATCCCCACGCCTCGATTTCCTGATGATTTTCCAGAGAATCCCCATGCCACGCTCTGCTCGCACGGTCGTCCTCGGGATGCTGCTCGCCCTCGCCTCCCCCCTCACCGCCCAGACCGATGCCCGGCTGGTGGACGCCCTCCGCATGGCGCAGGAGGGCTCCACCGATTCCGCCCGGGCCCGCGTGGAGCAACTGCTGCAGGCGACGCCGCCGACTGACACGCTTTATCCCCAGGTGCTCTACACGGCGGGGCTGGTCTCCCGCAACGTCGAAGAGATGCGGCGCAACTTCTCCCGGGTTTCGGTCGAGTACACCAATTCGGCTTGGGCCGACGATGCCCTCATGCGCCTCGGGCTGCTGGACTATGCCTCGGGCAATGTGGCCGGTGCGCTGCGGCAGTTCGAACGGGTGCGCAACGACTATCCCGACTCGCCACTCCTGGCGAGCACCTCCGAATGGGCCGCCCGCGCGCTCTTCGATCAGAAGAAACCGGGCGAGGCCTGTGCCTGGCTGGTGCTGGGCCGCGAAACCGCCGGCGACGACATCGAACTGGGCAACCGGCTCGCCTTCCTGAGCGGGCGCTGCATTCCCGCCCCGGCAGTCGACACGACGCCCACAGCAAAGCCGCCCGAACCGGCCGCGAGGACCGGCTTCGGGGTGCAGATCGGCGCGGTCAACACCGACGCCGCCGCGCAGACCCTCGTCGCCAATCTGACGGCCGCCGGCTTCACCGGGTATGTGGTGCAGGAAAAAAATCTCTTCAAGATCCGGGCGGGGCCGTGGCCCGACCGGGCGCAGGCGCAGCAGGCGCTCGCAAAAGTGAAGCAGAAGCTGGGTGGCGCGCCGTTCATCGTGAAGGAGCCGTGAGCAGCAAGGCCGACGCGGCCGGCTCGCCGCTCATGCAGCAGTACCGCGAGATCAAGTCCCGCCACCGGGACGCGATCCTCTTCTTCCGCATGGGCGATTTCTACGAGATGTTCTTCGAGGACGCCCAGCTTGGCGCCCGCGTCCTCGGTATCACGCTCACTTCCCGCGGCGACGGTGTCCCGCTGGCCGGCGTCCCGGTAAAGGCCGCCGCCGACTACCTCCGCCAGCTCATTGCCGCCGGGCACCGCGTCGCCATCTGCGAGCAGGTGGAGGATCCCCGGCTGGCCCGCGGCATCGTGAAGCGGGAAGTGGTCGAGACCCTGACACCCGGCGCCGTGCTGGACGAGTCGTTCCTCACCGGGGCCAGGAACAACTTCCTGGTGGCAGTGTTCAGCGGCTCTCCGGGTGGGGGCGGAGCTCCAGCTCCGCCGATAGGAGCCGCAGGCCTCGCCGCCATTGACCTCTCCACCGGCGAATTTCTGCTCGAGACCGTCGACGGCGCTGAGCTGGCCGAGGCGGTCGATCGCCTCGGGCCAGCCGAGCTGGTGCACCCGGCAGACCAGACGATCCGCCTCGGGGAAGGCGTCCTCGCCACGCCGCGCGAACGGTGGGAGTTCGATGCCGAGCTGGCCCGCACCGAGCTGGCCCGCCGTTTCCAGCTCGCCAGCATCGACGGCCTCGGCCTCGGCCCGGAGGATGCCGCCGCCATCGGCGCCGCCGGGGCACTGCTGCGCTACATCGGCGAGCTGCAGCCCAGCGGATTGCCGCACCTGCGCCGGCCGGTGGTGCGACGGTCGGTCAGGCATCTCTGGATCGATGAGATGACCCGGCGCAACCTGGAGCTGGTCGAGCCGCTGCGTGCCGGCGCGCGCGGCACCACGCTGCTGGAGTCACTGGACCTGACGCTGACGCCGATGGGTGCCCGCCTGCTCCGACAGTGGGTGCTCTCGCCGCTGCGCGAGCCGGCCGACATCACCAAGCGACTCGACGCGGTGCAGGTACTGGTGCAGGACAACCGGGGCCGGGCCCGGCTCCGCGAGGCGCTCGATGGTGTGCGCGACATGGAGCGGCTGGCGGGTCGCGCGGCGGCGGGACGGGCGACCCCGCGGGAACTGGGCGCGCTCAGGGATTCGCTGCAGCGACTGCCCGACGTCCTCGAGGCGCTCACCGGCCTCGCGGCGCGGGACCAGAGCACCGCGCTCGGCCAGGTGGTGGAGGAATTCGACCTGCTGCAGGATCTCGCCGAAGCGCTGGTCGCGGCGCTGACGGAGCGCCCGCCCGCGGTGCTGGCCGATGGCGAAGTGATCCGCGCCGGCTTCGATGCCGAGCTCGATGAACTGCGCGATCTGCGCGACGGCGGCAAGCAGTACATCGCCGCGCTGCAGCAGCAGGAGCGGGAACGCACCGGGATCACGTCGCTCAAGGTCGGCTACAACAAGGTGTTCGGCTATTTCCTCGAGATCACCAACGCGCACGCCGACAAGGTCCCGGCCGACTACGAACGGCGCCAGACGCTCACCGGCGCCGAGCGGTACGTCACCCCGGAGCTCAAGAGCTATGAGGCCAAGGTGCTGGGCGCGGAGGAGAAGATCGGGGTGCGGGAGGCGCAGCTCTTCGGCGAGTTGCGGGACCTGGTCTGCGTGGCCACGACCCGGGTACAGCTCACGGCGCGGGCGCTGGCACGGCTGGATGTCTGGGGCGCGCTCGCCGAGGTGGCGGTGCTGCACGGATACGTGCGGCCGGCGGTACACGAGGGCCTGACGCTCACGATCCGGCAGGGGCGCCACCCGGTCATCGAGCGGCTGATGCCGCGCGAGTCCTTCATCCCCAACGACGTCGTCTTCGATCCGGCGGAACGGGTGCTGCTCGTCACCGGCCCCAACATGGCGGGCAAGAGCACCATCCTGCGGCAGATCGGGCTGATTGTCGTGCTGGCGCAGCTGGGCAGCTATGTGCCTGCCGCCGCCGCGGAAGTCGGCGTGGTCGACCGGCTGTTCACCCGCGTGGGGGCGAGCGACAATCTCTCCCGCGGCCAGTCGACCTTCATGGTCGAGATGAGCGAGACCAGCGCCATTCTCCACAATGCGACGGCCCGGAGCCTGGTGCTGCTGGACGAGATCGGCCGCGGCACCTCGACCTACGACGGCGTCGCGATCGCCTGGTCGGTGACGGAGCACCTGCACGACCGGGTGGGGTGCCGCACCATGTTCGCGACCCACTACCACGAGCTGATGCAACTGCCGGAACAGCTCGCCCATGCCCGCAACTACAATGTCGCGGTGCGGGAAGCGGGCGATCAGGTGATCTTCCTCCACCGGCTCGAGCCGGGCGGGACTGATCGCTCCTACGGCATTCACGTGGCGCAGCTGGCCGGGCTGCCGGCCAGCGTGGTGCGCCGGGCGCGAGAGGTGCTGAAGACGCTCGAGGGCGAGCATCGGGTGGCGCCGGGACCGGGGCCGATGGAGGAGGATCCGGGGCAACTCGCCCTGTTCGGCGGCGCCGCCGTGCCGCACCCGGTAATGGATGAACTGCGCGCGCTCGACCTCGACACGCTGACACCGCTGGAGGCGCTGAATCGCCTCGCCGATCTGAAGCGTCGCTCCACCGAGTAGTCACCCCCGGATCTCGCCCATGCCCTTCGTGAATCAGTTCATCGACAGCATCAACGGCCCGACGCTCATCGCGGCGATGTTGCTGGTGTTCGCGGTGATCATCGTGATCCGGATCGGCAAGGCGCTGTTGCTGGCCGGCATCTTCGGCGCGCTGGCGGGCGGCGCCTCGCTGGGTCAGGGCCTCGCGCCGGCTGAGGCCGCCACCCATGCGGCGATCGGCTTTGGCGTGGCGGCCGCGACGCTGTTCCTGATCCGGTTCACCAGGAGCCTTGTCCTCTGGCCGCTGATCACCGCGCTCGGAGTGGGTGCACTGCTGGTCTTCGGCGTCGGCCAGTGAGCCAGGCGTATGGAGAACGGGGAACAGGGAAGGGGGCGAGCCTCGAGCGGCTCGCCGGGCGCGGCCGATCCGGAATGACCATCCCGTTCCCCCGTCCCCGTTCCCTCTTCCCCGTCCTGCTGTGTTGCCTCGCCTGCAGCCGCTCCAACCCCGACACCGTGCGCCTGCCGGAAGAAGCCTCGGCCAAGCGGGGCGACGATGCCCCGGTCATGATCAATCCCGAGTCGCCGGTCGAGTACCCGCCCGCGCTCTATGCCCGGGGCATCGAGGGCAACGTCCTGCTGCGGCTCCACGTCGATTCGGCGGGGAGCATCTACCCCGACTCGACCGTGCTGGCGGAATCGTCCGGCTATCCCGCACTCGACACCGCCGCACTCGAGGCGGTCCAGCGGTTCCGCTTTGCACCGGCGTTGCGCGGTGGCACACCGGTGGCGGCGACTTTTCTCCAGCCGGTCCGGTTTCACCATTCACAGGCCGGCGGCACGACGCCGTGAGGTTGCGCGATTAAGATTCTCGTCTGGCTTCCCCACATGGTCTGTCCCCCGGTCAAGGCCTGACACCGTGACGCTCACGCCCCCGCACACCAAAGCCTACGACTCCGTCCTCGCCACCATCGGCTGGACGCCGCTCATCCGGCTGCAGCGCATCGGCGCCGGGATCCGCACCCCGATCTACGGCAAGGCTGAATACGCCAACCCGGGTGGATCGGTGAAGGACCGGATCGGACTCAAGATCATCGAGGACGCCGAGCAGCGGGGGGAGCTGAAGCCGGGCGGGGTGGTCGTCGAGGGCACCAGCGGGAACACCGGCGTCGGCCTCGCGATCGCCGCCGCGCTCAAGGGCTATCGCTGCATCTTCACGATGCCCGACAAGATGTCGCAGGAAAAGGTGCGCCTGCTCAAGGCCTACGGGGCCGAGGTTGTCATCACCCCGACCGCGGTCCCGCCGGACCATCCCGACAACTATGTCAACAAGGCCAAGCAGATCGTCCGCGACACGCCGGGCGCCATCCTCGCCAACCAGTTCTACAACCAGGTGAATCCGCAGGCCCACTACGAGACCACCGGCCCCGAGATCTGGACCCAGACCGAAGGCCGGGTGACGCACTTCGTCGCGGGAGCGGGGACCGGCGGCACGGTGAGCGGCACCGGCAAGTTCCTGAAGGAGAAGAACCCCAGGGTGAAGATCATCGCCGGCGAACCGCAGGGCTCGCTGTATGCCCAGTACGCCAAGTCCAAGACGATGGGCGAGAGCTATCCCTACAAGGTGGAGGGGATCGGCGGCGACAAGATTCCCAGCACCATCTGGTTCGACGTGCTCGATGATTTCCGCCAGGTCTCCGACCGAGATTCGCTCGCGATGGCCCGGCGGCTGGCCCGCGAGGAGGGGATCCTGGTCGGCGGGTCGGCGGGGCTCAACGTCGCCCTCGCCCTGGAGATCGCCCGGGAGCTGGACGATCCCAGTGCCTGCGTCGTCACTGTCCTGTGCGACACCGGTGAGCGCTACCTCTCGAAGGTCTTCAACGACGAGTGGATGCAGGAAAACCAGATGCTCGACATCCCCCGCGTCACCGTCGACCAGTTGCTGCGCCGGCGGCCGGCCAACTCGCCGGCACTGGTCAGCGTGGCGCCCGCGGCGGCGGTACGCCAGGCGCTCAACCTGATGAGCACCTGGGGAGTCAGCCAGATTCCGGTGCTGGAAGCGGGACAGTGTGTCGGCGGCCTGATCGAGAGCAGTCTGATGACCAAGGCGCTGGCCCAGCCGTCGCTCCTCGACCGGCCGGTGCGGGAGCTGATGGACCCGCCCTTCGTGGTCGTCGATGCCCTCACCCCGACCGAACGCCTCGGCCCGCTGCTCACCCGCGAGAGCCCGGCCGCGCTGGTGCAGAAAGACGGCACCCTGATCGGCATCGTGAGCCGGTATGACATATTGCAGCAGATGATTGGGACGAGGTGAGCAGGTGGCAGTTCGCAGCGGGCAGGTGGCAGCACCTGCCACCGACTGCCTCCTCCCTGCCACCTGCTCCCTGCCACCTGCTCCCTGCCACCTGCCACCTCCCACCTGCCACCTATTTTGCGCATAACGGTCCTCACCGGCGGCGCCTCCGCCGAACGCGATGTCGCCCTCGCCTCCGCCCGCCAGGTTGTTCCGGCGCTGCGGCTCGCGGGGCATCGGGTTGTTGTGGTCGACACCGTCACCGGATTCGTCCCCGAATCACGCGAGGCGGACCACCTGCTGGGCGCAGTCGGCACGACACCACCCAGCGTCGCGGAGCTGCAGGCGCGCGAGCGCAGTTTCCTGCTCACCTCGCTCGGTGCCCTGCCGGAAGTGCGGCAGGCGGATGTCGTCTTCCTGGCGCTGCACGGTGGTCGCGGGGAAGACGGTACCATCCAGACGATTCTCGACACCCTCGATGTCGTCTACACCGGCAGCGGTTCGCTCGGCAGCGCGCTCGCGATGGACAAGGATGTGTCGAAACGGCTGTTTCTCCAGGCCGGTGTCCCCACCGCCAGATGGCGGATGACACCCGTCACCGCAGGCGAAGCGGGCCACGCCTTAGGTTGGCCGGTGGTGGTGAAGCCGTCAAAGCAGGGTTCCACCGTCGGCCTCACCGTGGTGAAGCGCGCCGAGGATTTCGACCGCGCGGTCTGGTTCGCCGGCGAATTCGATGATGAGGTCATGGTCGAAGCGTTCATTCCGGGACGGGAATTGACCGTCGGCGTGCTGGACGATGCCGTGCTTCCGGTCGGTGAGATCATCCCGAAACACGAGATCTTCGACTACGAGTGCAAGTACACGCCGGGGATGTCGGAGGAGATCTTTCCGGCACAGCTGCCGGCCGCGATTGCCGCCGAAACCGGACGCCTGGGACTGCTCGCCCACCGCTGTCTCAAGCTGGGCGGGTACTCCCGGGTTGATTTTCGCTTGACTCCGGAGGGGCAACTCTACTGTTTAGAGGCGAATACACTTCCGGGAATGACCGCAACCAGCCTTCTTCCGCAGGCTGCGAAGGCGGCAGGCATCGAGTTTGCTGCGCTGTGTGACCGGATCTGCCGCACGGCCCGCCGTCGAGGGGTCGCGGAACCTGGGAGAAGCCCTGAGGGTTCAAGTAGTTAGGTCTCCATGCCCAACACCAGCCCGTCGTTTCCCCGCCTGACGCCTTCGGTCGCCCGCCTGATCGCGGTGACCGCGGTCGTGCAACTGTTGCTGGAAACGGTGTTTACCTCACCGGGCATCCGCTCCAGCCTGGCCATGGATCCGGGGGGATTCATCTCCCAGCCGTGGGGGGTGCTGACCTATCTCTTCGTCCACGACGGCATTCTCCACCTCGCCACCAACATGCTGGGCCTGTACCTCTTCGGCACTGCGGTCGAGTCCCGGATGGGGTCAAAGGCGTTTCTCACCTACTACCTCTACTGTGGTGTCGGAGCCGCACTCGCGTCGATCGCCCTCGCTTTCGTGGCTGGCGCACATCCCGTCATCGGCGCCTCCGGTGCGGTCCTCGGCGTCGCCGTCGCCTTTGCGATCTACTGGCCCGACGCCGAGATCCTCGTCTTTCCGGTACCGTTCCCGATCAGGGCGCGGACGCTGGTGATCGGGCTGGCCGTGATGGATCTCGTCGCGGCGCGCTGGTTCCCGGGCAGTACCGCCCATGAGGCTCATCTGGGCGGTATGCTCGCGGGCTGGCTCTATTTCAAGTTGAACTCACTCACCCAGCGGCGCCCGCTTCCACCATCGCGCCAGCAACCGGAGCAAGTCGTCATGGTCCAACAGCCCAGCTCCCGGGACGCCGAGCCCCACGCGGCGCTTCCTTCCCGCCAGGTCAGCCCGCGGGCCGGCACCGATCCCGTCACCACCGAACTGGACCGGGTGCTCGACAAGATCAGCGCCACCGGGATCGAGAGCCTGACGGCGGAAGAGCGTCGCTTCCTGGATGAGGTGAGCAAGCGGAAGCAGCGGGAGATGAATTAGCGGTCAGCCAATGGTCGTTGGCGGGGTAATCGGTGGCAGGTGGCAGGTGGCAGCCAGCTGCCCAATCGATCGAACGACACAATGGGATTCCGCGTGATTTCAGTCACACGCTTGCGTGAGCGCCACATGGTGTGTACTGCCACCTGCTCCCTGCCACCTGCCACCTACTTGCGTCTCTCAGCGAACGACCGATATTCCCGCACGTGCTGATCAACCTCGTCCCCGAATTCCTCGCCGTCCTCCAGGCCCCCGATCGCGAAGCGGCATTCGAGCAGTACCTCAATGCCCATCGCGCTGTGCTCTCCGCCTACTGGCACAACTACGTGCTGGATCTGGAGAGCCCGCAGGCGCGTGCCGTCATCTCGCACGCACTCAATGCCGAGCGTACCGACCTGACCGAGCTGCTCGGCTCGACCGATGTCGAGGGGATCATCGAGGACGCGATCGCCCAGTCGGAGGACCTGCTGCAGGTCGACCGGCCGACCGATGTGTACCTGATGGTCGGCATGGGCGCGGCGAACGCCGGCGAGCTGGTGGTGGGCGGCCGCGGCGTCGCGTTCATCTGCATCGAGCATTTCACCGGCCGGGCCAATCCCGAGACCTACGGCATGGGATTGCCGCCGGAGCTGATGCCGCTCTGGGTAGCCCATGAGCTCGCGCACACGGTGCGCTATACCTCTCCGACGAGTCAGAGCGAGTTGCGCCGTCTGGTGGCGGACCAGGGCGGCAACTACGATTATTGGGTCACCGGCAGCCGGGCGACGCTGCGGGAGCTGCTGGTGAATGAGGGACTCGCGGTGCATGCGGCGGAGGCGGTCGCACCCGGTCTCGATGCCGCCAACTACTTCGGCTATCCGCGGCGGCAGTACCGGCGGCTCCGGGAGCTCGAGTCATTCCTCCGGCGCGTCGTGGAGCCGGAACTGGATGGGCGCGGGATCGGCCTGCGTCTGCGGTACCTGAGTGGCGGCATGTCGCCGTCGGCGCGGCTGGTCAGCGGTCGGGTACTGCCGGAGCGCTCCGGCTACTATCTGGGCCACCGGATGACCGAGGCACTGGTGCAGGAGCGCGGCATCGCGGCGGCGCTTCGGGCACCGGCGCAGGATTTCCAGATCGCCGAAGACCATTCCCGCGGTGTGCAGACCGCCTGAGGACGATACCCCCGATGGATCCCACCCCACCGATCACCGTCTTCTTCAAGAAGAAGGGCACCATCACCATCGAGGGCACGGTCATCGTGCTCGACGAGGACGGCAACGTCATGACCCAGCCCGAGACCAAGCGACCGGGGATGATCAAGCTGTGCGGGTGCGGGCG
Source organism: Gemmatimonadota bacterium (assembly GCA_034440415.1). Lineage (GTDB taxonomy): Bacteria > Gemmatimonadota > Gemmatimonadetes > Gemmatimonadales > GWC2-71-9 > JADJOM01. Next base: position 2,021 of record JAWXBX010000264.1, on the reverse strand, counting down.
CTCGGAGACCAAGCCGTTTTGCGACGGGAGCCACAAGAAGTAGAGTAGCGGCGGGGTGCGCCTCCTCGCGCCCGCTCCCTACCGCCTGCCGTTGGCTGCCTGCCACTGCACTCCGAGTCCAAGCACCTCAATCCAGTGGGCCAGGTAGTCTGCGTCCAGCTCCTCTCCACGGGTCCGGAGCAGGCCGGCAACATCCTCGATCTGGCGCTCCGACCCTCCCAGCTTCGCCCATTCGAGCTTGGCAAGAACCACGTCCTCGGCGGTTGCGACGAACAGGGACAGTCCATCCAGCTCCGCCTTGGTGCGCCGTTCGAACTCGGTCCGGCTGAAGAGCCGTGTCTTTCGGCAGATGAAGTCGATCTTCCAGCCGGTCGCCAGGTCAATCACATTGAACTGCGACTCGCCCGCCAACGCCTCGAGGGCGGCCGCCTCATCCGCGTAGTACTCCTCGTCGGGAAGCCGGGCGATGAGAGTGTGAAGCTGTTGTCTGGATGGCGCGATGACGAAGTCGATGTCCTGGGTTGCGCGCGGGACGCCGTGAAAGGAGCTCGCGAAGGATCCAGTGAGCATGTAGGGAATGCCGCACTCATCGAGGAGCGTCACCACGCGACGGAAGAGGTCCGGCGCGGTCATGCGAGCGATGGCGGCAGCGTGGCGGCAGGAAGGGTATGGCGCAGGAGCTCGCGGTCTACCGCGTGCTCGGTCCAATCAGGATGTGCGGCGCGGAGTCTGCCGCGGAGGAGCGCTCGTGCCGTCATGCTCATCTCGACGGCCAAATCGAGGCGCGCAATCGGAGAAAGGCGCCGGAGGATCTGCGTCTGGACGACGGCGGCCTCCTCCGTCGTGTCGGTCAGCGCCCGCGCACGGACCGGGCTACCAGTCGGCGGCATCGGTCCGCTCGCAGTCAGCTTCGATCGCGGCGGCCATCGCGTTCAGTTCGTCCACCGGGATGCTGCCGACCGACTGCAGGAGTGCGGGAGGCTCCACCGCGCGTTCAAGAGTCCGTACATAGGCCAGCGCCCGCTGCTGCTCGGCGGGCGGCAAGCGGCGGAGTCGTGCAACGAGGTCATCAGGTCGTGATGGGGTCATGGCGCGCCTCCGTCGTGAACCGGATTCGGCCGCACTACCGTGGACAGGCTGGGCGCGTCGAAATGGCAACGGACAGCGGCGCGCACCGCCTCCCGCAGGGAGGGCAGGTCATCCGCTTCGGTGACGATGGAGGCACCGAGCGCGCGCGCGGTATATCCGCCCTCCGGGGACTCCTCGACCAGAAAGACCAGCTCGCTCACGAGTCGCTCGCATTCAGGGATGGATTGAAACCTATCATTCGCGACGGGGGCTGCCAACCGGGAGTGGGCAATCACGCTCTTGCCACAATCCGGTGCGCGCAACGGCCGCCGGCGTCTCGGCTGGACCGAACTCGGTTAGCCCAGCGATGACGGCAGCGTGGCGGCAGGAAGGGTAGGGCGAAGGTGCGCAATTGGCGAGAGCCGTCGGAGGACATCGGCGTGGGTCTCGGCCGCCTCGGGGAGGGTATCGGAGCCGTTGCACGGAAGGGTCACCAGGGCCTCGTCAAGCGGAATGCTTCCCGGGGAACAGACGTGGAACGCAAGGTACCCTTCCAGCGCAGTTGCTGCCAATCAGCTGGTTCGGGTGAAGCGGACGCACGGTTCTCCACACGGAAGGGCGCCATCACCAGCGAGGGCACCATCATCGTGCTCGATGAGGATGGCCAAGTCATGACGCAGCCGGAGACCAAGCCGTTTTGCGAAGGGAGCCACAAGAAGTAGGGGGCCGCGTGTGGGGGCCGCATACATGCGGCCCTACCATGCGGCCCCCGTGGTGTTTTCGGATGATCGCTTTCGGCGGGCTACAACCCGCCGCAAGTCCCGCCAGTCTCCGTCGCCTGTCAGGGAACAGCTCGAACCGGAATCTCCTGCCACGATGGGCTGAGTCCTTCGATCAGCACGTCCGGATCGATGTCCGCCCCATTCGGCCAGACGACCGTACCCAACTCCTGG
>JAWXBX010000263.1:0-28123 GCA_034440415.1 Gemmatimonadota bacterium | reverse complement strand
CACCTACCCCGCCGCCCTCGCCCGCCCGAACGCCGCCCGGTCCAGCGTGCGGTACTGGATCGCCTCGCTGATGTGCGCCGTCCCCACCGTCTCCTCCCCCGCCAGATCCGCGATGGTCCGTGCCACCTTCAGCACCCGATGATAGGCCCGCGCCGACAGGCCAAGTCGCGTGAGCGCGGCACGGAGCAGCTCCTCCGCCGCCGGGTCGGGGCGACAGTAGCGGCGCAACTCGCGGGGGGCGAGGCAGGCGTTGCTCGCGACCCCGGTCCCGGGTGGGAAGCGCTGACGCTGCCGGGCCCGGGCTGCCTCAACCCGGAGGCGGATTGCCCGACTCGGCTCCTCGACCTGTTCCCCGGTCAACTCCGTCGCGAGCACGGCGGGCACCCGGAGCTGTATATCAATCCGGTCGAGCAGGGGGCCAGAGAGCCGGCTCAGGTAGCGCTCGACCAGTGCGGGATCACAGGTGCATGACCGCCGTGTGTCACCCGCGTACCCGCAGGGGCAGGGATTCATCGCCGCAATGAGGGTGAACTGCGCCGGATAGGTGAGGCTCATGGCCGCACGACTCAGCGTCACGACGCCGTCCTCGAGTGGCTGGCGCAACACCTCGAGGACATTGCGACGGAATTCAGGCAGCTCGTCCAGGAACAGCACGCCGCCATGCGCGAGGCTCACCTCGCCCGGCCGGGGCATCGCCCCGCCGCCGATGAGACCGGCATCGCTGATGGTGTGGTGCGGTGCCCGGAAGGGGCGCGCGGTAACGAGGGCCCGACCCGCGGGCAGCAGGCCGGCGACGCTGTGGATGCGGGTGGTGTCGATCGCCTCCTCGATCGACAGCGAGGGCAGGATCGTCGGCAGCCGCCGCGCGAGCATTGTCTTTCCCGCCCCGGGGGGGCCGAGCAGCAGCAGGTTGTGCCCCCCCGCCGCCGCCACCTCAAGCGCCCGCTTGGCGGCCGGTTGCCCGCGCACATCGGCGAAGTCCAGCTCATCGGTGACGGGGAGCGCGGCGAACGCCGCCGGATCGTGAGGAGTCGGCGCCAGTGGTGCCTCTCCCGACAGGTGCCGCACCACCTCCCCGAGCGAACGCGCGCCGATCACCACCAGGCCGGCGACAACCGCCGCCTCGTTGGCGTTGGCCGCGGGAAGGATGAGGCCACGAAGCCCCTGGGCCCGGGCGCGGAGCGCAACCGAGAGTGCGCCGCGAATGGGGCGCAGGTCTCCCTCCAGTCCGAGCTCCCCCTGCACCAGCAATCCCGCCGCAGCTCCCTCCGGCAGTTGCCCGCTCGCCTGGAGCAGCGCGATCGCAATGGGCAGATCGAAGCCGGAGCCCTCCTTGCGCAGGTCCGCCGGCGCCAGGTTGACCGTTATGCGTTTGAGCGGCAACAGGAACCCGCTGTTGCTCAGCGCGGCCGTGACCCGCTCCCGACTCTCCTTGACCGCGCCCTGCGCCAATCCCACCGTCGCGAAGCCGGGCAGGCCCGGGCTCAGGTCGACTTCAACGGCGACCGGACAGGCCTCGATGCCGAGCAGGGTGGCGGCGTGGACACAGGCGAGCATGCAGGATTCTCCGGGAGAGACCGGAGGATGGTGACACCACAGATGGGTGGAGCGGGTACCGGAATGGCGCGGGGAGGCTCGGAAAAACTGCGAACAGCGGTGGTGGTCGCCGGGTCGGACAGCGATGGGCTACTGCGGCCAGCCGTCGGGGCGGGCGTCGAGCAGCAGAATCAGCGGCGCGGTGAGGTCGCCGGCGAAGACGCTGGTCTCCAGCGGCTGGGTCCGATCGAGATCATCCCGACTCGCACCGATACAGCAGGTGAATCCCACCCGCAGGACCGGCTGGTCGAGCAGCGCGACCGGAATGACCCGCGGGGGTCCGTAGCTGAGGCCCTCGCGGATGGTGGCGGGAATCCGGCCGGAGAGATAGACCGGCAGCTCAACCAGCGACTGTAGCATCCGGTAGGTCAGCACTGTGGACTCGCCGCCACTGGTCGCAATGCCAAAGACCGGGGCCCCAAACCGTCCGGTCCGGGGAAAAACGGCGACCCCGTAGTGGAATGGCCCGTTGTTATCCCTCGCTGTGGCAAGGGTTTCCCTGAGGAGGTCGTGGACCGCCAGCAGGCTCTGCGGGATGGGCTCGGGATTCATGGAGAATTGTCCTTGGGAGATACGCCCGAGAACGACGGAACGTGGCATCTACGGGAAGCAGGACTCGGGCCGACCCCCAGCACCCATCCCTGGAATGGCTGGAAACCGCCTCGGGTTCCACTGGAACCCGGGCGGTACGATGCACGCGACTGCGGGATTGCGCAACCAAAGGTACTTTTCATTCCCATGTCGGCCAGCACGTTCTCCCGATTCCGTTCCGCCACCGCCGGTGGGCTGCTGCCGGCGGCACTGGCCGCGCTGGTCGCCTGTGGCTCCGACGGCACTGTCACGCCGCCGCCCCCTCCCGGGCTCGTGGTCACGATCAGTGCGCCGACCAGCGGCGCTATCCTGAACGACTCACTCACCCTGACCGCCAGCGCCTCGGCGCCGACCGGCATCGCCGGGGTGCAGTTCAAGCTCGATGGCGCCAACCTCGGCGTGGAGGTCAGCACCCCGCCGTACGCCCTCAGGATAGACAGCTACACGTTTGCCGACGGACCGCACACCGTCTCGGCGCGGGCGCGCGACTCCGTCGGCCAGACCGCCCTGTCCCCTGCCGTGGCCGTCACCATCCAGAACCCACGGCCCAACGATATCGTGCTGATCCTCAGTGACGATCAGCGCTACGACCTGATGGGCTACATGCCCCTCACCGACGCCGCCCTGACCGCCGAGACGGTCCGATTCGATCAGGCTGTCGTCACCACCTCCCTCTGCTGCCCCAGCCGGTCCAGCATCCTGACGGGCCGGTACGCCCATAACCACGGCGTGCTGACCAACGCCCTGCCCAACGGCGGCGCGTCCAAGTTCGATCCCAGTTCGACCATCGCGACCTGGCTCACCCAGGCGGGGTACCGCACCGCGCTGCTCGGCAAGTATCTCAATGACTATCAGCGGATCTCGCCCGCCGTCCCGCCGGGGTGGGCGGAGTTCGAGGCCTTTGTCCCACCGGAGTTCTACAATTACAGTCTGAACGTGAACGGCACACTCACCGCGTACGGCGCCGCACCGGCGGACTATTCCACCGATGTGCTGACGGCCAAGGCGGAGCAGTTCATCGGCAGCACCAACCCGCGGCAGGGGCTCTTCCTCTACCTGACACCGTACGCGCCGCATGCACCGGCGACACCCGCGCCCGGCGACGTCGGCGCCTTCAACGGCGTGGCGCCATGGCGCCCCAGTTCGTTCGACGAGGCGGACGTCTCGGACAAGCCGGCGTGGATTCAGGCGCTGCCCCGCCTGACGCAGGCGAGGGTGGCGGCGGGAGACTCCCTTCGGCAGCGGCAGCTGGAATCGCTGCTGGCGGTGGACCGGATGGTGTCACGGGTGGTTGCTGCGCTGAAGCAGTCGGGGCGCTGGCCGCATACCCTGTTCGTCTTCAGCTCGGACAACGGCTATTCGTGGGGGGAACACCGCTGGCTGGATGCGAAATCATGCCCGTACCAGGAATGCATCCGCGTGCCGCTCTGGATTCGGGCACCCGGGCTGAGCGCGCGGCATGACACCAGCCTGGCGGCCAACATCGATCTGGCCCCGACCTTCGCGGCGTGGACCGGGATCTCGGCGCCGGCCAACGTCAACGGTGTGAGTCTGCTGCCCCTGCTCATCGATCCCGCGACACCGTGGCGCAGTGCCATCCTGGTCGAACACCTGGGCACCCCGACCCCCGGACACATCGACTCGCAGGGCGTGCGGACCTCGCGCTACCTGTACAATGAATACGTCAACGGCGACCGGGAGCTGTACGACCTCCAGCTCGATCCCTTCGAGCTGACCAACGTGGTGAACGATCCGGCCTACGCGGCCACCGTCGCCACGCTGCAGGCGACCCTCGCGACGCTCAAGGCATCGTAGCCGATCCGGAAGCTGCCGCCAGCGGCCAGCGGAGCTGTACCACGGTACCCCGGCCCACCTCGCTCTCCACCGTCACCGTCGCCCCCCAGCTCTCGACCAGGCGCCTGACAATTGGCAGGCCGAGGCCCGCGCCACTCGTGGTGGTGGAGAAGCGGGGCTCGAAGATGCGGGGGAGCAGCGCGGCCGGAATCCCGCGCCCGTCATCCTCGACATCCAGTCCGTCGCTCCGTATCCGCAGGACAATGCGGTGCGCGCCGGCGTTGCGGGCGTTCTCCAGCAGGTTGCCGAGCACTTCCTTCACTTCGTCCTCCCGCGCGGCCTGGAGTGAAGCGCCATCCGCCGCGACCACGACCACGAGTCCCTCCGCCGTCAGGGCGTAGAGTCCGGCGACCTCCCGCACCACCGGCACGAGGTCGAGCCGCCCGAGCGGTGCCATGTCTCCGCCGGGCATGCCGAAGCGGCTGAAGGCGCGAGCAATCGTGTCCAGCCGGTCGATCTCGCCGAGAATGCGGATCGCCGTGTCATCCACCAGGCCCATCAGCTGCTCCGGCCGGTCGCGCCGCACCCGCTGGAGGTGCTGGATACCGAGCCGGATGGGCGTCAGCGGATTCTTGATCTCGTGGGCGACCTGGCGCGCCATCTCGCCCCACGCGAGCACCCGCGCCGCCTGCGTCGCGTCGGTCAGGTCGTTGATCGCCAGCACCGAGCCACCGGGAGCGTCACCGAGACGGGCCAGCTGCAGCCGGTAGGTCCGGCCCGCGATCTCGACCTCCAGCGCATGGGTTGGCGCGCTGCCCCGGCGGAACTCCTCGACCGCATGCAGCAGCGGTGACCACTCACCGCCCAGCAGGTGAGCGAGTGAGTCGCCCGGTGGGAGCGCGGTCGCCAGGACTTCGATCGCGCGCGGATTGGCGAGCAGTACCCGCCCCTCGGGGTCGAGCGCCACGACCGCGGTGGCGACGTTGGCCAGCACCAGCGCCGTACGTCGGCGAGCCTCCTCCAGCGCCGCCTGTGAGGAACGGACATCGGCAGCCATGCGCCGAAAAGCGACGAACACCTGCTCGAACTCCGCTGGGGGAGTCGCCACCATCGGCAGCGGCTGTCCCTGCCCGATGGCGGCGGCGGAGCGGCCCAGATCGGCGACCGGACGGGAGAGCGCGCGCGCCGCCCACTGCGCCGCGAGGAACGACGCCGCGACACCGGTCAGCAGGGCGAGCACCAGCACGGCGGCGAGATCGCGCTGGTCCTGGGTGCGAGCCCAGTCGTAGGCCAGCTGTGGCGTGGCGAGAATGCCGACCCCGCCGGGCGGGCCCGCCTGCGCCACACGGTACCCCACCCGTACCGGGGCGACGTACGTCGTGGCCTGACGTGTCAACTCGAGTTCATCGCCCAGCGCCAGGCGCTGGAAGACCCGTGCATCCAGCAGCGGCTCGACCAGCGACAGGTCTTCCAGAATCGGCGCGCTCGCGGCGACCAGGCGCCCCCCGCTGTAGAGCAGCAGGTCCGCCTCGAGCCGATTGGAGAGCCCACCCAGCCCCTCGGCGAGATAATCCCCCGGTTCCTGCAGCAGCCCGCCCGCCGTCAGCACCGCATCGCGCAGCGCGGTCGAGATCAGGAGATCGCGGGTGCGATCGACCTCATCGTTGAGCCGGCCGAGTCCCCAGAGGGTGAAGCCGGTGGCGGGCACGATGAAGAAGGCCGCGAGCGTGACCGCCAGCCGCAGCTGGAACGAGCGCGCCTTCCTCCGGACCTCGACCGATCTGCGCAGCGACCCGGGATGCAGCGCCGTCACCCACCAGAGAAGCGCCAGGACGACCAGATCCAGGGCCGTGAGCAGGGCGCCCCGCACCAGCAGCAGGAAGAACGTGCCCTGCTGCACCACGACATGGACGTGCCGGGCACCGCCCGGCAGCATCAGCTGGCGCTCGATCCTGAGCCGGGTCCCGTCGCGAACCCAGGTGGTGGTCCCCTCGCGCCGGCTGCCGGGCTCGAACGGCGGCGAGAGCGACATCTCGTACAGCGGCGGCCCACTCGCGGGCGGGCGGAGCAGGCGGGAGAGGCGGGCCGGTGCGAGCAGGCGGGAGCGCGGCCCCGCCACCACGGTCATGATCCGCCCGCTCGGCAGGCGCTGCAGCAGGACGTAGTGCCGGCCAGGCACGCGCATCAGCGAGACAACCACACGGTTCCGGGTCGTGTCGAGGCTGGTCACGAGCGCGGCCAGCAAGGGGGCGGGCACGTCGAGCGAATCGAGCGCCAGCTCATCCAGGCGTCCGCCGTCCCGGTTCCAGAGCGCGAGGCGCACGGGGAACTCCTGTCCCCCCAGATCCGAGGCGCGCCACAACAGGTACAGCGTGGAGGCGGCGGTAGGTTCGGCACCCCGCGTCGCGTCCTCGCCGAGCCGCTCCAGCAGCGGCGTCGCGAGCGGATCCTCGATGTCGCCCAGGCGCGCGAGATCGCGTTGCGCCGCGATGACCCGGCCATCCAGCTCCGCACCCCATGTCACCAGCGCCGCCGCCGCCCCCGCGACGAGGGAAGTCCCCAGCACGACCGCCCACCGCGGACCGGGCCGGGCAACAAGGAGCAGCGCGGGAAACCAGAGCAGCGGATACCACGCGGGCCAACCGGCGCGCGGCTCCCACAGCAGCAGCCCCACGGCGGCGGCCGCGATACCGCACGCCACGCCCGCTCCGATCCAGCCGGTGCCTCCGGAGACCGGCAGGGCGCGCCAAACCAGCGTCCCTGCGAGGAGCACGATGGCGGCGGTGATCACCGTCAGACTCACCTGCCATGTAACCCAGAGCCCGGGCGGCACTCCCGTCAGGGGCGGCGTGATCCCGCGACCGAGATCGCTGATGAAGTAGGGGGTGCCAACCAGGAGGAGACCTCCGAGCGCGGCGCACCAGCGCGGCAGCGCTCCCCGTCGTCCCCACAGCCAGACGGCGAGCACGAGCAGCACACCGCCGCTCACCAGCAGGTGACCGGCGGAACTGGAGAAGGGACGGAACGACCCACGGAGAAACGTCCCGGCGGAGAACAGGTCCTCAAATCCGGCGGCAGCGCCGAGGGGTGAGCGCAGCACCGCCCAGAGCAGGGTTGCCAGGACCAGAAACCGCTCCGCTGGCGCCTGTCCCGTCAGCAACCCGACGGCAAGCAGGAGAACCAGCGCGAGGGCGACACCGGCGGCCACCGCGTCATCGGTCTCCGCCTGCACCGCGGCTTCTTCCGGCGCAATGGGGAGGAGGCTGAACAGCAGACGGTCGCCGGCGGTGGTCGGCTCGGAGTAGTCGAACACATCCGCACCGGGTGGCGCACCGCCCGGGGGAAAGACCTGCACCTGCACCCCGGCTTCGGCCCCGAACCGCGCCGCGAGACTCCGGTCGGGACGGGGCACGGCAGAATCGGCCCACACCAGCACCGTAGCCACCACCACGCGGCCCGAAGCGGCGTGCCGCCGGCTTTCCAGTATGGCGTAGAATCGGGTGAACCGCGCGGCGAGCGAATCGCCCTCGGGCTCCGGCACCAGTCGCTGGCGGCCGGCCCAGGCCCACGGCACACCGGTCGGATCGAGAATGGCGACTGCAACCTCCGCCCCGCCTCTTGGCAACGCCTGGTCGAGCTCGGCAAAGGCGCGCGTCCGGTCGGCGTCGGCTAGCGGGACCGCGGCGCGGGCGACGTCATCGATCTGCTGCAGCGTCGCGTGGAGTTCCCGACTGAGGCGGCGGTAGACCTCCGTCACCCGACGCTCCCGTTCCACCGGCCAGCCGGCTGCGACCCGCGCCATTCGCGACTGGCCCAGCACGATCGCGCCGGCGACCGCGCCGGTGGCCAGCACAACCAGCCAGCCGCGCCAGCCACCATCCGGTCCCGCGCGTCGCGCGAGCAGCAGGGCGACGAGGGTCAGCCCGACCGCGAGGTATCCCCACTGCGGCGCCGGTTGACGCAGCCACTCCGCCCCCACGGCCGTCGTGGCCACCACCAGCCACATCGCACCTCGTGGGAGGCTGACGCTCGGTGTGTTCATGGTTTGCAAGTTAGCGCGGGGCGGAGCGGCCCGGCAAAACGACTATATTCGGGCCGTATGTTCACCCCATCGCTCAGGCCCGTCTGCCTCACAGTTACGCTGCTTGGCGCAGCGTTCTCGACCAGTCCGATCGCCGCCCAGACGACCGACGCCGGCACGCTGCTCGTGCGGATCCACGACCGGGAGGCGGGCACGGAATCGTTCAGCGTTACCACCACCGCGAACGGCATCACGATCAGCTCCCATGTGGTGTTCACTGGCAGTCGCCCGGTGCCGGAATTCACTGCCAGCCTCGACCGCGTGAGTGGTGAAGAATTTGCCTTCCAACTGGAGACCCGCGGACCGGCGGGAGGTGGACAGACCTACGCGGTACAGAAGCGCAATCGGCTGACGGTACGTCGCGTCGCTCGCGGTGCCGAGCAGGCAACGGAACTGCCCGGTGGTGCCGCGGTCATCATTCTCGCCGACAGCGTCTTCTCTCCTTATATGCAGGCCGCGGTCCTCGCCACCGCGGCGGGACGCGCCCTCACGGCCGTCCTGCTGCCGGATGCCCGGCGGGTCGCGTTTACCGCCTCCCGTTCTACCTCCGCCGACGGCAGCACCATCCGGTTGACCGGAGGCGTCGTGGCGGAGATCCAGCTGGGCAGCCGCGGCGAGCTGCTGCGCATCTTCCTGCCCGGCCCTGGTATCGAGGCCGTGCGTCAACGGGACTGAGTTTCCCCGGCACGGACTCCTGCAGTCCAACCGATGGCGACTCCCGTTCTTCGGCAGGCGGAGACGCCAGCCCTACTAACCCGTCCCATCCTGAAACTCACCAGGACCCCCCTCCGTACGCGACTTCGGCCGTACTCCCTTACTCAACCACAGGATCGTTCGATGCGACGCTGCTGCCTCATCGTCTCCGCCCTGCTCGTGCCAGCATCCATCATGGCACAGGCACCGGTGGTCGCTCCGCCGGCCGCCACGCTCAGTCTCAGCGAGGCTCTGCAGCAGGCCCACAATCACAATCCGCTCTATCAGCAGCGGCTGAACAACACCGCGACCGCCCGGATGCAGCTGCGGAACGCGTACGGCCAGCTGCTCCCGGGCGCTTCGGTGTCCGCCGGCGCGGACTATACCGGCGCCGGGTCGGCCAATTTCGGCTCAGGGTTCATCCGCCAGACCTCGGCGGTGGTCGGCTCAAACTACAGTGCGGGGATTTCCTGGCAGATTGACGGCGGTCGGCTCGTGGCGCCGCGGGAGCAGAAGGCCAACCAGCGGGCTGTCGAGGAGGATATCGCCAACGAGGAAAGCGGCCTCCGCTTCAGCGTCACCCAGCAGTACCTGAGCGTACTCCAAGCGACCGCGCAGGTCGCGGTGGCGAAGCAGCAGGTGGAGCGCAACCAGAACTTCCTCGACCTCGCCAGCGCGAAGTACCGGGTCGGCCAGGGGACGCTGATCGAAGTGCGTCAGGCCGAGGTGCAGAAGGCCCAGTCGGATGTCGCGCTGCTGCGCGCGGTCCAGGCCGAGGCCGAAGCGAAGCTGGAGCTGTTTCGCCGCATCGGGATCACCCCGCCGCTCGCGCTCGAGCAGATCGGGCTCAGCGATTCGTTCCCGGTGCAGGAGCCGCACTTCGACCTCGACGCGCTCCTCACGCAGGCCAAGGACCAGAACCCCGCCATCCGAGCGCTGGAAGCCCGGCGTCACCAGGCCGATGTCGGCGTCACCTCGGCGAAGACGGCGTTCCTCCCCAGCCTGTCGATGCGGGCGGGGTGGAGCGCCTTCACCCAGCAGCAGACCGACGGCGGCCTCCTGCTGAGCCAGGGCCTGGCCGGGGCAATCGGTTCGGCCAATTCGTGTGTCTCGCAGGATTCGATCCGGACCGGCGCCGGCCTGACGCCGATCGGCACAGCCAACTGCTATGCCGGCGCGGGCCTCGATCCGACCGGTACCGCCCTCACACCCCCGGCCCGGCGCGCGATTCAGAACAGCAACAACAACTTCCCCTTCAATTTCACCAAGCAGCCATTCAACGCCAGCCTGCAGATCTCGCTGCCGATCTTCACCGGCTTCGGCCGTTCGCTCCGGCTGCAGCAGGCCCGCGAGCAGGCCCGGGATGCCGACGAGACGGTGCGCGCCCAGGCGCTGCAGGTCGAGAGCGACGTGCATGGCCGCTACCTCGGGCTCAGCACCGCCTTCCGGGCGATCGCGGTCCAGGCGCAGAGCCGGGAGGCGGCGCGGGATCAGCTCCGGCTGGCACAGGACCGGTACCGGCTGGGCAGCGGCACCGCGCTGGAAGTCTCCGACGCCCAGAACTCGGTGCAGCGCGCCGAGGGGGACTATGTGAACGCCATCTACGATTACCACAAGACCCTGGCCGCCCTCGAGGCAGCCGTCGGTCGCCCGCTCCGTCAATAGACAACAGAGGAAGAGACCATGTCCCGTCGCATGAAGCTGGGTTTGATCGCCGGACTGCTGGTGGCCGTCGTGGGCGCCGTGGCCGCGCTCGGTGCGGCCAAGAGCAAGAACAAGGCGGTTGAGGTCCGGCTGGAGCAGGTCGGCACGCGCGACCTCGTGGCGGTGGTGACGGCCAGCGGCAAGATCGAGCCGGATACCAAGGTCGACGTCCTGTCCGACATCCAGGGCCGCATCACCAAGCTCGGCGTCAAGGAAGGCGACTTCGTCCGCAAGGGCGACTTCCTCCTCCAGATCGACGCCGCGATCTACCAGGCCGCGGTGAGCCGCTCCAAGGGCTTCCTGGCCTCGGCCCAGAGCGACCTGCTCCGTGCGCGGGCGAACCTCGACCAGGCGCGCCGTGCACGGGACCGCGCCCTCGAGCTGCAGAAGACCAACACCAGTCTGATTACCCAGGAGTCGGTGGAGCAGGCCGTGACCGGGTACGATGTCGCCAGGGCCAATCTGGATGCCAGCCAGGCCTCGGTCGACCAGGCTCGCGCCGGGCTGCTGGAGTCGGAAGACAACCTCCGCAAGACCCGCATCGTCGCCCCGATCTCCGGCCGCATCACCCGGCTCGCGATCGAAGAGGGGGAAGTCGCCGTGCCCGGCACCTTTTCCCGCGACGTCGGGTTGCTGATGACCATCGCCGACCTCTCGGTGATTCTCGCCAAGGTGCAGGTCGATGAAACCGATGTCGTCCGGCTGGCCCAGGGCGACTCGGTCGAAGTCTCGATCGATGCGTTCCCCGATTCGACCTTCATCGGCACGGTCACCAAGATCAGCAACAGCGCGCAGCTCACGGCGACCTCGACCGCGTCAGGCTCGAGCGACCGCGCGGTGGACTTTGGCGTCGAGATCACGCTCACCAATCCACCGCAGGATATCCGGCCGGATCTCTCCGCCACCGCGCGCATCGTGACCGACATCCGCCGCGGAACGCTGGCGGTCCCGATCATCGCCCTCACGGTGCGGGAGCACGAGAAGCTGCCGAACGAAACGACCCCGGCCGCAGCGGGCGACAGCGCCTCACGCAAGAAGAAGGAAACCGAGGGTGTGTTCGTGGTGACCAACGGGATCGCCAACTTCCGGCCCGTCAAGGTCGGCATTGCGGGCGACGAGTATTTCGAGGTCGTCGAGGGGGTCAAGGCGGGCGAAACGATTGTGGCCGGCACCTACCAGGCCATCCGGGATCTCAAGGACAGCACCAAGGTCAAGGCCGCGGTCACCGATTCGGCCAAGGGCAAGAAGCCATGAGTGACCGCATCATCCATGTCGAGGCACTGGCCCGCGAGTACGTGATGGGCACCGAGCGGGTGCTGGCGCTGCGGGGGCTCACCCTGACGATCCGCCGCAACGAGTACGTGGCGATCATGGGGCCGAGCGGCTCGGGCAAGTCGACCCTGATGAACCTGATCGGCTGTCTCGATACGCCGACTGGCGGCAACTACTGGCTGAGCGGGCAGGAAGTCTCGCGGCTGTCGGACGACGCGCTGGCGCGGGTGCGGAACAAGGAGATCGGCTTCGTGTTCCAGACCTTCAACCTGCTGCCCCGCGCCACGGCGCTCCACAACGTGGAACTGCCGCTGGTCTATGCCGGAGTTTCCGCCCGTGAGCGGCGCGAGCGGGCGGTGCGGGCGCTGACCCGGGTGGGCCTGGAGCAGCGGATGACCCACAAGCCGAACGAGCTCTCCGGCGGCCAGCGGCAGCGGGTGGCGATTGCCCGCGCGCTGGTCAACGAGCCGGCGCTGCTCCTGGCCGACGAGCCGACCGGCAACCTCGACAGCACCACGAGCGAGGAGATCATGAAGGTCTTCGCCGAGCTGCACGCGCAGGGCCAGACGATCGTCGTGGTCACCCACGAGCCGTCGATCGCGGAGCATGCCGAGCGCGTCGTGGTGCTGCGTGACGGACTGCTGCATAGCGACACGCCGAACACCCGGGTGGCGGCGTAAGATGCCACTCTTCGAGGCGGTGCGGATGGCGCTCCGCACGATCGTGGCGCAGAAGCTCAAGAGCTTCTTCTCCCTGATCGGGGTGCTGATCGGGGTGACGTTCCTGATTGCGGTCGTGTCGATCGTCCAGGGCATGAACGTGTACATGGAGGACCAGTTCGCCAACCGGCTGATCGGACTGAACACCTTCACCCTGCGGCGGCAGCCCGGCATCAACACCGGTGATGTCACGGAAGAAACCTGGCGGGCCTGGCAGCGACGGCCCCGCATCAGCTACGACGACGCCGACTTCGTCACCGAGCGGCTGCAGACCCCGGCGCTGACGGCCAAGTTCTGCTCCGACCGCATGACCCTGAGTTACAACGGCAAGCAGGTCAAGGACATCGAGCTGATGGGGACGGAGCCCAGCTATTTCCAGATCAAGAATGTCGACATCGCCAGCGGCCGCATCTTCACGCCGCAGGAGGTGCGGGCCGGCGTGCCGGTGCTGGTCGTCGGCAGCGAGATCGGGGAGAAGCTGTTCGAGGGGCGGGAGCCGCTCGGCAAGGTGGTCACGATTGCCGGTCTGCCCTACCGCGTCATCGGCGTGGCCGCCAAGCGCGGAACGCTGTTCGGCTTTTCCCTCGACAAGTTCGCGGTGATGCCGTTCCGCGCGCCGGCCCGCCGGTATATCTGCCCGCTGAACGTGCTGGACGAACTGCAGATCAAGGCGGCCAATCCCACCCTGATGCTGACCGCCATGGGCGAGACCGAGGCGCTGATGCGCAGCCGGCGCGGCCTCAAGCCGGGAGTGGAAAACAACTTCGACCTGCAGAACGCCTCCGGCGCGCTGGAGGGGTGGACCAAGATCTCCAAGGTGCTGTTCACCGCCCTGCCCGGCCTGGTGGCGATCTCGCTGGTCGTCGGCGGCATCGTCATCATGAACATCATGCTGATGGCCGTGGCGGAGCGCACCCGCGAAATCGGCATCCGCAAGGCGCTCGGCGCCAAGCGGCGCGACATCATGGCGCAATTTGTCATCGAGAGCGCCACGCTCTCCACCGTCGGCGCGATGTTCGGCGTCGGCACCGGGATCGCCCTGGCGTACCTGGTCCGCGCGCTCACGCCGCTCCCGGCCGCCGTCGCACCCTGGTCCATCGGCGTCGGCGTCGCCCTGGGGATGATCGTCGGCATCGTGGCCGGTGTCTATCCTGCGAGCCGGGCCTCCCGGCTCGATCCGATCACTGCCCTCAGGGCGGAGTAGGTCCTCATGTCCTTCGGCCGGGTATTTGAAGGTGTCGGTATCGCGCTGGACTCGCTCCGCGCCAACAAGGTGCGCGCTGCACTGACCATTCTGGGCGTCGCGATTGGTGTGATGGTCGTGATCGCCATGGCGGCGGCGATCACCGGGGTCAACCGCAGCGTGACCGCCCAGATCGAGACGCTCGGTCCCAAGACCTTCTTCGTCTTCAAGTACTTCCAGGCCGGGATCCATGTCAGCGACGGCTCGGATGAGCTGTCGCCGTGGCGACGCAATCCGAGCCTGACCGTCACGGAAGCCCAGATGCTGCAGCAGGTGCCCGGGCTGCGCAGTGTGACCTGGCGGGAAGATGCGAGCGGGCCGGTGGCGGCCGGCGATGTCAACCTCAGTTCGGTGCAGATCCAGGGATTCAGTCCCGACTGGATCCTCACCCAGGGCGGCATCATCGCGGCGGGGCGCAACTACACGCAACTGGAGTTCGCCGCGAACTCCCGGGTGGCCGTCATCAACGATCGACTGGCGGAGCAGCTCTATCCCGGACTGGATCCCATCGGCAAGCGGATCAAGGTCTCGGGCGAGTGGTTCGAAGTCGTCGGCCTCTACACCGAACCCAAAAGCCTGTTTGGCGACTCGGAGTCGCCGATGGTGGTCATCCCGCATTCCACCTTCACCAAGGTGGCGGACTACTGGAAGGGCTGGATGATGTTCGCCGTGATCCCCGAGCCCGAACTCACTGTAGCAGACGCACAGGACCGGGTGACCGCCGCCCTGCGGGCCTACCGCGGGCTGAAGCCGGCGCAGGAAAACAACTTCTCGCTGGTGAGTCAGGACAAGCTGCTGGACAGCTTCAATAGCGTCACCAGCGGCTTCTTCGTGGTGATGCTGGCGCTCTCCAGCGTCGGACTGATGGTCGGCGGCGTCGGGGTCGTGGCCATCATGATGATCTCCGTCACCGAGCGCACCCGCGAGATCGGGGTCCGCAAGGCGCTGGGGGCCACCCGTCGCGAAATCATGTTCCAGTTCCTGGTCGAAGCCGCGACCCTGACGCTCGTGGGCGGCATCGCCGGCATGATTCTCGGCGGCCTGATCGCCCTCGGCGTCAACAAGTTCACCCCGATTCCCGCCGAGGTCCCGCTCTGGTCGGTGGTCGTCGCGCTCGTCGCGTCGACGATTACCGGCATCTGCTTCGGCCTCTATCCCGCCAACAAGGCGAGCAAGCTGGATCCGGTGGAGGCGTTGCGGTACGAATAGCAGGCGATTGGCGATCGCTGATAGGCGCGAGGCGCTCGGGGACTGGGCACATTCCTGTCGTCCATCTCCGGCTTCTCTGGCCCACCGCCTCGCGTTCATCGCCCACTTCGTCCCAGCTTCCCGCCCGGGCTAGATTCCTCGCATGCCCCTCGCCGAAGCCTTCCGCCTCGCCCTCCAATCCATTCTCACCGCCAAGCTCCGTTCGTTCTTTACCCTCCTCGGCATTATCGTGTCGGTCGGTTTCCTGGTCACCGTGGTCGCGGTGATCCAGGGGATGAATGCCTACGTGAAGGAGAATGTCACGGGAGCCGTCATCGGGACCAACGCCTTCCAGGTCCGGCGGACCCCGATCGCGCTCGGCCTGCTGAGCAACGACGAGATCCGCCAGATCGCCAAGCGGCCGCTGATCTCCCGCGAGGACGCCGAGGTTGTGCGGCGGGCGATTCCCGACGCGATGGCCGTCTCCATTCAGTCCGGCTGGCCCACCCCGACGAGCGATGTGTCCTACCGGAACCGCACCGTGGGCGACGTGCTCATCTTCGGTGTCACCCCGCCGTACCAGACGGTCCAGGACTACCGCTTCGCGGCGGGAACACCGCTCGCGGACCCCGACGTTCGGGAACGTCGCCTCGTCGCGGTGGTCGGCTTTGATGTGGCGGACAAGCTCTTCGGCAGCCCGGAGCAGGCCATCGGACGGAGGATCCGGATCGCAGGGCGGGAGATGACGATCAAGGCCGTGACGGCCAAGAAGGGCCGGGTCCTGGGCCAGTCGTTCGACGGCTTTGCCCTGCTTCCGATCACGACCTTCGAGACCCTGTACGGCCGGCGGAAGACCACCACCGTGTCGGTGAAGATGCCCGACGAGGGCGACATCGCGGGGGCGATGAACCGGGCGGAGGAGGCGATGCGCCTGTCGCACCGGCTCCGGCCCGGCGAGGCCAACGATTTCTCCGTGGACAAGGCCGACGCGCTGGTGGCCTTCTGGCAGAGCCTCACCAAGGTGCTGTTCACCGTGGTGCCTGCGGTGGTGTGCATCGGCATCGTGGTGGGCGGGATCGTCATCATGAACATCATGCTCATGTCGGTGAATGAACGCACCCGGGAGATTGGCATCCGGAAGTCGCTCGGGGCGACCCGGCTCGACATCCGCCGTCAGTTTCTGGTGGAGGCCATCGTGCTTTCCACCCTGGGCGGGATCGCCGGGGTTGCGGGGGGCTGGCTCCTCAGCGTGGCGGTGGCCGAGTTCACCCCGCTGCCGGCCAGGGTGACTTCGTGGTCGATCGGGCTGGCACTCGCACTCGGGGCCGGAACCGGCATCCTCTTCGGGGTCTACCCAGCGACCCGTGCCGCCCGGCTGGACCCGATCACCGCGCTCCGGTCAGAATGATGCTCCGCAATATTGACGAAGGCGTCGTTGTCGCGCTGGACTCCCTGCGCGTCAACAAGCTCCGCTCCGCCCTCACGATTCTGGGCGTCGTCATCGGTGTCTCCACCGTGATGGCCATGGCGTCGATCGTGGAGGGCATCAGGGCGCAGATCTTCAACGCGATGAGCACCGCCGGGCCGACCGCGTTCTACGTCATGCGGTTCTTCTCCCAGACCCCGCTCAATCCCGACGCCCTGCCCTACGAAGTCCGGATCCGACCGGTACTGCGGGAAAGTGATGCGGCGGCCATCCGTCGCGTACCGGAGATCAAGTATGCCGGGATCTGGGTCCAGCTGTTCGAGCGGATGGAGTACCAGGGCACCTCGACCCAGACGCTCTCGGTCTACGGCGCCGACGAGCACTACATGGAGCTCCTGGGCGGCACGCTGCTCCGGGGGCGATTCTTCGCCCACTCGGAGCTGACCGGTGAGCCGGTCGTGGTGCTGGAGGAGGAGTCGGCGAACCGGCTGTTCGGCCGGATCGATCCAATGGGGAAGCGCATCCGGATCGGCGGCGTAGCCCTGACGGTGGTCGGGATCTATCGGCGTCCGGATAACATCTTCGAACCGCCGGGACAGCAGATCGGCGCCGTCATTCCATTCCGGACCGCCAAGTACAACTTCCGCTACGACGAGACCAACGGTCTCTTCCTCTCCGTGAAGGCCTGGCCCACCGTCGCGGTCCCCGACGCCACGGACCTGGCCATCGCTGCCCTGCGACAGGAGCGCCGCCTCAGGCCGGGCGTGCCGAACACCTTTGACGTCATCACCCAGGACCAGATCCTCGACACGATCAGCAGCCTGACCACGGCGTTCTTTGCCGTCATGGTGGCGCTCTCCAGTGTCGCGCTGCTGGTTGGGGGCATCGGGGTCATGGCCATCATGATGGTCTCGGTAACGGACCGGACCCGGGAGATCGGCCTGAGGAAGGCCGTGGGCGCCACCAGTCGGGAGATCCTCTGGCAGTTCCTGGTCGAGGCCGCGACCCTCACGCTCCTCGGTGGCCTGATCGGCATCCTGGTGGGGCTCGGCGTCGGGCAGATTCTCAAGGTCGTGCTCGACCTGCATTCCGGCGTCCCGCTCTGGAGTGCCGTGGTGGCGACCCTGGTCAGCGTCATGATCGGCCTGACCTTCGGGCTGATCCCGGCCAACCGCGCCGCCCGGATGGATCCGGTCGAGGCGTTGCGGCACGAGTAGGGGTGTGCAACATCCCCCGCCCGGCGCATCCCTGCGCACCCTCAACCCGGACAGCCACCTCATGTCGGACATGCCCCGCCGCGCCGCGCTCGGCGCCCTCGTACTGCTGCTAGCCTGCGGGCAGGAATACCGCCTTCCAGAATCACAGCAACTCGCCAAGGATGAGGTCGCTGCCGCGCCGCCCATGACCGAGGGGCGCGCTATGGTCTCTGGCGGGATCGCCACGGCCGAGTTCGCCAACGCCGAGGGAGGGCCAGCCCAGAATCCGCTCCCCAACTCTTCCCGTGACCCTGCGACCGCCCCTGCGATGATCATCCGGACCGGCAACGCGAGCGTTCAGATCGACTCGCTGTGGATTGCCGTCGCCCAGGTGCGTGCCCTCGCGGACCGGGTGGGCGGCTATGTCGCCAACAGTCAGATCCAGTCCGGCGACAACCAGGTGCGCTCGGCGACGATCGAGCTCAAGGTTCCCGCCGACCGCTTCGACGCACTTGTGGCGGGCCTGACGCCGCTGGGCAAGGTGGAGTACGTCAACGTCTCGGCTCAGGATGTGGGGGAGGAGTTCACCGACATGACGGCCCGGGTGGCCAACTCGCGCCGGCTGGAGTCCCGCCTGATTGAACTGCTCGCCACCCGCACCGGCAAACTGTCGGATGTGCTGGAGATCGAGCGCGAACTGGCCCGGGTGCGGGAAGAGATCGAGCGAATGGAAGGCCGACTGCGCTACCTCCGCGCACATGTGAGCACCAGCTCCCTCACGGTCACGGTGCATGAAAAGGCGCCGATCGTCGGCGACGTCGGCAGCGGCGGCGTAATCGGCGACGCCTTCCGCCAGGCCTGGCGCAATTTCGTGAACTTTATCGCCGGGGCCATCGCCTCCTCCGGCGTCATCGTGCCGCTCGGCGCACTGCTCTTCGGCGCCGTCTGGCTGGGGCGACGGTGGTGGCGGGGACGCAACTAGCGACGCGTCGCCGGGGACAGGGATCGGGGAGACGAACAGTCGTGTAGATTCTCCCCGTTCCCTGTTTCCGGTTCGCCCATTCCACTTTCTCCCTCCCCGCCCCATGCCAGTCGACATCCTCGCCATAGCGGCGCACCGCGACGACATCGAACTCACCTGCGGCGGCACTTTGCTGCGCGCCCGGGATCAGGGACACCGCACCGGCATCCTCGATCTGACCGCTGGCGAGATGGGCACCCGCGGCTCGGCCGAGCTGCGTGGCTCCGAGGCGGATCGAGCGGCGATCGTCCTTGGGGTGACAGAACGGCGGAATGCCGGGCTGCCAGATGCCGGAATCCAGAACTCCGACGCCAGCCGGCGCATTGTCGTGGAGCAGATACGGTACTTCGCGCCGCGGGTTGTGATTCTCCCCTTCCCCGTTGGGCGCCACCCCGATCACCGGATTGCCTCCGAGCTGGGGCGGGACGCCTGCTTTCTGGCCGGCTTGGCGCGCTACGATGCGACGGGAGCTCCCCACCGGCCCCACAAGATCCTCTATGCCCTTGCCTACCGGGAAGATCCGGTCAAGCCGACGTTCGTGGTGGATATCAGCCCGCAATTTGAACGGAAGATGCAGGCCATCCGCTGCTATGCCAGCCAGTTCGATGGGGCCGACAGCGCTGGCGAGATCTTCCCCACTGGCCAGGATCTCTACTCACTCGTCGAGGCGCAGAACGCGCACTACGGGTCGCTGATCCGCACCCGGTATGGCGAGCCGTTTTACACCGAGGAGACGGTCCAGGTGGACGATGTCATGAGCCTCGGGGTCAAGAGCATGTAGCCGGCGGCGGCGGATTCCCGGCCGGAGGGGATAGGGTATCTTTGGGGGTGACTTTCGCCCCTGTCTACCTCGACCACGCCGCCACGACCCCGGTCCGTCCGGAGGTACTGGAGGCCATGCTCCCGCTGCTGGGTGGGGAGTTGTTTGGCAATCCGTCCAGCGGCCACCGGTTCGGCCGGGCCGCCCATGCCGCACTGGAAGGCGCCCGCCGGGAGGTCGCGACGGCCCTGGGGGTCGAGCCGGGCCATGTGGTGTTCACCTCCGGTGGTACCGAAGCCAACAACCTCGCCATTCTCGGAAGCGCTCTGGCCGCGCGCGATCGTGGCGAGCGCATGCTGGTCGCCGTCGCCGCCACCGAGCACAAAGCGGTCCTCGCTGCGGCCCATGAAGTCGCCCACCTGGGCGGTACCGAACAGGTCATCCCGGTGACCGGCGATGGCATCGTCGACATGGCGGCGCTGGATCGCAGCCTGGGAGAGCGCCCGGCGGTGCTCTCCGTAATGTGGGTGAATAACGAGACCGGCGTCATCCAGCCGATCGCCGAGATCGCCCGTCGCGCCGATGCCGCTCGCGTTCCATTCCACACCGACCTGGTGCAGGCGTTTGGCAAGGTGCCGCTGACGCTGCGCGATCACCCGATCGGCCTTGCGACGCTGTCCGGCCACAAGATTGGCGCCCCCAAGGGGATCGGGGCGCTCATCGTGCGGGATCATGCGCGGCTCGCCCCGCTGGTCCATGGCGGGAGTCAGCAGCGCGGGCTCCGACCGGGTACCGAGAACATCGCCGGCGCCGTCGGTCTAGGCCGGGCCGCCATGCTCGCCGCCGCGCACGCGACCGAGGAAGCGCGTCGGCTGGGCGGCCTGCTCAGCGAGCTCCGGGCTCGCCTCAGCGCCGCCATTCCCGACCTGGTGATCGTCGGTGGGCAGACGGCGCACTCACCTCATGTGCTCAACATCCTGGTACCCGGCGCGGAGACGGGAACCCTGCTCATGCACCTCGACCTCGACGGGATCGCCGCATCGGGCGGCTCGGCGTGCGCCACGGGAGCCATCGAACCATCGCACGTGCTCCTGGCAATGGGCATTCCACCCGACCTCGCCCGCAGCGCGCTCCGCCTGAGCCTCGGCCGCGAGACCACCTCCGCCGACATCTTGCGCGCCGCCAGCGTGATCCCCGCGATCGTCACTCGGCTGCGCCACCCGACGGGGGCGCTGCATGCCTGAGTTGCCCCGGCGCCGGGTGCTGGTGGCTATGAGTGGCGGGGTGGACAGCTCCGTCGCAGCCGCCGTGCTGGTGGATCAGGGCTTCGATGTCATCGGCGCCACGATGAAGCTGTTCTGTTACGGCGACAGCGTGCCCGATCGTCCCTGCTGCTCCCTCGATTCCATCAACGACGCCCGCGATGTCGCTCACAAGCTTGGGATCCCACATTACGTGCTGAACCTGGAGGACCGGTTCAGCCGGGATGTGATCGGCAATTTCGTGTCGGAGTACAGCCGTGGCCGCACCCCGATCCCCTGCGTCCGCTGCAACTCGTTCACCAAGTTTCGCGACCTGCTGTCGCATGCCGAGTCGATGGGCTGCGATGCGATCGCCACGGGGCACTATGCTACCGCGCGAGAGGGCAGGCTCTACCGCGGCAGCGACCCGGCCAAGGATCAGAGTTACTTCCTGTGGGGCATCGACCGGTCGGTCGTCGCGCGGATGCTGACGCCGGTGGGGGAGCTGACCAAGGTGGAGACCCGGGCCATGGCCCGACGCCTGGGGCTCGCGACCGCGGACAAGCCGGAGTCGGTCGAGATCTGCTTCGTCCCCAACGACGACTACGTCTCGGTGCTGGAGGAGCATCTCCCGGCCGAAGCACCGGCGCTCGCACCGGGCCCGCTCGTCACGATTTCGGGGGTACAGATCGGACAACACACGGGTTTTGCCCGGTACACGATCGGGCAGCGGAAGGGACTTCCCGGCGGCAGCGCCGAGCCCCGGTTCGTCGTCGCGATCCGGCCGGAGACCCGCGAGGTGGTCGTCGGTTCGGCGGACGACCTGCTGGGCCACCGGCTGCATCTGGATGAACTGAACTGGCTCGCGGCGCCACTGCGGGAGGGCGACAGCTGCTTCGCCCAGATCCGGTATCGCTCGCGTGCGGTGCCGGCGACCGTGATCCGAAGCGGCCCGGATGGAGTTGACCTCGCCCTGGCCACACCGGTCCGGGCCATCACGCCGGGACAGTCCGGCGTCCTCTATGCCGCCGATCAGCAGGTGCTCGGCGGCGGAGTCATCGCCTGATGCGTTTTCTTTTTGTGCTCGCCCTCACCGGCGTGGCGGCGACCACGCTCCCGGCCCAGGACAAGAAGCCACTCACCATCGAGGGATACATCACCACGCCCGTCGTGGGCGACCCGCAGCTGGCGCCCGACGGGGGGCTGGTCGCGTTCACGATCGCCACGCCCTCACTCGACAGCAACCGGACCACCACCAAGGTCTGGCTGGCCGATGTCGCCACCGGCGAGAGCTGGCAGGCGCTGAGCGGGGCGGGCAACGACCGCGCCCCGCGCTGGTCGGCCGACGGACGGACCCTGGCATTCATCTCGACGCGCGACGGCACGCCGCAGATCTGGCGGCTTCCGATCCGCGGCGGCGAGGCGACCCGGATCACCCAGGTGCCGGACGGTATGAGCGATTTCCTCTGGTCGCCGGACGGCAAGACCCTTTTCTTCTGGACCGATGTCACGGTGGGCGACTCGCTGGAATCCGCCCGGCGCGGGGCGCCGTGGCCCACCCAGGCGAAGATCTGGACCTCGCTCTTCTATCGCCACTGGAATGAATGGCGACTCGGCGTGCGCTCCCACGTCTTCCGGGTGAACATCGCCGATGGTGCGTTCACCGACATCACCCCGATCGACCGGGACATCCCGCCGCTGGCGCTTGGCGGACGGGATGTCGCCGTCTCCCCGGTCGGGACCGAACTGGCGATCGTCTATAACCCCGATAGCAGCCTGGCCACCAGCACCAACAATGACGTGTTCGTCATGGGACCGGACGGCTCCGCCCGCCAGGCGATCACGACCAGCGGTGGCAACGACCATTCGCCGCAGTACTCCCCCGATGGGCGGTCGATCGCCTATCTCTCGATGGCCACTCCCGGCTTCGAGGCCGACCGCCAGCAACTGGTCCTGTACGAGCGGGCCAGCGGCCGGCGCACGCCGCTGACTCCCAAGTGGGACTTGAGCATCCAGGACTATCGCTGGCTGCCTGACTCACGCGCGATCATCGCGGAGGTCGAGGAGCGCGGCGGACACGGCTTCTACCGGGTGGAGGTTCCCAGCGGCAAGACCACCAGGCTGCTCGATGGCGGAACACTCACCAACCTGCAGCTGTCGGCCCGGGGCGACGTGATCACCTACCTCAAGCAGACCGCCGCGCGCGCCGCCGAGGTGTGGACCGCGACGGCAGAGGGCAGGAATCCGCGCCAGCTCACGCATGTGAACGACGCGATATTCGACAGTCTCGATGTGCAGCCGGCGGAGTCGTTCGGGTTCCTCGGCGCGCAGCGGGACTCGGTATTCGGCTGGTTGATCAAGCCACCCGCGTTCGATTTGACCAGACGCTATCCGGTGATCTATCTCGTCCACGGCGGGCCGCAGGGCGCCTGGCTCGACCAGTGGCACAGCCGGTGGAACTATGCGCTGTTCGCCTCGCGGGGCTACGTGGTCGCCGCGGTCAACTTCCATGGTTCCACGGGGTACGGGCAGGCATTCACCAACAGCATCTCGCGCAACTGGGGCGGTCTGCCGTACGATGACCTGATGAAGGGGCTGGACGTGATCGGGCGGCTGCCGTACGTCGACAGCACCCGCATCGGCGCGGCCGGTGGCTCCTACGGCGGCTACATGGTCTACTGGATGGCGGGCCATACCAATCGCTTCAAGGCATTCGTGGCCCACGACGGCGTCTTCAATCCCCTGAGCATGGCCGGCACAACGGAGGAGCAATGGTTCCCGCTCTGGGAATTCGGTGGCCCGCCGCAGCAACCGGCCGCGCGCGCACTGATGGAAAAGTGGTCGCCGGCCAACTACATCAGCAACTGGCAGACGCCAATGCTGGTGGTCCACAGCCAGAACGACTTCCGGGTGGACATCTCGGAGGGGATGCAGGCCTTCACGGCGCTCAAGCTCCGGAAGCTGCCGGGCAAGTTCCTTTACTTCCCCGATGAGGATCATTTCGTCACGCGGGCCCGGAACCGGCGCCTCTGGTGGGGCACGGTGCTCGACTGGATGGACACCTACCTCCGCGCCCCGTCGTGATGCGCACGCTCTTTGTCCGGTGGCTCATCAACACCCTGGCGCTGTATGTCGCCGTTCAGGTAGTGCCCGGGGTGGACTACAACCACGGCCCGGTCGGCCTGCTGCTGGTGGCGGCGCTGTTCGGCCTCGTCAACGCATTCCTGCGTCCGCTGCTGACTCTGCTGACCTGTCCCCTCGTGCTGGTCACGCTGGGCCTCTTTCTGTTCGTGATCAATGCGTTGCTCCTGCTGGTCACCGCCTGGATTTCCCGGCAGTTCGACCTTGGCTTCGAAGTAAACGGCTTTTGGCCGGCCTTCTGGGCCGGCCTGCTGATCAGCCTCGTCAGCCTCTTCCTCTCCCTGGTCGTCGGGGAGAAGGAAGTGCGGGTGGTACGGTAAGCGCGGCGCGGCAGGAGCCGCCTCGACACGGCCCTGCCGCTCCCCCGCCGGCCGTGACGCGGCCGTTACACTTTCGGGTACATTCACGCCCATGACCGACCTCGCCCCGCCCGCCCTGTCGCCGCCACTGGCACCAGCCCCCGACCTCACAATGCCGGCGCTGTACATCAACCGGGAGATGTCGTGGCTGGAGTTCAACCGGCGGGTGCTGCACGAGGCCCAGGACACACGGACCCCGCTGCTCGAGCGACTGAAGTTTCTGGGCATTTTCAGCTCGAACCTGGATGAGTTCTTTCAGATCCGGGTGGCGGGCCTGAAGGATCAGCTCGCGGCGGGCTACAGCGAGCGG
The DNA here is from genome assembly GCA_034440415.1 of Gemmatimonadota bacterium. Classification (GTDB taxonomy): domain Bacteria; phylum Gemmatimonadota; class Gemmatimonadetes; order Gemmatimonadales; family GWC2-71-9; genus JADJOM01. Next base: position 3,788 of record JAWXBX010000263.1, on the reverse strand, counting down.
ACCGCCGACGGCCTGACACCGGACGAGCAGCTGCGTCAGATCAGCGCCTGCGTGCGCGACATGGTGCGGAGCCACGCGCAGTCCCTCCACCAGGACATCCTGCCGGCGCTGCGCCTGGAAGGAGTCGCCGTCCTCGACGTCGGGGACCTCACCCCGCCGGAGCGGGCGCACATCGATCAGTATTTCCGGGACAACGTCTTTCCGGTGCTGACGCCGCTCGCCGTCGATCCGGCGCATCCCTTTCCCTACATCTCCAACCTCAGCCTGTCGCTCGCCGTCCGGCTGCGGGACACTGACGGTGAGGAACGGTTTGCCCGGGTCAAGGTGCCCAAGATCCTGCCGCGCTGGGTGTCGGTCGATCCGGGGCCGCGGACCGATGGCGGGTCGACGCGCTACGTCCCGCTCGAGCAGGTGATCACCGCCAATATCGAGTCGCTCTTCCCCGGCATCGAAATCCTCGGCTGCCACGCCTTCCGGATCACCCGCAATACCGATTTCGAAGTCGATCACGACGAAGCCGAGGATCTGCTGAGCACGATCCAGGAGGAAGTGCGCAACCGCCGGTTCGGCTCCGTCGTGCGGCTGGAGGTGACACCAGACCTCCCCGCCTCGATCCGGGAGGTGCTGCTGGCGGAGTTCAACGCGGCGCAGGCCGCCCTGGCGGCGCCACTGCGGAACGAAGACCTCTATGAGGTGCCCGGCCTGCTCGATACCGCGGATCTCCTGAGCCTGACCGGCACGATGGACCTGCCGGCGCTCAAGGACCCGCCGCACTATCCGGTGACGCCATCCCGGCTCGGCGGCGGACGCAATATCTTCGATGTGATCCGCGAGGGTGACGTGCTGGTGCATCATCCCTACGAGAGCTTCACCACGTCGGTGGAGCGGTTCATCCAGACCGCGGTCGATGATCCCGACGTGCTCGCCATCAAGCTCACGCTGTATCGGACGGGGGGCGACTCGAGCATCGTCCGGCTGCTGGCGCACGCCGCCGAACGGGGCAAGCAGGTGGCGGTACTGATCGAGCTGCAGGCGAGATTCGACGAGGAGAACAATATCCGCTGGGCCCAGCGGCTGGAAGATGTGGGCGCCCACGTGAGCTATGGCGTCGCCGGGCTCAAGACCCACACCAAGGTGATGCTCGTGGTGCGTCGCGAGGGCGACACGATGCGCCGTTACGTGCACCTCGGCACTGGCAACTACCATCCCAGGACAGCGCGGCTCTACACCGACTTCGGGCTGTTCACCACCAGCCCCGCGCTCGGCGCGGACCTGACCGACCTCTTCAACGTCCTCACCGGATTTGGCGCTCCGCCAGAGTATCGCAAGCTCATCGTCGCTCCGCGCGGCATGCGTGAGCGATTCATCGCCCTCATCCTGCGGGAAGCGGCCAACGCCGGCGCCGGCCGGCCCGCCCGCATCGTCGCCAAGATGAATGCCCTGGTGGACGCACCGATCATCCGCGCGCTCTACGAAGCCAGCCAGGCCGGTGTGCGGATCGACCTGATCGTCCGCGGAATCTGCTGCCTGCGTCCGGGCATCGCGGGCGTGAGCGACAACATCCGGGTGATCAGCATCATCGGCCGTTTCCTGGAACACTCGCGCGCGTTCTATTTCCTGAATGGCGGCGAAGACGAGGTGTACATCGGCTCGGCGGACTGGATGCCGCGCAATCTCGACCGGAGGATTGAAGCGGTGGCCCCCATCGAGGACCCCGCCCACCGTCAATCCATCCGCGAACTCCTCGGCCTCATGTGGCAGGACAATCGACAGGCATGGGAGCTGGACGCCAACGGCTGCTACACGCAGCGGCAGCCTCCTTCGGAGGAAGCCGAGCTGGGGACCCATCGGCTGCTGGTGGAGAGCTATCGGGAAACGGGGCGGGCGACGGGGGAGTATCCGGCAGGAGCCGGGAGCCGGTAGCCGTCAGCCGTCAGCCGTCAGCCGTCAGCCGTCAGCCGTCAGCCGTCAGCCGATCGGACGATAATTCTGAGGTGCAAAGCGAAGCAGACTCCGTTGAGGCCGGACCGGCTGCTGTCCACGTTCGGGATGCCGTCCCCTAGAACGGCATCTCCGCCGATGCGGCGAACTTCTTGAGCAGTTCTTCCTGCTCCGGGGTGAGCACCTCCGGAATCTGCACCTGAACCTGGACCAGCTGGTCGCCCTGCCGCTCTCCCTTGGCCAGCCCCATCCCCTTGATACGGAATCGCCGCCCCGGCTGGGTTCCTGCGGGTACACGGAGGACCACCTTCTTCCCATCGAGCGTCCGCACCCGCAGACGGGTGCCGAGGACCGCCTGCGCCAGATTGATGGGTACTTCGCAGTGCAGATCTAACCCATCACGGCGGAAGAAGCGGTCTGCCTGCACTTGGAAAGTGACGATCAGGTCCCCGGTCGGCGCGCCGGGTCGGGAGGCCTGTCCCTGCCCCCGCATCCGGAGCTTGGCTCCGGTCTCCGTGGCGGGCGGAACGGTGATCGCCACCTCGCGCTCTACCCGCACCTCGCCGGCGCCCTGACAGCTGGGACAGGGTGTCGAGGGGATCTTGCCGCGGCCACGACACTTCGGGCAGGGTCGGCTGACGGCGAAGCCCCCCTGGCCGAAGGTGACCGTCCCCCGGCCGTTGCACTCCGTACAGGTCGCGATCTTGGCGCCCGGGGCGGCCCCGCTGCCGGAGCAGGTGTGACACGATTCCGTCACCGGGATCCGGACCGAGACCTTCCCGCCTAGCGCGGCGATCCGGAACGGTATCTCGACCACGGTCTCGAGGACCTGGGACTCCTCCGCCTCCTGTCGGGTGCGCCCGAAGATCGAGGAGAAGATGTCGCCCAGCCCGAATCCGCCCAGATCGGAGAATTCGCTGCCGTCCGTCCCCGCCGAGCCCGCGGCGGTGCGGGATCCGGGCGAGGGGCCACGGCGCGCGGCGGGATCGAATGCGCCGAGCCGGCGCATCTGGTCGTAGTGCTTGCGCTTGTCGGGGTCGGCCAGCACCGTGTGCGCCTCCGAAATCTCCTTGAAGCGCTCGGCGGCCGATGGATTGCTGGGATTGGCGTCGGGGTGGTGCTGTTTCGCCAGCCGGCGGTAGGCTTTCTTGATCTCCGCCGGTGTCGCGCTGTCGGGGACGCCGAGAACCTGGTAGAAGTCCCTCGCCACGGTCAGGCGTGCCCTTCGGAGGAATAGACCTGCACCCGAGCGGGCCGGATGAGCGCCCCCTTGAAGCGGTAGCCGGCCTGGAAGGTCGCGCTCACGGTGTGGTCGGCCTCGGGAGCGGGCGCGACCAGTACCGAGACCGCCTCATGCAGGCTGGGATCGAAGGGTTGGCCAGCGGGCTCGATCCGCTCAAGCCCGGCCGCCTCCAGCTCCTTGCGGAGCTTTCGATCAATGAGGATCAGCGCCTGCTGCACCACTTCCGCGTTGGCCGCCACGCTGGGTCCCGCCACCACGCGATCAAGATCGTCGAGCACATCGAGCAGCTTGACGGCCAGCGCCGCCTGGGCGCGGGAGGTCAGCTCCTCCCGCTCGCGCGCAATACGCTTGCGGAAGTTGTCGAACTCGGCGGCGAGTCGCAGGTGCCGGTCGCGGGCCTCGGCGACCTCATTTTCCAGTCGGCGGATGGCCTCCACGCCTGGCTCCATCGGCACGCCACCGACCTCGCCGGTGCCTGACTGCTGCTCCGCCGTCCCGGCATTATCGCGGGCGCCGTCGGCGTCGAATTCACTGCCGGCGTCGTTGCGAACATCTTGATTTTTCGCCACTTGGGCATCGGTCCCGTTACAGGTAGGCCAAAGAT
>JAWXBX010000262.1:0-2661 GCA_034440415.1 Gemmatimonadota bacterium | reverse complement strand
GGCCAACCTGCAGCATCCGCACATTCTGCCGCTGTTTGATTCCGGCGCCGCGGACTCGTTCCTGTTCTACGTGATGCCGTTCATCGAGGGCGAATCGCTGCGCGATCGGTTGAATCGGGAGAAGCAGCTGCCGATCAATGATGCCGTCCGCATCGCGACCGAGATCGCCGGCGCGCTGGACTACGCCCATCGGCACAACGTCATCCATCGCGACATCAAGCCGGAGAACGTGCTGCTGCACGACGGCCGCGCCCTGGTGGCGGACTTCGGCATCGCGCTGGCGGTGAATTCGGCGGGCGGTACCCGGCTGACCGAGACCGGCTTGTCCCTCGGTACGCCGACCTACATGAGTCCCGAACAGGCGATGGGACAGCGGGAGCTCACCGCCCGTTCCGATGTCTACGCCCTCGGCTGCGTGACCTACGAGATGCTGCTCGGGGAGCCGCCGTTCAGCGGGCCGACGACCCAGGCCATCATTGCGCGAGTGATGACCGCGGAGCCGCGGAGCCTCACCGGCCAGCGGAAGAGCATCCCGCCCGCGGTTGAGGCCGCAGTGTTCACGGCGCTGGAGAAGCTGCCGGCCGACCGCTTCGCGACGGCGGCCGAGTTTGCCGAGGCGCTGGACGGGAGGGGAGTCCGCGGTCCACAACGGGCCAACCTGCCGCCCAACCGCCGAACCGCCTTCGCCCTGGCTACCCTCCTCACCCTTGCTGTCCTCGCCCTCTGGGGCTGGTTTCGTCCGCACGCCCCCGGTCCGGTCACGCGATCCCTGGTGACTTTCGAGCAGAAGGCTCCCTTCTTCCCGACGGGATACGCGCCCCTGGCCATTTCGCCGACCGGGTCCCGCATCGTGTACACCGATCTTCCAGGGCAGGGTCTGCTGCTCGAACGGGACCAGCTCCATCCGCGGGTCGTCGCCGGGACCGAGAATCTCTGGGCCCCATCCTTCTCGCCTGGCGGCGACAGCTTGGTCTTCAGCACCGGCTTTCCGGGCTCGCTCCGGCTGGTGCCGCTGGACGGAGGGTCGCCTCTCGTCCTGATGCCGGATTCCGCCTCCGGCTTTGGCACGGCGTGGAGCGAGGATGGCTGGGTGTATTGCATCACGGGCAACGGCGGCACGCTCCGCCGAATCCGCCCGGCGGGCGGGCCGTCGGAAATCGTCGCCCAGGTGGATTCGACCCGGGATGAGCTGCTGCTGGCGTTCCCGGTGATTCTCCCCGGGGGCCGGGCGGCTGTCGCGACCATGTGGCGCCGCAAGGCGCCGCCTGATATCGTCGCCATCGATTTTCGCTCCCACGAAATCCGCCCGCTGACCCGTGGCGTGCGGGTGTTCTACGCTCCGACCGGGCACCTGGTGTATGCCCAGGGAGACGGCGCCCTCATGGCGACGGCGTTCGATCCCGGGAGCCTTCGATTGAGTGGACGTCCGGTCAAGATCGCAGAGGGCATCCTGGTGGAAGCGGGCTCAGCCCGGATGGCGCTGTCGGCCAGTGGCACGCTGGTCTACGAGACCGCGCGTTCGGGAGACCAGGTGGTTCGGGTGGTCCGCGATGGCAGGGCGATGCCGGTGGACACTGCGTGGAGCGGAGGGTTCGGCACGCCGGCCGTCTCGCCTGACGGAAGTCGATTGGCCATCAGCCTGCTGAACGGCGGCTCGATCGAGCTCTGGGTCAAGCAGCTGGACCACGGCCCGTTCACCCGGATCGCGAGCGGCGGCACGCTTAACTATCGGCCGGTCTGGTCGGCCGACGGTCGCACGATCCTCTTTCCATCCACTCATGCCGGTCTTCGTGAAGAACTGCGTGTCGCCCCGTCCGACGGCAGCGAGCCGCCACGGCTGGCGCTCGCCTCTGGGCTGTACAGCATCGACGAGGGGGTCTGGTCCCCCGATGGTCGCTGGCTGATCTATCGGACCGGATCAGGCGGGGGCCGGGATGTCTACGGCCTCCGGCCCGGGATCGACAGCGCTCCAGGAATTCCCCTGGCGGCGACCGAGCACGAGGAGTTCGGCGCCGTTGTCTCGCCTGATGGACACTGGCTGGCCTACGTCTCCGACGAGTCCGGTGCATATGAAGTCTACGTGCGGCCCTTCCCCCAGGTCGGGGCGGCGCGGCACCAGCTGTCGCAACGCGGTGGCAGCGAGCCGCAATGGGCTCATTCCGGCCGGGAGCTGTTCTACCGGGATGGGGCGGGCCATCTGGTCTCCGTCGGGATCGGGTCCGGGAGTTCCCTGCCCATCGTCTCCCGGCAAGTGCTCTTCGATGTCGGTGCCTATCAAGTCGACCCGAATCACGCCAACTATTCGGTCGCTCCGGACGACAAGGCCTTCTACTTCATTCGGCCCGGCACCAAGGTCGAGCCGCCAGCGGTCCTGGTACGCAACTGGTTCGGTGAGCTGGCCGCGCAGATGAAGGCGGCGCCATGAGCCCGATTCCGGATCGTCTCGCCGCCGCGCTCGCCGACCGCTACCGCCTCGAGCGGGAGCTGGGCCAGGGGGGCATGGCCACGGTCTATCTGGCCCACGACATCAAGCACGACCGCAAAGTCGCCATCAAGGTGCTCCGGCCCGAACTCGCCGCCGTCATCGGCGCCGAGCGGTTTCTGTCCGAGATCAAGACCACGGCCAACCTGCAGCATCCGCACATTCTGCCGCTGTTTGAT
>JAWXBX010000261.1:0-10929 GCA_034440415.1 Gemmatimonadota bacterium | reverse complement strand
GACCCACTCATACGTGCTGACTGATGCTCCCGCTGTACTCGCCCGCGCCCGCGCGGGGGACTCTGCCGCGCTTGAGACGGTATACCGGGCGTATGAAATCCCGGTCTACAATCTCGCCCGCCGGATCTGCCGCACCGTGGAAGACGCCGAAGATGTGGTGCAGGAGACCTTCTTCGAGGTCTGCCGCAGCCTGCACCAGTTCCGGGGCGATGGCAGCCTCTGGGGCTGGGTCCGGACGATCGCCTCGAGCAAAGCGCTCATGCGGCTGCGGCGGAACAAGTACCGCGACACCGATGAGCTCGACGAGGAGTATCACCGCCCCGGTACCCGGGTGGATGCGGGCCTGCGGATGGACCTCGAGGCGGCGCTGGAGCGGCTGCCCGAGACCAGCCGTGCGGTGGTCTGGCTGCACGATGTCGAGGGGTACACCCACGAGGAAATTGCGGGGATGATGGACCGTACCGTCAGCTTCTCCAAGTCCCAGCTCTCGCGGGCGCACACCCGTCTCCGGCGCTGGCTGGGCGAAGAGGTTGTGCTCGCTCCCGAGGTGCTGGAGTGAGCCATCTTTCGCTCGAGGAGCTGACCCGGTTGCGGGAGCCCGGCGCCGAGCCCGGCCTGGCCGAGCCGCGGGCTCATCTCGCGCGATGCCAGAGCTGTCAGGCGGAGGCGAGCCGTCTGGATCAGCGCATCGCCCGGCTGAAAGCGTTGCCCACCCTGCGCCCCGCCCGGGACCAGTGGCCGGTGCTGCAGCAGAAGCTGACCGCCGAGCGGCGCCGGCGCCGGCGCCGCTGGGGTGGGGTCGCCGGCCTGGCCGCAGCGGCAGCGATTGCGGCGGTGGTCATCTCCCCGCGGCTGAAGCGCCCCGTCCCGGCCCAGGAGCAGGTGATCTACCAGGCGATGACCCGGTCGCAGCAGTTGGAGCAGCTCATTCAGTCGTACAACCCCGATCAGCGCGTCACCGACGGTGTCACCGCCCGTGTCGCCGGCGACCTCGAAGATCGCATCGCGCGGGTGGATCGCGACCTGGAAATGGCGCAGCTGCTGCAGGCGGCGGAACGCGAGCAGGCGCTCGCCCGGCTCTGGCGCCAGCGGGTCGGTCTGCTCGATGCCCTGATGGATGTGCACCTGACCCGCGCCAACGAGGTCGGTTTCTGAGTGACGGACGGAGGATGTAGGATGCGGTCCCTGCTGCCGTACGGCATGCTCTTCGGCGTGGTGCTCTCCCCCAACGTTGCCGCGCAGGTTCCCGGGCCCCGGGTTCGAACGGATTCGTTCGAGTTCCGGATCGAGACCCAGTTCCCCGGAGAGCGCCTCGAGTTGCTGGCGTCACGCCGCGCCCGGCTGGGCGTCTCGGTGATTCCGCGCCCAAACGAGACCGATTCGATCGGTGCGTTCGTCCAGGCGATTGCGCCCAACGGCCCCGCGGCGCGCGCCGGACTTCGTTCCGGCGACATCATCACCAGCCTCAATGGCCATTCGCTGGTCAGCCCACGCGCTGCACTGGACCGCGGCGAATCATCTCCCGGCATCCGCCTGATCGAAATCGCCGCCCTGATCGCTCCGGGCGACACCGTGCCGGTGGAGTTTCGCCGCGGCGCCCAGCGGCGCACGGTGTTGATCGTTGCGGGCGACGATCCCGCCCTCGCCTGGGTGAGCCCGGAAGGGTTCTGGGGCTACGTCGCTGGTGACAATCCAGTGGAAGCGATGCGGAGTGCCGAGGGGGGGATGCGGCGTACCGTCATGGCCGGTCCCGGCCCGCGGGACAGCTTGCGGGTGCGGCTGGAGACGCCGCCTGGATTCAACCGGGAGCGGCTGCCGCCCCCCATGATGTTCATGATCGGCTCTCCCCTCGCCGATCTCGAGCTGGCACCGATGAATCCCGGCCTGGGCCGCTACTTCGGCACCGCCGAGGGCATTCTCGTGATCAGCATCCCCTCGGGCTCCCACCTCGGGCTGAAGGCCGGCGACGTCGTGCTCCGGGTGAATGGCCGTACCCTTGCCGGACCAGCGCACCTCCTGCGCATCCTCCGCAGCTACGACTACGACGAGCCGATCAAGTTCGACATCGTCCGGATGAAGAAACTCCAGACCATTTCCGGTCGTCTCGGCGAAGAGTAGCCTGAGGCTCAGCCCGCGACCGTCGCCGCTCCGCCCCGGATCTGTCCCACCAGTCGCGCGAATTCCGCCACATCGAGACTCTGTGCCCCGTCGCTCAACGCCTGGTCCGGCGTCGGGTGCACCTCCACGATCACGCCCTGCGCCCCAGCCGCGAGTGATGCGAGCGTCAGCGCCGGCACGATACTGCGGATGCCGGCGGCGTGACTCGGATCGGCGATGACCGGCAGGTGGGTCCGTTCGCGCACCATCGCCACCGCGTTCAGGTCGAGGGTATGGCGGGTCGCCCGCTCGAACGTGCGGATCCCGCGCTCGCACATCACCACGTTGGGGTTGCCGTTGGAGAGGATGTATTCCGCGGCGTGGAGCCATTCCTCGATCGTGGCCCCGCCACCACGCTTGAGCAGAATCGGCTTGCCGCTCCGGCCGGCGGCGCGCAGCAGCGCGAAGTTCTGCATGTTCCTGGCGCCGATCTGCAGCATGTCGGCGTAGCGGGCGACCAGGGGCACTTCCTCCCAGCTCATCACCTCCGTCACGATGGGCAGCCCGGTGCGTTCCCGCGCCTCCGCGAGGTACTTGAGCCCGCGGACGCCGAGTCCCTGGAATTCGTAGGGTGAGGTACGGGGCTTGAAGGCACCGCCGCGAAGCATGTCGGCCCCTGCCTCTGCCACCAGGGCCGCGGTGTTGAGGATCATCTCCTCGCTCTCCACCGAGCAGGGCCCGGCGATGATCACCGGCCGCCCGCTGCCGATCTCGATCGTTCCCACCGTCACCACCGTGCCCTCGGGCCGCTGCCGCCGGTCGAACAGGGGCAGGTCGGGCTTGGGCCGCAGGTGCGGCGGCCGGGGTGCGACGGGGCCGACCACGGCCCCCTCACCCTGCCACGCGACGTAGCTGCCCAGCACCACGATGCGCGAGGCCAGCGCTTCGATCGCCTCCAGCGCCTCCGCGAGCCGGGGCTCTCCCTGCCCGCCGTCCACGTCGAAGTAGAACCGGTAGGTCCACGGCGCCGAGCGCTCGGGGCGCGACTGCAGGCTCGTCAGGTTCACGCCGCGTCCGGCGAAGGCCTGCAACACGGCGGCCAGCATGCCAGGCCGATGATCGGTCCAGACGATCAGCGAGGTCTTCTGCGGAATCGTGGAGCCCAGCTCCACCTTTGCACTGGTGAAGGTGAGGAACCGGGTCTGGTTGGTCGGGTCGTCCTCGATCCGGTCCTCCAGCACCGACAGGCCGTAGACCGCGCTTGCATGGGCGCTGCAGATGGCGGCCTGCGAGGGATCGCCGGTGCGGGCGACGATCTCCGCGCTGCCGGCGGTATCCCACGCGCTGACCAGCTGCGCCTCCGGCAGCATCCGGTTTAACCAGATCCGGCACTGGCCCAGCGCCACGGGGTGCGACAGAATCCGGGTGATGCCGCTGAGCGGCGCGCCCGGCAGCCCCATCACGGCATGATGCACCGGCAGCAGGATCTCCCGGCTGAGCGAGAGCGCTCCGTCGCCGAAGGCCTCATGCAGCAGGTCGTAGGTCGGGGTGACGGAGCCGACCAGGGAATTCTCGATGGCGAGGCAGCCGCCCTCAGCCCGCCCCTCGCGCACCGCCTGGACGACGTCCGTGACGTCCCGGCACGAGACCACGGTGAGGTCGGGCCACTGCTGCCGGGCCGCTGCTTCGCTGAAGGAACCGCTGGTGCCCTGAATCGCTACGCGCATGAGTCCGCTCCGGGAATGAAAAACAGAAACGCCCCGCCAGTCGGTGCCGGCGGGGCGTCGAGGGTCCGTGTCGGTGGAGCGCTAGGGCTTCCCCGCACCGGACGGCTCGTGCGCCGCGCCGGACGTGGTAAAGAAGAAGCCAAAGCGATTGCCGTTGTGCATGGCAGTAGAGTACGGCGCGCGGGCGGGTGGCGTCAAGGGCGGGCAGGGGGAGGCTAGATTCGGTGAGCCGTTGGCCGTTGGCCGTTGGCCGGAGGTCGGGTGCAGGTGGTGCGTATGCTGAATGCTGATCGCTAACGGCTAATGGCCAACGGCCTCTACCCCCCGAGCCATGTCTCACCCTGAGCCTCTCCTCACCTGCCCGATCATGACGGGCCTGGTTCAGCGCCACGGACCGATGACTTTCGAGCGGGAGCTGCCGTTCGAGGCACTCATCGGCGCCATCATTTCGCAGCAGATCAGCGGCAAGGCGGCGGCGAGCATCGCGGCGCGGCTGAAGCAACGGGTTGCGCTCGAGCCGGGGGCGCTCGCCCGGACCCATCACATGACCCTGCGTGCCGCGGGCCTCTCCCGGGCCAAGGCGATCTACCTTCGCGAACTGGCGCGCTTTGCCCTGGCCGGCGGCCTGCATGATCTCGACCGTCTCGAGGACGAGGTTGTGGTCGAGCGACTGACCAGCGTGAAGGGGGTCGGGCGATGGACCGCCGAGATGTTCCTGATGTTCTCCCTTGGCCGTCCCGATGTCTGGCCGCTGGGCGATGGTGGTGTGCAGCGCGCCGCCCGGCAGCTCTACCGTATCCGCTCCCCCCGGCGGCTGGCACAGCTGGGTGAGCGTTTTCGGCCGTTCCGCAGTCATGCGGCCTGGTATCTCTGGAGATCAATCGATGCGCCGTGAGCTCTCGCCTGACTCGCAATTGAGCCGAGCAATCCCCTGGGCCATCGTTGCTGCACTCTGTTGCCTGGTACAACCAGGCATGGCGCAGAGCCTCCCCTTGCTGCACCCCGTCAACCCCGTCGCCGAATCCCGCAGCGGCCTGTACTTCCAGCCGACGGTTCCAGCCGGCCATGGCTGGCGCGTGGCGGTCGGCCTCGACTACGGCAGCATGGTGGAGCTGGGCCTGCGCTACTCGCTGGCCGATACCTCCTACCTGCTGGATGCGGAGACGCTGCGGTTGAATCTGAGTCTCTCGCGGAATCTGGGGCCGCGCAGCTTCGTGCTGGCGGAGGTGTGGGGTGGCGGCAGCTACGGCGGTTTTCTCGACGGATTCCTGAACTGGTACCATGGAGTGTTCGGCATCAGCTTCCCGGAACGGGAGCTGCGCCCGAAGGGGGAGTTCGCCTACCGCTACAAGTTCGCTGACAATCGGGTGGTGAGCTTCAGGGCCCAGTCCGCCTATCTGGGCGACCTGCGCCTCGGATTGGGACGACGGGTTGGGCGCGGTGTGCAGTCGGTGCTGTCCGTCACCCTGCCGACCCACACCGGCGGGGCGGGATACGGGCGCGGCGTCCCCTCCCTGAGTCTGTTGAACACGGCCCGGGCACAGGTGACGCCGCGCCTGGTGCTGGAGGGCTCGGGCAACATCGGCTGGACCCCGCGGCACGGTGCCCTGCGCGACGTGCAGGAAGAGCTCTTCGTGCTGGGGACGGCGGGCTTCCGGTGGCGGACGATCGGGCCGGTGTGGAGCTTCGCCAACCTGTATCTGCATAGTCCCTCCTACTCGGGGACGCAGGCGGGGCAGCTCGATAACTGGGATCTCACGGTGGACTTCGGCGGGATCATCCGGTCGGCGGGTGGGCGGGAATTCCGCTTTGGCGTGACCGAGGATCTCCAGCCCGGCGGGCCGGCGATCGATACGAATTTCAGGCTGGGGGTGAGCTGGTGAAGAGAAACTGCTCCATGTTCTGGAACAGGAACTCCTTCGACTTGGGCTCTCGCAGGTTCAGGCCGTAGTGGTTGATCAGCTGCTGCTGGGTCTTGAGCCACTCGGCCCAGCAGGGAGCGCAGATTTCGGTGAAGGCCCGCAGCCCGAGCTCGGTCTGGAACGGGCGGAAGGCCATCTGGTCCCGGGTCTGGCCGCAGCGGGTGCAGGCGATGTGAGGCATGGCGGCAAAGGTAATGACAGGCGAATTCGCCCGGGAGGAGCGGCAGCGTTCAGCCGTCGCCGCGCTTGAGCGCCTTGATGCCGCTCGCGGTGCCCATCCCCGCCCCAATGCCGAAGAGGGCGGCGGTGCCGGTGGTCACAATCGGAAGCAGGGCTGCGGGCCACGCAATGAGGGCAGCCACCAGTCCGGCGACGAACGGGGCGGCGGGAGAGCGGATGCCATCGACAAAACGGAGCCGCTGCTGGACAAACCGGCGGGCCAGCACGAACCCGCCGATGGCCGCAGCCACGGAGAGCGCCAGGTACAGGAAGCCCATTGTCGGATCCTCGGGAGAGAGTCAGCTATCATCAGGCAGGGTGCAGTACGGAACGCCTCCCCTGGTAGATTCAATTGGGTCGGCGGGCAGGTGGATGGCAACAAGCCGTAGGAAAAGGACTCCCTGATGCTCGCGCTCGTGGGGTGGATCGTCCTCAGTTTCGCTGCCGCCGCGCTGGGCGGGCTGGCAGGTCCCGGTGCCTGGTATCGCGGGATCAACAAGCCGACGTGGAATCCGCCGGACTGGCTCTTCGGACCAGTCTGGACGGTGCTGTATACCATGATGGGGGTTTCGGCCTGGATGGTCTGGCAGCGCCGGCACGAGGCCCCGGTCCGGTTCGCTCTGGCGCTATTCATTCTGCAGCTGCTGTGCAACGCGCTCTGGTCCTGGCTGTTCTTCGGCTGGCACCAGATGGGGTATGCGCTGCTCGAACTGCTCCTGCTCTGGTGTCTCATTCTGGCAACCCTCCTCGCCTTCTGGCGGGTGTCGCCGGTCGCCGGCGGCCTGCTGATTCCCTACCTGTTGTGGGTCAGCTTTGCCGGATTCCTCAACTATGCCCTCTGGCGCCTGAACCGGGCGTGACGCGGGGGCAGGCGACTGCCATGGTTGATTTCCCCGATCCGCTGGACGACGAGTTTCCGTTAGGCGACGGCGTGGTGGACCTGGAGGTGGAGGTGGTCTGCCCCCACTGCGCCGAACGGTGCGTGATCGGGCTCGATCCCGGCAGTGGCTCGACCCAGGATTACGTCGAAGACTGCCAAGTCTGCTGCCAGCCGTGGCGGGTGCATGTCACGTATGGGCTGGAAGGGCGAGCGGAGGTGTGGGTCGAGGTGGAGTAGTCCTGCGTTCTGCCTCGTCGTGTTACCGTCGGAACTGATATGCCAGCTTGACGAAAAAACCATCGCTGGTGCGCGTGAGGCGACGGAACTTGAAGGGTCCCGTGTCGTCGGTGGAGCTGCCGTAGCCGAAGAACGCCACCGTGCCGGGTGTCGGTTCGAACGAGGCCAGCCAGTCCACCCGCAGCCGGTTCGACGCCGCGGCGGCGGTCGCGGTGCCATTGATCGAAAGGGGGGCCCCGGTGCGGGCATCCTCCAGTCCCGCCGACCGGCCACTCACATACTCACTCACGACCCGGAAGAAGAGACTGCGGCGCGGCTGGAATTCCAGCTTGAGTCGCGGGATGATCGTGCGCGCGAACTCCGAGCCGCCCCGCGCGCGCGTGATGCGGGACCAGGTGGTGGAGGCGGTCATCCGGATCGAGCCGCTGGGGCGCAGCGACAGGCTCGAGGTGACCCGGGTCTCGTACCCCCGCCCGCCCTCCGCGAAGATGGCGCCGCGGCCCCGGGTCACCTTGGCGGAGGCGTTGATGGTCCTGAAGGTCGGGGTGGTGAACCCGGTGCTGAACTCGAAGCCATCGTTCACGCCATCGAGTGGCTGGTATGCCACTGGTCCAGTCCCGGGATCGACCGTGTACCCGGTGTACGCTCCCGGCTCGAAGTCCACGAAGCTGTGCTCCGCATGGCCGTTCACCTTCCAGCCGCCACGCAGAGTCAGGGTGCCATCGATGCTCTCGTCGCCTTCGATAGCGTTCCTGGGGAAGTCGTCGTAGCGCCAGACCCTGTTCGGGCCGGCGAACACCGTGAGCGCCTCCAGCAGCGCCCCGCGCGCGCCATAGAACGACAGCCGGTTGAAGGCGCGCGCGCCGACGATGGCGTTGCGTTGCAGAAACCCCGACTGAGCTTCGAAGTCGTTGCCGATCCCCGTCAGCTTGTAGTTGAAGCCCCAGCTCCGGCCGGTCCGGTCGAATTCCCCTTCCCACAGCGGAGCGCTGCGGAGATTCGCGCCCCGCGTACTCCGGGTCCAGGAGCCGCCGAGCTGGCCGGCGACGTAGTACAGCTTGCCGAACACGATGCGCAGGTCGCCCGCGACGAGCCGGTTCACCGCCCCGTCCTGGTCCCGGGTGGTGACGGTGAGCCCGCCGGTGGAGTTGACACCGATGTCGCGCCGGACCCGGGTGATCGTGTGGACCGCATTCGCGCCCGGCTGCTCATCCACCGCGACCAGCTGCGCCACATTGTACCGACCGAACTTGGCCGTCACCTTGCCGCCCGCAACGGGGTTGACGATCTGCCGGGTGTAGACCAGCTGATTGGGCGTGGCGAACAGTTCGATCCCCTCGAGGAAGAACGGCCGCTTCTCGGGGAAGAACAGCGCAAAGCGCTCATTCGCCGTCACCAGGCTCGCATCGGACTCGACCTGGCTGAAATCGGGATTCCACGTGGCATCGAGCGAGAGATTACTGGCCAGCCCGAGCCGGAGATTCACCCCGAAACTGGGATCGATGTCTTCCCGCTGAAAGCCGCCGGTGGACCGGATGCCGTTGGCCTGCGCGGTCACGAACGGCTGGATCTCGGTGACGATGCCGCGGGTGAGGTCGTGCAGGCCGCTCACCGTGCCGGATTGGGTCAGGAAGCTGGCATTGGCCCGGCGGGTATCGGTCCAGGTGTCCTCGTAGCCGGTGCGCTGGGTCTTCCGGACGATGTTGACCGCCCACTGCTGACCCCCGTCGCCGGGGTAGCGCAGACTCTTGAAGGGGATGCGAATCTCGACCACGTACCCCGAATCGGTGAGCTGACCCTTCGACTGCCAGAGATAGTCGGGGCTCTTGTCGATATTGCCGCCGAACAGCGTACCGGCGGTGAAGCCACCCTCGCTACGCACTCCGTCGGACTGGGACCCGTGGGGGTTCACCGTGAAGAAAAAGGCGCGGCGATGGTCGTTGAAGGTGTCGAGATAGATCGTGACGATGTCGTCGGCATCGAGGTTGTCCCGGTCCGCCTGGGTGGCGCGGATGGAGCCGGGTTCGCGGTCCTGGGCGATGATCCCGAAGTGGATCGCGTTCGGGGCGTACCAGACCAGCACGTCGGTCTGTTCTTCCGCCGGCCGGCTGTCGACGGGCTGATACTGGTGGAAGCCCGCCAGACGGGTCGCCTGGGCCCAGGCGGGTTCGTCCAGCCGCCCGTCGATCTCGACCGTCGCATCGATGCGCGGAATCGCGACCTCGTGGGGTGTGGGGACGGGATCCTGCAGCAGGGCGGCGGAGAGCGACAGCAGGGACAGGAGCATGGCGGCGGAATCTATTGCAGCCAGGGACAGAATGCAGGGGCGCCGCCCCTGCATGCCGCCCGGGATTCGCTATTCGTACCGCAGCGCAATGATCGGATCGAGCTTCGCCGCGCGGCTCGCCGGCCACAGCCCGAAGACCAGTCCGATGACGGCGCTGGTGCCGAAGGCGACCACAATGCTCTGGGTGGAGATGAGGGTGTTCCAGCCGTTGGCCTTGGCGAGGGAGTCGGTCACCCAGATGCCCAACCCGATACCGAGCGCCCCGCCCGCGAGACACAGCACCAGCGCCTCGACGAGGAACTGGAACATGATGTTCATCCGGGTGGCGCCCAGCGCCTTGCGCACCCCGATCTCCTTGGTGCGCTCGGTGACCGAGACCAGCATGATGTTCATGATGCCGATGCCGCCCACGACCAGACTGACCGCCGCGATGCTGGCCAGCAGGGTGGTGAAGATCTCCGTGGTGGCCTGCTGTGTGGCCAGGACGTCCTGCGAATTCCGGATCATGAAGTCGTTTTCGGCGCCGGCGCGGATCTTGTGCTGCCGCCGCATGACCTGCTCGATGTCCACCATCCCCTGCGCGAGCGGTGTGCCCTCCCGTACTTCCAGGGTGATCTGTCGCAGCCGGTCGGTGCCGAACACCCGGAAGCGCGCGGTCTGCAGCGGGATGACGACCTGCTCGTCGGGATTGGACCACGAGCCGGCCGCGCCCTTGGACGCCATCACGCCGATGATCTCGAACGGGATGCCGCGGATCTGAATGGTCTGATGGATGAGGCCGGCGGCATTGGCGCCCAGCATCTCCGGGATCTCCGCGCCAAGCACGGCGAAGCGTTCACGGGCCTGGTCCTCGCCCGCCGTGAAGAAGCGACCATACTCCATCGTGAATCGCTTCACGGCGGGGAAGTTCGGCGTGGCACCGGTGATCGTCGTGTTGGCATTGGTGCCGCCGTATTTCACCTGCTGATTGCTGGAGATCTCCGGCACAACACCGGAGAGCAGGGTGGCACGCTCCAGCAGGGCATCGGCATCATCCACCGTCAGGCCAACCCGCTGATTGGTCGCGACCCCCCGGCTGAACATCTGGCCGGGATAGAGCGTGAGGACATTCGCACCCATGGCCTGGATCTGCTCCTCGACCGCCTTCTGCGCCCCGGCTCCGAGCGCCACGACCGTGATGACCGCCGCGACACCGATGATGATGCCGAGCGCAGTGAGGATCGAGCGCATCGTGTTGGCGCGAATGGACTGCAGCGCCACCATCACCGTTTCTCCGATGAGCATGCTCAGGGCCTCGCGGCTGGGGTGGTGGATGCCGGCTTGCTGCCCGGCGTGGACATCCCCGGGATCCCGCCGCCGCCGGTGATCCGCTGCATCCGCTCCGCCGACTCCTTCTGCGCCTGGACCAGGCTGGCGCTGGGCAGCACCAGCACCGAGTCGCCTTCCTGCAGCCCGCTCACCACTTCGCTGTAGTCGAGGTCGGTGAGCCCGGTGGTGACGTTCTTCGCGAATGGCTTCCCCTCCCGCCGGACGAAGACGATGTACCGGCCACCACCGCTG
>JAWXBX010000260.1:0-8952 GCA_034440415.1 Gemmatimonadota bacterium | reverse complement strand
TTTCGGCGCAGGTGCGCCTAACGAGTGACCCGCTACCCGCGGGACAGGCGGAGATTTTCGGCTCTCCGCCAGAATTGGCCGTGCCACCGTGAGGTGGCCAGGGCGAAGTAAGCCTCCTCCCTACTATTCTTATAGCAGATATCGACCCCAGATTTCACCTTCGACGGAGCCCCCGCGAGCAATAGGATTTCACTTGTGGTTCCACACCGGCGGATTCTCTGCGCCTTGGCGCTGGTCGGACTGAGCCGAGCAGACGGGGATGCCGCGGTCACGACCCTGGCCGACGAGCTGCAGGTCGCCTTCCCCTGCCCGCGCGAGGACTTCACCCAGCAGGTCGTGCTCCCGTTGCTGCCGCCGGCGATGGAAGCCGCCTTGCTGACCACCGATTTCGCCGCGACCGGAGACTACCGGATGGCCATGGCTGCCGCGGTGGCCCTGGGGGTCGCCACGGTCATCGCCATCGACCACGACGGGCTCACGGTCGCCCTCTCACCCGTGCTGGCTCAGATCCGCGCGCACGGGACCATGCGCGTGTTCGTCGAGACCTGCCTGCTGGCGAAGATTTCACCGGAGCAGATCGCCGACGACTTGCGGCGAATCTATGGCATGACGGTGACGCCGGACGACATCTCCGCGTTCACCGCTCTCTTCGTCGACCCCTATTACGTACACGGCGCTGGGTGGCGCGAGTACGAGACCTGCATTGGCCCCGCTGAGGCGCTCTTCAAGCGGCAGCTTATGGGTCAGCCAGCCGACTTCGTGCGCTGGAAGTTGGGACTTCCGGTGACGCTGGCGAGCAGCACAGTCGTCGACCGCATGATCTCCGACGCCTATTACACCGAGCGGCTGATCAAATCGCAGTCGGGTACCGGCGGACTGAGCCTGGGCAAGGACGAGCTGGCCCGGGTGAAGATGGAGCGCGACACGATCTTCAAGGGCTTGAACGCCCGCAACAAGCTGATCGAGATCGAACGTAACAGCGGCGCGGGGACCAACGAGACGAAGGACGCCGCGGCTGCGCTGTCCCGGATCGTGTTGGAGTACACCAACCACAGCTTCAAGCCGGCCGACACGGCAAAGGCGGAGAGCGTGCCGTCCGTTGCCGACCTCGAGGCGGAGAATACAGCGACGTGACCGAACTCTTTGCCGACAGTGGCCGGGTTAAAGTCAGCCCCTCCGAGTTCGTCCAGAAGATCCTTCGGCTGAACGGCGAAGCGTTCAGTCTGAAGGACTTCCCGTATCTGGACGCGATCTACAACACGAACGCCAAAGAGGTCGGATTATTCACGGCGAGACAGGTCAGTAAATCCACGACCCTCGCATCCAAGCTGATCCTGCACGCCGTGACCGAGCCGCATGGCCGCCAGGTGCTGGTGACGCCGCTGCAGGAGCAGGCCTACGTCTTCGCCACCCAGCGCCTGAACGACTTCATCAACGGCAGCCCGATCGTGAAGCGCTGTTTCTTCGATGGCCCGAACTGCATCGATCAGATGCTCAAGAAGCGGTTCAACTCGAACGATCATTTAATCACACTCGGCTACGCTGAGCGCACCGCCAACCGCCTACGCGGCCAAAGTGCCGGCCGTTTGTCCTTTGACGAAGTGCAGGACATCTACCCCGAAGTCATTCCCGTCGTGAAGGAGCTGACCTTCCGCGCCAAGAACCCGTCCGTCTGGTACTGTGGCACGCCGAAGGGCATGCAGAACCACATGGAAGGGATGCGGAAACGTTCTACCGGGAACCAGTGGGCCGTGCGCTGCCACCACCCGGGTTGCCGTTTCTGGAACATGCGCTGGGACGAGAGCAACATCGGCGACACCGGTGTGATCTGTGCCCGCTGCAAACAGAGCATCAATACCAATAGTGGTCAGTGGGTCTCGGCGAAACAGCTCGATTTCGAGCGCGGGCGGGATGCCCTGGTCACGATGGAATCGTACCGGATCCCTCAGCTTATCGTGAAGCCGATCATGGACGACCCGATGAAGTGGCGTGAGATTCTCGCCAAACTGCGGTCGTACCCGACCGCGCAGCTCTACAACGAAGTATTCGGTCTCCCCTACGACTCCGGTAGCCAGCCGGTGTCGATCGAGCAGTTGCGTGCGTGCTGTGACCCCGAGCGGCACAACATCCTCCCGGATGCCCAGAACCGGAAGCTGCCGCCGCTGATCATGGGCGTCGACTGGGCATTCAACGGCGAGAACAGCTACACCGTGGTCACCATCGGCGGATGGGACCCGTTCCCTACCAAGTTCCAGCTCTACTACTGGAAGATCTTCAAGGGCAACGAAACGGACTCGGTCTTCCAGATCGAATGGATCCAGCGGATCTTCCGCCAGTGCAACATCCGCCTGATCGGGGCCGACTGGGGTGCGGGCCACGTCCAGAACCTGCAGCTCATCAACGCCCTCGGCGACGACGCCCTGATTCAGTTCTTCCACACCGGCATGACCGGAACCGGTGCGGCCCGTGCTGCCCGTGCCAAATGGGAACCCAGGACCCGCAAGTTCCACCTGGCGCGGACCCGTGTGTTGACCGACACCTTTGAGACCATCCGCCAGCGCCAGCTGACCCTCCCCCGCTTCGAGGAGTGCGGTGAGTTCGTCGACCAGATCATGAACGAGTCGCTCGAGTTCAACGAGAAGACCAACACCCAGCGCTACACCAACGCCCTCCCGGACGACTGCCTGCACGCGACCACCTACGGGATGCTGGCGGGCGAGTTCTTCCTCCGGGGCGACTTCGGTGGCCACATGGGGTCCAGCCCGACCTCCGCCAACGTCCCCGAGCCGGATATCTGGAACGAGGCGGCTGACGCCTTCCAGGACAGCATGTACTAGCGCGGTTGCCGGGGGTTGCCAGTCCGGTACAGTGTCCCCCAACCGGGGTTCCCCATGAGTAATCGCCATCGCCTGCAGCAGTTCGCCGACGAGGTCAAAGCCGCCGGCCTCCGGGGCGAGTCCATGCAGTCGAAGCTCGCTGCGATCGTCCAGCGCGAGGACCTCACCCCGCACCAGATCCGCCGTATCGCGGAGATGGCCAACCGCGACGTCCATGTGGCCCTGACCAAGGACGCCCACGCCAAGAAGGCCGACGCCCGCATCAAGTTCGAGCTTGCGGACCCGGAGAAGCTGGTCGGCGGTGCCCGCAAGACTGCCGAGCTCTCGGGCAGCGGTGAGCGGAGCAAGGTCGCCGAAGCCATCGAGGATGCCGGTGGTGACCCGTTCGCGGCCCCTGTCCGCCACGCCAACGTCAAGCTGTCGCTCTTCGATGCCCCGCTCGACCCCAAGCTGGCCTTCGCCCAGCGGGAAGCGGAGAGCCGGAAGATCCTGCTCGGTCTCGACCGCTCCCGTCACGAGATCGACGCCCTCCGCAAGGAAGCCACGTCCGCCACCATCGAGACCACCGGCGCTGCCAGCAGCGCCCACGATCAAGCCGTGCAGTCAGCGATCGAACTGGTCCAGAGTGGCGTCACGCTGCCCTCGCTCTACCTGGCGGTGATGGCCGCAGTCGAAGGCGACGAGGCCGGTGCCCGCAACCTGATGAGTCTCGTGGTCACCGGGCTCAAGGCCCGCGGTGTCCCCAACCACAAGATGGGTTTCCGCTACCCTGGCGAGCTGGGTGCGATCGACGCTCTGAGCACCGAAGACCTGCTCGCGCTCTGCGACCGCTCGCTCGGGTACACCCGTGGTGAGATGACCAAGCGGGCAGCCCGGTACATGGAAAGCGTGCCCGAGCACGGCACGACCACGCTGACGGGCAAGCACCCCTACGAGGACGCCGCGGCCTGGCTCGTCAACCGCCCCTCCGTCAGGGACCACAAGCTCCCGCAGTCCTACCTCGATGAGAAGAACACCGGCAACCTGCCGAACGGCAAGCCGCGCGTCATCAACGCGGACAGCGAATTCGTAATCGGTGTCCGCAACCTGGTCGGTGCTCGTGATCGCCTGCGCAAGCTGCGCAACGCCGACGAGTTCATGGGGCGTAAGCTCGAGGAGATCTCCCGGGCGATGGGGGGCGTGAAGGAGGCCCAGCTCCTGACCGCCGAGGCCTACACCCGCCAGATGGTCGAGATCGAGGAGCAGAAGCAGGCGATCGGCCCCGTGCTTGCTGCTGCTGCTGCCGTCGGCCGTGGCCTGATGACCGCCGCCAACGTGGCTGGCACTGTCGGCGGGGTCGCCAGCGCGGCGAAGAAGCAGCCCGCCACTGCCCCGGAGCGCACCGTGCACGCGGCGGCCGCCGCCGCGATGCCGAAAATGTCGTTCGGTGACAAGCTGACCATGGGCGCCAACGTCGCCAACGCAGGTATCGGCATCGCCAGTGTCACCCAGCAGCTCATGCCCAAACCGTCCGAGCCGAAAGCGAAGAAGGACAAGCACCCGGGTGCGCCGGCGTCAGGTGTCGGCGTCTGATGTTCTTCCCGGGTCTACTCCCCTACCAGAAGACTGCGGACCAGCCCCCAGGGCCGGTGCAGGCGACCAACGCAACCCCGATGGTTGCGCCGGTGGCGCGTCATGCCGATGCCGGCGTCGCCGGTGGCCTGACTGGTGGCATCCGCCAGCCCAGCACGGTCGCTGCCGCACGCCCGGCGCCACCGAGCCTCCCGACGTCCCCCGGGCTCCCGGGGCTCAAAGCCCCGAAGAAGATCGGCAGTGTGGTCGACACCCGCGGACCCCAGCCGGGCATGGCGGCCACCGTCGGTAGCGCGCTCGGGGCCGACCCGCGCGCCTCCATGGGTGGTGTCGCCGGTGCCATGCACGCCCTGACCCCACTCCACACCGGGGTAGCCCTGCTCGGACTCGGTGGCACGGTCGCCGGCCTTGGCACCGAGGTCTACGACTACGTGCAGGCGCGCCGTGAGCGCCAAGCGCGCGAGGCCCTCCCGCTGCCCAAGCTCGGCATGATGTTGCCGATCGTCGGGCTCAACGTCCAGGCCGGCGATTTCACGCCGAATGGCCTGAAGCGCACCGGTGGCAACCTGTTGTCCGGACTGGGTGACCACACCGCCCAGCTGCTCGAGAACGAACAGGTCGAGAAACCCAACCTGACCCCTTTCATGCTCCGCGACCAGAACCCGAGGATCCCATGACCCAGCTGCTGCCCATCCTGTCCGCGATCGAGGCCGACCTCGTGAGTGCGCACGCGCACGGTCCCGATCATCTCCACGCCGAGGTGTTCCGGAAGCTGTCGTCACTCCAGCTGGACGCTGACGACCGCCAGGCCGTGCTGGCCATGCTCGACCACGAACAGCGCTTGACGGACGCGAAGCTCGCCGGCTTGGTCCCTCTCACCAACGGCAATGCCAACGCCAACCCGTCCGGTGGTTTCGGTTTCGCGTCGGCCCTCGCCCTCGGCACCCTGCTCGCCGCTCCGGCAATGGCCGGTGTTCAGTTCCTCCGCCGTCAGGCGGACCACGACAACGGCTGGGCGTCACTCCAGGCGAACGCGCCGGAGCTCATCCGTCAAGACCCCCAGCGCGCCCGCGCGGTTTACGAGCTGCTCCACTCGACCGCCCCGACGGTCGCACAGAACCCGGTGGTTTCTGCCGATCTGACCCGCCAGATGATGGCGATGCCGATGGTCGACATCGGCACGGTCTCGCGCCTCGCCGACACCGGCAAATCGATCGCCTCGGCCCACGGTGACCACCACGGAGTGCTGGACGGCATCGGTGGGGTCGATAACTACCCGAAGCGCCTCCAGGCCATGCAGGCGCTGCTCGGGCAGAAGACAGCGGGCGCCGAGCTGCGGCTCCCGGTTGCCCACGTCTCGAGCGATGGCGTCCCCTGCGTCTTCAACTGGGCCTCGCCGGCCATCAAGTCGGCCGGCCTGACCGATGCCTTCTCGGGTAGCGGCACCGGTATCGAGCAGGCGAACAACGGCTTCGGCATGCAGCAGCTCCAGCAGGGCCAGACGCTGCTGCCACTGGACGCCGTCGTCCGCGAGCTCCTCGCCAAGGAAATGGAGCTGCAGCAGCGCGAAGAGATGATCGCGCAGCAGGAACAGCAGCTCATGCAGGCCCAGCAGATGCAGCAGCAGCTGGCCGGCGTCTACCAGCAGCAGACCGGCGTGAACCCCGCGTCAGGGCAGGCACTGTCCACTGAGGCAGCCCCGCCCCAGCCGGGTGCCGAAGACCCCAGCATGGCGCAGCCGCCCGCGGAAGACCCGAGCATGGCCCAGGGCCAGCCGCCCGTGGAAGACCCGAGCATGGCCCAGGGCCAGCCGCCCGCGGAAGACCCGAGCATGGCCCAGGGTCAGCCGCCCATGGAAGACCCGAGCATGGCCCCAGGCCAGCCGCCCATGGAAGACCCGAGCATGGCCCCAGGCCAGCCGCCCATGGAAGACCCGAGCATGGCCCCAGGCCAGCCGCCCATGGAAGACCCGAGCCAGCCGCCCATGGGAGACCCGAGCATGGCCCAGGGCCAGCCCGGCGACGGAGACCCGAGCCTGAAAGACTCGAACATGGCCCAGGCGATGGACCAGGCCCAGCCGGGCATGGACGACCCGAGCGGTGCGACCGAGCCGGAGGGCGAGGGCGAGGACGAGGAGCTCGACGGCGACGACATCGAGGGTTCCCAGCAGGAGCTCGCCGACCACCACGCTGGCCCCGGTGCGCTGCCCGAAGGCTCACCGGAAGACCAGGCTGCCGACGCGCAGGTCGCCACCCAGATGAACGCCAGCGGCGAGCGGCCGATGCCGGCCGGCGTCGCGCCGGCACTGGCGGCACCGGCTGCGCCGGCGCTGTCTGCGCCGATCCCCGCCCAACCTGACGCCAGCGGTGGGTTCACCTTCATGGTGCCGATGCCGTCGCTCCAGGTCAGTATCAAGATGGCCGGTGTGGAGGAGGACCCGATCCTCGTGAAGCGGGCTGCGGCGTTCGCCGACGCCGAGCGCACGATGGCCAGCTTGTTCCGCCCCTGAACCCGGAGAAGATGCTGTCATGATCGTCAAGAAGATCCCCACGCTCGTGAACGGCGTCTACTCCATGCAGCTCGATGTGGAGCTGGACGCCGTGGAGACCGCGTACGCGCGGGCCTACGGTGAGCCCAAGGTCGACGTGGCCGGCGTGATCGCCTACACGCCGTCGGGTGCGATCGCGCCCGGCCAGCTGACCGTGGCCACCGAAGAGAACCTGGGCACCGTGCCGGTCGCCGGTGTGGCAACGGCAGCCCCAGGCTTCGGCAGCAATGCCTACGAGCTGACCGCGTCGGGGACCTTCCCCACCGCGCTGACCTCGAACCCCGGCTTCTTCAAAGGCAACGCCGAGGTGATCGGCGACTTCGAGATCAAGGTCAAGCTCATCCACGCCGAGTACGTCACCGACCCGGCGGCAGCGGATGGCTTCCTCCGCGGCCTGGCCGTCATGGAGGACAACGAGGTCGATGACCCGGCTGTCCTGTTCGGGTGGGGTGGTCACCAGTCAGTGCTGAAGCTCTCGCTGCGCCAGCGCACCGTGAAGGGTGCGGCACTGAGCGAAGCAGCCCAGGTCGCGCGCACCGCGGGCAACGGCATCTTCTTCCGCCTCACCCGGATCGGTAACGTGCTCACCGCGCGCTACAGCTACGACAATGGCACGGTCTGGGCCGTGCTCGGCGCTGTGTCGCTGGTCAAGCAGGCGGTTCGTGTCGGCCTGTTCTTCAACAGTGGCCGCGGTGCCTCGGACCTCAACCTGATCAGCGATCTCTCGTTGGTGAACACCGCCTCAGTGTCCGCCGGCCAGTTCACCATCGGTGGCAACCCGGACCTGCGCTCGATGCGCGCGCAGTCGCCGCACGAGTTCTCGCTCGACTCAAGGCTCGACAGCGAAGCGCTGCTCAAGGTCACCGGCTGGGCGGCCACCATCACCTCGCGTCTGCAGGCAGCGAAGGCCACGCTGTTGACCAACCCGAACCCGAGCACCGTGGTCGGCTCCGTCGACCAGGTCTGATCCATGGCCATCGAGAAATACGTCTCGACGTCGTGGCAGATCGAACGCGTCTTCGACAGCCAGACCAAGATAGCGGATTTCACCCCGTCGACCTACGTTCCGCCGGAGATCCAGGCCTACGTCGATCGCCTCAAGGCGATCGCCGATCCGCGGTTCACCTACGTCCATGTCATCGCGATGACCGACGGGGACTACTACGGATCCAACCTCAACGGTGACATCTTCACCACCGACCAGCTCACCGGTCAGCAGACGCCAACGGAAGCGGAGAAGAACCCCGGCGACATGGCCGGTGTGGCGCTGCCCCGGTACAAGACCTTCGAGCAGGCCAAGTTCTTCCGCAACCATGCCAACGGCAACAACGATCCCGCCTATGGTGATGTGCCCTGTGCCGCATGGAACGACCTCATGCGGCGGGTCGAACTCGTGGTGCGCATCGCCAAGAAGGCGATCCCGGAGCTGGGGCTGCGGGATGGCGCGGATATCTGCGCGAAGCTCGACCGTCGTGGGTACTTGACCCTCAGCATGGGGACGAGAATCACCCACGAAAAGTGCCGCTACTGCGGCGCCGAGAACGAGTACATCCACCAGCGCTGTGACCACCTCAAGAACCACATGAACGAGATCATGCCCGACGGGCGTCTCGTCTCGGCTGAGAATTTCGGTTGCCGGTTCTTCGACATCAGCGACGTCGGTGTGCCGGCGGACCCAGCGGCCTATTCGCTGTCGAAAGTGGCGAGCGCAGTACTCCTCAACCACGCCATCGATGTCCCCGGTGATGGCTATGCCCCCTGGCGCAACAAGCTCTCCGAGATGGAGAAGCGCGTCCTCGCTGCCGACCCGGTCTATGACGTACCGTCGGACGATGTGCCCTGCTCGGTGGTCGATGGCGAGTGCACCGACGAATTCACGGAACCCGAGCTGAAGGCTGCCTACGTGGCGGCGCACGGCGACCTGAGCGCCGTGGTCTCGACCGCCGCGGCCGCCGGGATGGTCTTCTCGCCACGGGAACTCGCGACGCTCACCGC
>JAWXBX010000259.1:0-3735 GCA_034440415.1 Gemmatimonadota bacterium | reverse complement strand
GCCGTCGACGGCCTGGAGACTGGACAGACTGTCGCGGGAGATGGCCTGCTCGCCGCGGTGCTGGCCAGCGGACGCTAACTGGAACATGGACGATCATGACACCACGTAGCTGGAAGGCCGCCGGACTGCTGACCCTGGTCGCGCTGCTCGGCGCGGCGGCGGGAAGCCTCCTCACGGCTCGGGGTGCCTTCGGACCTCATGGGCACGGACGGCACACCATGCCGCGTAGCGAGGAATACGTGGAGATGATGGACCACGAGGTCCACCTGTCTCCGGCCCAGCGTGATAGCGTACGCGCCATCCTCCGCCGGCATCACGACGGAATGCAGCAGATCTTTGCGGCGATCGAACCCCGCATTGACAGCCTCAAGGAAACCATCCGGGCCGAGGTGCGTACCCACCTCACACCGGAACAGATGCCCGCCTACGCAAAGATGACCGCCCGCCTCGACGCGGAGCGGCAGGCCGATCAACCACAGTTTCAGGATGAGGAGAACCGGGATGGGCACTAGCAGTGCACGCTGGATGCGTAGTGCAGGTGCAAGTCTCGGTTCCCTGCTCATGGCGGGAGCGCTCGCGGCGCAGCAGCCGCAGGTCTCGCTGGAGGAGGCCGTTCGGCTGGCCCAGGGCGCGGTCCCGGGCGTCGTGCAGGCTCAGGGCAACCTGCGCAACGCCAGGGCGCAAATCCGCTCGGCGACCGGCGCCTTTCTGCCGAACCTGAGCGCCTCGTCGTCCGGCAGCACCAGCTTTTCCGAGGGGACACAATTCACCAGCGGGGGGGCGCAGAGCAACTCCACCAATACCAGCGTCAATTTCGGACTGAGCAGTAGCGTTGACCTGTTCACCGGATTCCGGCGCGGCGCGAATCGGCGGGAGGCGCGGGCCACCCAAACCGCCGCCGAGGCATCGCTCACCAACGCCGAGTATCAGGCGGGGCTGACCGCGACGCAGCAGTTCTTCGCCGCGCTCGCCGCGCAGCAGCTTGTCCGGGTGCGCGAAGCCGGGGTGCGCCGCGCCGAAGAACAGCTCAAGCTCTCGGTCGCGAAGCTGCAGGTGGGCTCGGCGACGCGCTCCGATTCGCTGCGCTCGCTGGTGAACCTGGGCAACGCACAGCTGGCGCAGGTCTCCGCCGAGAGCGACGTTGCGGGACGGCAGGCGGCGCTGGGGCGGACGCTCGGGCGTGATGGCCGGGTCGCCGCGCAGGACGACTCGGCCTTCTACGCACCGCCAGTGCCTCTGGATACCGTCGCTGTCTTGCAGGAGGCGCTGGAGCGTTCGCCGCAGGTGCGCACCGGGGAGGCGAATGCCGCGGCGGCGCGGGCGGCCGTGGCGGCGGCGCGCAGCCCCTACTGGCCCAGCCTGGCGTTGACCGGCTCGACCAGCTGGAACGGCAACAACAACCGGGACTATGAGCTGCTCGCCCAGCGGCAGTTGTCGCTGGGATTATCATGGCAGCTGTTCAATCGGTTCCAGCGGGAAGAGACGATCGTCAACCGGCTTTCCAGTCTCGACGCTGCCGAAGCCAGCGCGGCGGACACGCGGCGGCAGGTGCAGGCCTCGCTCACCACCCAATTCGCCCTGCTGGATGCCGCCCGGCTGCGGATCCGGATCACCGGGACCAGCGTGGCGGCGGCGGCCGAGGACCTGCGGGTGGTGAATGAGCGGTACCGGGTGGGCGCGGCGACGATCCTCGACGTGCTCAACTCGCAGGAGGCGCTGGCGCAGGCGGAAGTGGATGTGGTCAATGCACGGTTCGACTACCTCAACGCGCGGGCCCAGATCGCGGCCCTGATCGGACGACCCCTATGAGCACTGCCCTGACCTCCACCGCCGAGCGGATGGCGATGCTGCCGGGCGACGTTCCGGCGGATGCCGTCATCGTCACCCGCAATCTGACCCGTCAGTACGACATGGGGGGAGAGATCGTGCGCGCGTTGCGCGGGGTCGACGTCGTGATCCGCCGCAACGAGTTCGTCGCCATCATGGGCCCCTCCGGCTCGGGCAAGTCCACGCTGATGAACATGATCGGCTGCCTCGATACGCCGAGCGATGGTGAGTACTGGCTCAACGGGCACCGGGTCTCGGATCTGGGCGATGATGAGCTGGCCCGGATCCGGAACAAGGAGATCGGGTTCGTGTTCCAGACCTTCAACCTGCTGCCCCGCGCCGATGCGCTGCACAATGTGGAGCTGCCGCTGGTCTATGCCGGTGTCGGGTCGAGAGAGCGACGGGAGCGCGCGGCGGAGGCGCTCAGGCGGGTCGGGCTGGAGGACCGGATGAGCCACCGGCCGAACGAACTCTCCGGCGGCCAGCGCCAGCGGGTGGCGATCGCCCGGGCGCTGGTGAACCGGCCCAGCATCCTGCTGGCGGACGAGCCCACCGGCAACCTCGATTCCACCACCAGCCAGGACATCATGCGGCTGCTCGAAGAGCTGCACGCACAGAATCAGACCATCATCCTCGTCACTCACGAACCCGACATCGCCTCGCACGCCGCCCGTCAGGTCCACCTGATCGACGGCAAGATCGCCCGGGACTTTGCCACGGAAGCGAAACAGGCATCATGAGCAGCAGCACATTCACCACCGTACTCGGCCTCGTCCTCCTCGCCGCTTGTGGCAAAGAGGAGGCGCCACCCCTCGCCGTCTATCAGGCGCTCGCCGTCGAGCGTCGGGATATTGTGGTCTCCGCCCGCGCGAGCGGCACGATCCAGCCGGACACCACAGTCGAGGTGAAGTCGCAGGCCTCCGGCGAGGTGCTCCAGGTGCTGGTGCAGACCGGCCAGGTCGTGCGGGCGGGCGAGCTCATGGTGAGCATCGACCCCCGCATCCCGAAGAACAACGTCGACCAGGCGCAGTCGAGTCTCGAAGTGGCGCAGGCACGGCTGCTCAACGCGACGAGTCAAAAGGAGCGCTCGGATGCGCTCTACAAGTCGCAGTCGATCACCCAGACCGAATACGACCAGGCGATCCTCGACTTCGCCACGGCCAAGGCCGGAGTGGTGAGCGCACGGGTGAACCTGCAGAATGCGCAGATCACCCTGGACCAGACCGAGGTGCGGGCGCCCAGCTCGGGAACGATCATCCAGCTGGACATCGAGCGCGGTCAGGTCATCTCCTCGCCGACCAGCACGGTCGGCGGCGGAACCGTCCTGCTCAAGATGGCCGACCTGAACCTGGTGCAGGTCAGCACGCTGGTGGATGAGACCGACATCGGGAAGATCCAGCCGGGCCTGCGCACCAGCGTCACGGTGGACGCCTATCCCAACACCCCCTTCGAGGGGCAGGTGCTCAAGATCGAGCCGCTGGCGACCACCTCACAGAACGTGACGATGTTTCCGGTGCTGGTGCGGATCGCCAACCGGAACGGGCAGCTCCGGCCCGGCATGAATGCCGACGTTGAAATCCACGTCGGACGGCGGGACAGCGTGCTGGCCCTGCCGAACTCGGCCCTCCGTACCACCCGCGATGTCGCGAGCGCCGCCGAAGTCCTCGGCCTGACGATGGAAGAGGTGACGGCGCAGCTGGCGGAACGGACGCCGGGGCGGGACAGCACAAAGGTCGAGACGGTGGCGACCGCACCAGCCGGCAACACGATGACGCTGGGGGGCCAGTCGATCACCCTGCCCGAAGGCGTGACCGAGGCGCAGATCAAGGCGATCATGCAGAAGCGGATGAGCGGCGCGGAGCAGACCGCATCGGAACGGACCCTGCTCCGGCAGGTGTTCGCCGGGAT
>JAWXBX010000258.1:0-19798 GCA_034440415.1 Gemmatimonadota bacterium | reverse complement strand
GAACGGCGGCGATCTCACCTGCAACCGCGGGCTCACTCGTCGCCCTGCATCCGACGCTCTCGGGACGCTTCACCACCGCCCTCGATCCTGCCAGCGGCGAAGAGGCGCTCCGTCGCCGGACGGCCGCGCTCACCGAATTGCTGACTGTCGCCGCCGACGAGGTCCCCTTCGCGCTGCTGCTCGACGACATGCACTGGCTCGATGGCGCCTCGCGCCAGGTGCTGGCGGCCGCCCTTGAACGCCTCGAACACACCCCGCTGCTCTGTGTGACCGCCGCGCGTCCCGGGACGGGGTTCGAGGCCCAGGCCCCTACCAAGCTGGAGCTCCGGCCCCTCGATGAGCCCGATGTCGCCAGGCTGATCACCAGTCTCGGGGCCCTGCCGGATGAACCGTGGGCATCAAGTCTCGCCGGCGCGGTCCAGCACTCGGCGGATGGCGTTCCCCTGCTGGTGCTCGAGACGCTGCAACTGGCACTCGACAAGGGCCACCTGCGACTCAACGGCGGCCACTGGGCATGTCCCGCCCCAGCCGAACTCGCCCACCAGCTGAGAGGCGGCAGTGCGTTGCGCGCGAGGATCGCGGCACTCGCCGAGGAAGACCGATGGTCGCTCCTGATCCTTGCGGTCGCGGGGGCCGCTCTGACTGCCACTGATCTGGCCGCTGCCGGCCAGCGGGACATCCGGGCGATCGAGGAGGTCCTGCCCGGCCTCGAGCAGAGGGGGTTCCTGCGGCGCTCGGGCGAGCGCTGGTTGCCGGCCCATGATGAGATTGGCGCTCTTACCATCGACCTGGCGTCGGCGAGTGCCCGACTCCAGGCCCACGCCGGACTCGGGCGGATGATGGCGCAGGGCGAGGGAGAATCAGGGCCCAACTTGATCGCGGCCGCCCATCATCTCGCCGCGGCCGGCCAGAGAGCGGTGGTCATCGGCCTGTTCGCCCGCTACCTGGGTCAGGTCCGACGGCAGGGAGACGGGCGGCGGGTCGGTGAGGTGGCGTACGAATTCCTCGGAGAAGGCACACCACCGCCGCAGGTGCACGCGCTGGCGCGGGGCCTCCCGCTGTGGACCCGGGTGCGCTGGAGCAGCGCGCGGAACATCGCCGCGACGCTCCTGCTCGCCGCGATCGCCTTCATCGGTACCGCTGCCCTCGTGAACCGCGGTGTGCCTGACGCCGAACTGGTGCTCCTGCTGCGGGACACGACCGGCGCGGTGTACTCGTACCAGGCCACCGTGCGGGAATCCGAGTTCGCGTCGGACCGACCGGTCGCCATCCACCGGATCTCCCTTCCAGGGCTGCTGGACAACCCGAAGAGAATACGCGATGTACGGTGGAATCCCGCCGGCGACCGTGCGGTGGTCACGATCCATACCGGGGATTCGGTGCGGACCTCCGATCTGTACTTGTATGACCCCGAAACGGGCCTGCGCCTGCTCTCCGAAGCGGACGGCGACGATGGCGCCGTCTCCTGGTCACCCGATGGCCGCAGCATTGTGTTCACCACCGCACGGTGGCGCAGCGGCGGCTACTACACCTACGATCTTGCCCGGCTGCGGATCGGCGACAGCGCACCCATCCCATTGACCGAGGGCCCGTGGCTCGACGGAGACCCTTGGTGGTCTCCTGACGGAAGCCGGATCCTGTTCACCCGACAGGCGCTGGATGAACCGATCCGGTTCTGCTGGATCCGGACCGATCGCCTGTCGACACCGACCTGCCGCGTTGCCAGGGACGGTGAGGGGTGGAATGGTGCACTGGGCTGGGTCAGCCCCAGCCAGTTCGTGGTGAACCTCAAGCGAAGCACCGGGCAGTCGGTCGCGATTGCGGGCTTCGACAACGGGCCCCCGACGCCGGTCTCCGACGATGCGTTGGGGAGCCAGGTGAGTCCGGGGGGTCGCTTCGCGATCGCGAGCCAGGTGGATCGCTCCACGGGTGCGGTGGTGAAAGGCGTGCTCCTGCTCCGTTCATCCGGGCCCTTCCGGGTGCTCGCCATTCCGCCGGGGTTGAGCACGGTCACGGTGAACTGGAGGCGGGGGAGCGGGGCAGAGGAGTCACTCGCGCACCTGACGCTCCCGGACTCCGCCGCGGTCACACCCGTGGACGCCAGCTTCCACCTCACACCCATCGGCATCGGCGCGTCCGGCAGGAGAACCGCGCTGCCCACGGCAACGATTCGATATCGCACACTGGACTCCGCGATCGCCGGAGTGGACTCGGACGGGGTAATCCGTCCGCGGCGGCCCGGGCAGGTGCGGATCGAAGCCAGCGCCGGCGGGTGGATCACCGACACATTCCACATCGAGGTCACCGCGCCGCAATCAACAACCGTCATGAAGGAGCGCTGGGACTCGAGCTTCGCCGACCGTTGGCAACTGTACGGGCGGCCATTGCCGCTGGTCGTCGAGGCGCCGGATGGCACCCCTGCGTTCTGGAATCATGGCGACGGATCGTACGGCAGCGGGGCCTATTCCAGGCAGAGCTGGGCCGGACAGGGATTCGGTGTGGAGGCGCGGATCTCGCTGCCACGCAATCAGGCCCAGTGGCAACAGGCGTCCGTGGGCCTGTTCGGGGGGGTCCGTTACGCGGAGCTCGCGAGGTGGGATCATGGGAACGGGCCCGCCCCGCTGTGGAACGATGCCGAGCGAACCGGCAGCTGCGCCGTCAACATGCCCGCGGGAGAGACCTTCGAATTCCGCCGGTCATTCTCCGTCTCCGCCGGAACATTCGGGGACTCCTTCGAAGTCGACACAACCCTCTTCAACGGCGAGTGGTTCCGTCTCGCGATCCAGATTCTGCCCGATGGACGCTGCGCAATCGCGATCAATGGCGTCACCGCGTGGTTTTCCCCCATCCGCGTGCGCACCGACGAACCGTTCACGATCGTGCTGGGGAACTCCTCGGATCGGACCCGGGTGCTGCATGGAGCGATCGATGCGTGGACCGGAGTTCGGAGTGACATCGACTGGAATCAGCCGCCAACACCCCGCTAGTATTCGTCATCCTCCCTTGGGCCGAATCGAGCCACCCATGAAGCGCTCCACCATCATCACCCTCCTGCTCGTCCTCGGCTTCGGCGCCCTGCTCCTGTACAACACCGTCTCGGCGCAGAAGGCGGAATGCAACGTCTGCGTCGAGTTCAACGGCCATAAGAACTGCGCCACTGCCTCCCATGAATCCGAGACCGAAGCCAAGCGAGCCGCTCAAAACACCGCCTGCGGACCCATCACCAGCGGGATGAACGAGTCGATCGCCTGCGACCGCACCCCACCGCTCTCCTCGCAGTGCAAGACGAAGTAGGGGAATAGGGGCGGAGATCGCCTTCCGCCCCTCCAGCGCCCACACTCCGCCGGCCACTCATGCGCTTTCCCCACCCGCTGGTCCTCCTGATCGGCTGCATCGCGCTCGCGGCGCTGCTGACCGTCGTACTGCCCGCCGGCCAGTTCGAGCGCCGCGACGACCCGGTGACGGGCCGTTCGGTCGTGGTCGCCGGTACCTACCACAGGGTCGATCCCTCTCCCGTGGGTCCGTTCGAGGCGGTGGTCGCCATTCCGCGCGGGATGGCCGACGCGAGCGCGGTGATCTTCTACGTCTTCCTGGTCGGCGGAGCGTTTGGCGTCATCGAACGGACCGGGGCCTCGACCCGCCTCATTCACCGCCTGGTCGAACGACTGGGGCAGCAGACCGCGCTGGTCATTCCACTCGCATCCATCGCCTTCGGGCTAGGCGGGATCCTCATCCAGATGTCCGAAGAGCTGATCGCCTTCGTGCCGGTATTACTTCTGCTCACTCGGCGCCTCGGCTACACCCCGTTGGTTGCCTGCGCGATCAGCATCGGAGCCGCCTCAGTTGGTGCGGCGTTCAGTCCGGTCAACCCCTTTCAGGTGGTCATCGCCCAGAAGGTGGCGGAGCTGCCGGTCCAGTCGGGATTCGGTTTTCGGATGGCGCTGCTCATCCCGGCCATGGTGCTGTGGATCTGGGCGACGATGCGGTACGCGGCCCGGACGCGCGTGGCGCCTGCATCGCCGACGGAGTCCGCAACTGCGGATCGGCTCGCGCCGCCCGGAGCGCCATCGATCTCGCCGAGCGACCTCGCCATCCTGCTCACCGTCGGGGTGACCTTCGGGCTCTTCATCTACGGCGCGCAGGAGTGGGGCTGGGACTTCGAGCAGTTCAGCGCCCTCTTCTTCCTGATGGGCGCTGCGGCAGGACTGCTTGGCGGACTGGGGATCAGCGGGACCGCCGAGGGATTCATCGGCGGATTCCGCGATCTCGCGTTTGCCGCACTGCTGATCGGATTTGCCCGCGGGATCTATGTCGTCCTGGGTGACGGGCATGTCGTGGACACGATCGTCCAGAGCATCTTCGCCCCGCTGGCACAGCTTCCGCTCGCCCTCTCCGCGATCGGGATGATGGGGATGCAGGCGCTGGTGCACCTGCCGGTGCCGAGCACGAGCGGCCAGGCGGTCCTCACGATGCCGGTCCTGGTGCCGCTCTCCGACCTGCTCGGTCTCTCACGGCAGGTCACCGTGCTGGCCTACCAGTATGGCGCCGGCCTCTGCGAACTGCTCACCCCGACGAACGGCGCCCTGATGGCGATGCTCGCCGCCACCGGTGTCCGTTACGACGAATGGCTCCGCTTTGCGAGCTGGCGGCTGGGGCTGCTCGTCCTGCTGGGCATCTCCGGACTGCTGCTGGCGATCGCGGTGGACCTGTAGCCGCTCCGGCCCACCGTCCACGTTCGTTGCGACACTGGCTCCTCCAGGCGGGGGATCCCGGCGACAGCCGAAGTTAATCCTCCGCCAAGTAGTTCTGCTGCAATGCCTTAGAATTGGAGTAGGGAGATGGGAGGGCCGTGCCAGACTGGCACCAAGGTTGCTTGGGATTCTTACCGGGATTGGAACCTTTCAGCCCGCATTCCGATACACTAGGCATCATGAGCGAACTGATCATCCGCGAGATGGACAACGGCGAGGACTTTGCCGACTGGTTTGCCGACCTCACCCTGCGGGAGGAGGAGGCGACCGGGGAGCCGGTGCACGTCGATGAGCACTACCTCATCCTGAGCAACGAGATCGGCGACTGGATCGGCGGGCTGCGGTATTCCCTGCGCGGCGGTGTCGCGACACTCATCGACCTCGCTGTACGCGAGGAAGATCGCCACGTTGGACATGGTCACCGTCTCCTGCAGGCATTCGAAGCGCACGCCCGCGAGGCCGGCGCCCATCTCGCCGAGCTGTGGGCCGACGATCTGGCCGGTGAGCCCGAGCTGCTCGCGCATGGCTGGCACCGCCTGATCCGCCGCGACGGATATATCGGAGCACAGACCTGGTATCTGATGGAGAAACCGCTGACTCCGCTGGTCTAGCGGCGCTTCGGACCCGCTGGTATTCTTCGCGGTGATTCTCCCCTCTTCACATACATGGCGCCGCGACCCGGGGAGTGGCCTGGGCGCCCCTTGATGCCAAGGACTCCGGTGGCGATGGCTCTGACTGATACCGCACGGAAATTCTTCACCAAAGTCGATGTGCTGCAGGATCTCGAGTCGACGGTCCATGAACTCATGGATGCGCACGAGAAGAAGCGTCCGCTCTGGTTCCCCAGCGACCTGCTTGGCCCCAAAGCTGGCGAGGATCCGGACCAGCACACGGCCACGCTTCGCAAGCGGGCCGCCGGCATTCCGGACGCTGCCCGCGCCGCGCTGGCCCTGAATACCCTCACAGAGGAAGGCCTGCCCCACTTCCACCGGCTGCTCGCGGTGTATCTGGGCGACGACAGTTTCTGGCGCCTGTGGAACAATCTCTGGACCGCGGAGGAGGATCGGCATGGTGCCGTGCTGCACGACTACATGCACGACACCCGGGTGGTCGATCTGCGCCGGATGGAAGAGATGCAGTTCAGCTATCTCAAGAGCGGGTTCCATCCCAGCTGGGACAAGGACCCCTACCAGGTATTCGCCTACACCACACTGCAGGAGCGGGCGACGCAGCAGTCCCACGCGGAAACCGGCCGTGTCGCCGGGGAGTACGAGCCCCTGCTGGGCGAGGTGCTGGTGAATATCGCCACCGAAGAGGCCCGGCACTTCAATTTCTACCGCAGCATCTTCGAAGCGATCCTGGCCCGCGACCCCAACGAAGCGCTCGTCTCGGCCGCGCGCATCATGCCGAGCATCGAGATGCCGGGACATTCGATGCCGGGCTTCCGCGAAATGGCGGACGTGATCCGGCGCTCGGGCATCTACGGTCCGCGAGACTACCTGAAGATCGTGCAGGAACAGATCCGGTACTGGAAGATCGAGACCCTCACCGGGCTCAATGACCTGGGTCGCAAGGCCCAGGAGAAGATCGTCGAAGTCCCGACCCGGCTCCTGCGAATCGCCGAACACATTGAATCCAAGAGCAAGGCGAAGACCTTCAGTTTCGAGGTGGTCTTCAATCGTGAGTTTGCCATGGAGTAGGCGGAGGGCGGACCGGTGGTCCGTCCTCCTGCTCGGGACCCTGCTGGCCCTCGGCTGCGGCCGGGACAATCATGCACGGGCTCGCCCCGACCCGGACGCGCCGGTCGATCCGGTGCAGGCGGAAGCCGAGCTGCTGGGTCGCGAGCTGGCCGACATTCTCGACCGGGTGATGGCGTACAAGAGTTCCCACCAGGGCCGCCTCCCCACCTCATTCCGCCAGGCCGGCATCGACAGTTTGACACCGACCGTCATCCGCCACCTCGACCGCCGCGGCTCCGACCCGCTGGTCTCGATCCGCTTCCGCCGCCCGGGAGGCCGCCAGATCGCATCTTGCGAAGCGACCAGCCTCCTCCTCGAGGACATGCTGCTGAACGCCGGAACCTTCGACATACCGTGCCTGATGACGGTCGGCGGAGTCCGGAGCTTCACGATCACCCCCCCGCCCCCACCCCCGGAATAGATGCCGATGTTCACGCTGGTCAGCGGCCTGCGGCTGCTCGTCTTCGTTGTCTTTGCCTTCGCCGCGGTTGTGGCCCTTACACACTGGGCCGTGACTCACGGCCACCTGAAGCCCTTCGGGGCGTTCCCGCGGCTGGTCCGACAGCTGGGCCAGCCCTTCGTACGCGGATTCGAACGGGCGCTGCTCAAGCGGGGCGGCAACCCCACGCAGGCCCCCTATGCCTTCTTCTGGGTCTCGGTCCTCGGCGGACTCGCGATCATCGCACTGGCCCAGTGGCTGGTGGGCCTGATCTATTCCATGTCGGCGAGCGCTGCGGCTGGGCCCGAAGGCATCCTGATCTTCCTGGTCAACGCGATCTTCGCCACGCTCAAGCTGGCGCTGCTGGTCCGGGTCATCAGCTCCTGGTTTGCGGTGTCACCCTATTCCTGGCCGATGCGGCTGGTATTCGGCCTGACGAACTGGCTGATCGAGCCACTGCGCAAGGTGATTCCCCCGTTCGGCATGATCGATGTGACCCCCATGGTCGCCTTCCTGATGCTCTGGCTGGCGCAGGGGTTCCTGCAGAGCCTGCTCCTCCGCTGAGCTCGCGTCTCACACTGCCCCCCATCACGTCGACCTCCACCGGTGTCCGGCTGCTGATCCAGGTGCAGCCACGCGCCTCCCGCACCGAACTCGCTGGCCGGCATGGCGACGCACTCAAGGTCCGGCTGGTGGCGCCGCCGGTTGAGGGAGCCGCCAACGCGGCACTGGTGCGCTACCTCGCCGAGGTGCTGGACGTCCCGCGCGCCAGCATCAAGCTGCTCTCCGGGCATTCCGGCCGCCGGAAACTGGTGCAGGTCACTGGCATCACCACGGCCCAGGCAGAGAGCGCCCTCCGACTTGGCGGCGGGTGACGACGTCGGTATGATTCCTGCCGGGACTGATCCCCGTGGTGAGTTGCGCCTATTGCAGCCACGTTAAACAACTGCTAAAACGGCCGCCCTCCCCCGGGTGCCGTCAGGCACCCGGGGTATTGTTGTCTGGGACGGGGAGGGGCCGCCCGCACCAGGACTTGCGAGGAACTCGATGGCTGCACCGTCACCGCCGCTGACCCGGGCCACACGCCTGGCACGTCTCCCCCACCTGCTGGCGGAGCGCATCCTGGTGCTTGATGGCGCCATGGGGACGATGATCCAGCGCCACGAATTGACGGAGGCGGGGTACCGCGGTGAACGGTTTCACGACTGGGGTCAGGACCTCAAGGGCAACAATGATCTGCTCACCCTGACCCAGCCGGAGATCATCGCGGGCATTCACACCGCCTACCTCGAGGCGGGCGCGGACATTCTGGAGACCAACACCTTCAACTCGACGGCGGTGTCGCAAGCCGACTACGGGATGGAGTCGCTGGTCCGCGAGCTCAACGAGGCGGGAGCCAGACTCGGACGTGCGGCCGCGGACCGGTTCGAAGCGGCCGATCCCTCCCGCCCGCGCTATGTGGCCGGCATCCTGGGTCCGACCAATCGCACCGCCTCGCTGTCGCCGGACGTGAACGACCCGGGCAAGCGCAACGTCTCGTTCGACGACCTGGTGAGGGCCTACACCGAGGCGGTGCAGGGCCTGCTGGCCGGTGGCGCGGATCTGCTCATGGTCGAGACGATCTTCGACACGCTCAATGCGAAAGCCGCGCTGTTCGCCATCGAGGCCGAGTTCGCGACGAGCGGGACGCGCGTGCCGATCATGATCTCCGGCACGATCACCGATGCAAGCGGCCGCACCCTCTCCGGCCAGACCACCGAGGCGTTCTGGAACTCGGTGTCACACGCGCGGCCGCTGACGATCGGACTCAACTGCGCGCTGGGTGCCCGACAGCTGCGGCAGTATGTGCAGGACCTGTCGCGCATCGCGCCGGCGGGCGTGAGCGCGCATCCGAATGCCGGCCTGCCCAATGCCTTCGGCGGATACGACGAATCGCCGGAGTTCATGGCCGGGCTGATCCGGGAGTTCGCCACCAGCGGGCTGGTCAACGTCGTCGGCGGCTGCTGCGGCACGACGCCGGACCATATCCGGGCCATCGCCCGAGCGGTCGACGGCATTCCACCGCGGCAGCATGCCCACCCGGCGCCGCGCTGCCGGCTCGCCGGACTCGAGCCGCTCACCATCGGACCGGAGACCAACTTCGTCAACGTGGGCGAGCGCACCAACGTGACGGGGTCGCGCCGCTTCGCGAAGCTGATCCTGGACGGGAAGTACGAAGCCGCCCTCGAGGTGGCGCGGCA
Organism: Gemmatimonadota bacterium; assembly: GCA_034440415.1. Taxonomy (GTDB): domain Bacteria; phylum Gemmatimonadota; class Gemmatimonadetes; order Gemmatimonadales; family GWC2-71-9; genus JADJOM01. Next base: position 10,629 of record JAWXBX010000258.1, on the reverse strand, counting down.
GCAGGTGGACAGCGGCGCCCAGATCCTCGACATCAACATGGACGAGGGCATGCTCGATGCCGAGCGGGCGATGGCGACCTTCCTGAGGCTGATCGCGAGCGAACCGGACATCTCGCGCGTCCCGGTGATGATCGACAGCTCCAAGTGGAGCGTGCTCGAGGCCGGGCTCAAGAACCTGCAGGGCAAGGGCGTCGTCAACTCGATCAGCCTGAAGGAGGGCGAGGCGGAGTTCCTGCGCCAGGCGACGCTGGTCCGGCGCTACGGGGCCGCGGTGATCGTGATGGCCTTCGACGAACAGGGTCAGGCCGATACCGTGGAGCGCAAGGTGTCGATCGGCGAGCGGGCGTTCCACCTGCTGACCGAGCGGGTGGGCTTCCCGCCGGAAGACATCATCATCGATCCCAACATCTTCGCCATCGCCACCGGGATCGAAGAACACAGCGGCTACGCCGTCGCCTATTTCGACGCGGTGCGCGAGATCAAGCGTCGCCTGCCGCATGTGCTGGTGAGCGGCGGCGTCAGCAACGTCTCGTTTTCCTTCCGGGGCAACGACCCGATCCGGGACGCGATCCACGCCGTCTTCCTGTATCACGCGGTGCAAGCGGGCATGGACATGGGCATCGTGAACGCCGGGCAGCTGGCGCTCTACGACGACATCCCCGCCGACATGCGCGAGCGGGTGGAGGATGCCGTGCTCAACCGGCGGGCTGACGCGACGGAGCGTCTGCTGCAGGTGGCGGAGACCTTTCGCAACCAGGGTCGCAACCCGGTCAGCGGGGAACCCGACCTCGCGTGGCGGACCCTGCCCGTGGTCGAGCGGCTGGCACACGCCCTGGTCGAGGGCATGGACAGCTTCATCGTCGAGGACACCGAAGAGGCGCGCCTGCTCTTTGCCCGGCCGATCGAAGTGATCGAGGGGCCCCTGATGAATGGCATGAACATCGTCGGCGACCGGTTCGGCTCCGGCCGGATGTTCCTGCCCCAGGTGGTGAAGAGCGCGCGGGTGATGAAAAAGTCCGTCGCCCATCTGATCCCGTTCATCGAGGCGGAGAAGACCGCGAGCGCGGTCAGGCGGTCGAAGGGGAAAGTCGTGCTCGCCACGGTGAAGGGCGACGTGCACGATATCGGCAAGAACATCGTCGGCGTCGTCTTGCAGTGCAACAACTACGATGTCGTCGACCTCGGCGTGATGGTCTCGTCGGCGAAGATCCTGGAGGCGGCCCGAACCCATCACGCCGACGTGATCGGCCTGTCCGGCCTGATCACGCCGTCACTCGAAGAGATGAGCGTCGTGGCGAGCGAGATGGAACGGGAAGGATTCACCCTCCCCTTGCTGATCGGCGGGGCCACGACCTCCCGGATGCACACCGCGGTGAAGATCGCGCCGAAGTACAAGGGGCCGGTGGTGCACGTGCTCGATGCCTCACGCGCCGTCGGTGTCACCAGCAACCTGCTCAGCGATACGCTGCGCGATGCGTTCGTGGCCCAGGTCGCGGGGGAGTATGCCCAGCTGCGCGAGGAGCGACGGGAGAGCGAGTCGGCGGACCGGCGGGTGTCGATCGCGGATGCGCGCGCCAACCGGCTGCGCCCGGCCCCGACCCCTGCGCCACGACCGAGCTTCCTCGGCGTTCGGGTCTTCGACCACTACCCGCTCGCGGAGCTGGTCGAGCGCATCGACTGGACTCCATTCTTCCAGGCCTGGGAGCTGGTCGGTCACTATCCAGCGATTCTCGATGACCCGGCCGTGGGCAAGACCGCCCGCAGCCTGTTCGACGACGCCCGGCGCCTGCTTGACCGGATCGTGACGGCGAAGCTGTTCGACGCGCGTGGAGTGATCGGGTTCTTCCCGGCCACGGCTGACGGGGACGACATTCGCCTGTCGGACGCCGACGGGAAGCCGCTGGCGGTCATCCACACACTGCGGCAGCAGGCCCGCAGGGCGGAGGGCCGGCCGAACATCGCGCTGGCCGACTTCGTCGCCCCGATCGAGAGCGGAATTCCGGATTTCATCGGCCTGTTCGCGGTCACGACCGGGCACGGGGTGGACCGGCTGGTTGCCGAGTTCGAGGCGCAACACGATGACTACTCCGCCATCGTCGCCAAGGCGCTCGCCGACCGGCTCGCCGAGGCCTTTGCCGAGCGGCTGCATGAGCGGGTGCGCCGGGAGTGGTGGGGCTACGCCCCGGACGAAGTGCTGGATAACGCAGCGCTCGTCAAGGAGGCGTACCAGGGCATCAGGCCGGCACCGGGCTATCCCGCCTGCCCCGACCACACCGAGAAGCGCACGATATTCACGCTGCTGAGTGCCGAGACGCAGGCCGGGATGGAACTGACGGAGAGCTACGCCATGCTGCCAACCGCCGCGGTGAGCGGGTACTACTTCTGGCGGCCGGAGTCCCAATACTTCGGCGTCGGCAAGGTCAGTCAGGACCAGGTGGAGGACTACGCCCGGCGGAAAGGCATGACCATGGAGGAAACTGAGCGGTGGCTGGCGCCCAACCTCGGCTACACCCCGGCCGAACGAGCCTGACCCATGGCCACCTTTCAGGAATTGATCGCCGACGGACGCACCCATGTATTCGATGGCGCCATGGGCACGCTGCTCTACTCCCGTGGTGTCTTCGTCAACGTCTGCTACGACGAGCTCGTGCTGAAGCAGCCGGACCTGATCCGTGACATCCACAAGGAGTACGTCCGGGCCGGCGCGGAGGTGATCGAGACCAACACGTTCGGCGCCAATCCGGTCAAGCTGGCGCACTACGGGCTCGCGGGTGAGACCGAGACGATCAATCAGACCGCAGCCAGCCTGGCCCGCGATGCCGCCGGAGTGCGCGCCTCGGTGCTCGGGGCGATCGGACCGCTCGGGGTCCGCATCGAGCCCTTCGGCGAGATGGCGGTGACCGAAGCCCGCGCCGCCTTCGGCCGTCAGGTGGACGGCCTCCTGGCCGGGGGCGTCGACGGGTTCATCGTCGAGACCTTCAGCGACATCGAAGAGGTGCGCGCGGCCATCGAGGCCATCCGCGCCCGCACCACCTTGCCGATCGTCGCCCAGATGACGGTCGGGACGGACGGCAAGACCTACTACGGGACCGAGCCGGCGACCTTCGGTCCCCTGCTCCAGGCGATGGGCGCGGACGTCATCGGCGTGAACTGTTCCGTGGGACCCCACGGCGTGCTCGAGGCGATCGAACAACTCGCCAAGGTGGTCACGGTTCCCCTGGTGGCGCAGCCGAACGCCGGCCTGCCGCGCGAAGTCGCGGACCGCAAGATGTACATGGCCTCCCCTGAATACATGGCCGAGTACGCCCGGCGCATCGTCGAGGCGGGGGCGCGGTTCATCGGCGGGTGCTGCGGGACCACGCCGGACCACATCAAGGCCATCATCGGATTTGTGAAGAGCGTGTCGCCCCGGGCGGTGATCACCGAAACGGCTGGCGCCGCCCAGGCGAAGCCGCTCACACCCGTCCCCTTTGCCCAACGCTCGAAATTCGCCGCCAAGCTGGCCCGGGGCGAATTCGTCACCAGCGTGGAAATCGTGCCGCCCCGCGGCGTAGATCCCGCTCCGATGTTCCAGCAGGTGCGGGAGCTCAAGGCCGCCGGCGTTGACGCGGTGAATGTCCCCGATGGCCCGCGGGCCCAGAGCCGAATGGGGGCGCTGCTCTCCGGCCTCCTGATCGAGCGGGAAGTCGGGCTCGAGGTGGTGGTTCACTATGCCTGCCGCGATCGCAACCTGCTGGGGATGCTGTCGGACCTGCTCGGCGCGGCCGCGAGCGGGCTGCACAACCTCCTGATTGTGACCGGCGATCCGCCCAAGATGGGGCCCTACCCCGACGCGACGGCGGTCTTTGACATCGACAGCATCGGGCTCACCAACCTCGTCAGCCGTCTCAACAAGGGACTCGATCCGGGGGGCAATGCGCTCGGCGGCCAGACCAGCTTCGTCCTCGGAGTCGGAGTGAATCCCACCGCGCCGGATCTCGATCGCGAACTCAAGCGCCTGGCCTGGAAGGTCGAAGCCGGCGCCGAGTTCGCCATGACCCAGCCGGTGTTCGACCTGGAGCAGCTCGACCGCTTTCTTGTCCGGGCCAAGCCGCTGGGCATCCCGATCATTGCGGGCCTCTGGCCGCTGGTCTCGCTCCGCAACGCCGAGTTCCTCGCCAACGAGGTCCCCGGGGTGAGCGTGCCACCGGCCATCCTGGAGCGCATGCGACTGGCCTCGGCGCGGGGCAAGGAGGATGGGCTGCAGGAGGGCATCCTCATCTGCCGCGAGATGCTCGCCGCGGTACGGTCGCGGGTGCGGGGTGTGCAGGTGGCCGCACCGATGGGGCGGGCGGCGGTCGCGCTGCAGGTGCTCGCCTGAAACGGGACGCCGTGCAGCGGTCAGAGCTGGGGCGCGGCACCACGACCGGGTAGAGGATTCCGCGGGGCCAAACCGGGCTTGGCCCTCCCTGCCACAACGGCTAGACTCCTGCTCGTTCATGGTCCCGATTCGCCGTTCCGTCGACGAACTCCCGAGCCTCTCATGCCCAGCATCGCCACTGTCCCCCAGCCCCTCAGCCGGCTCTCAGATGAGGAGGAGCTGTTCCGCGTCACGGTACGTGAATTCGCTGAAACCGAGGTCCGGCCCTTCGTGCATGAGATGGACGAGGCGGCCAAGTTCCGCCCGGAACTCATCGCCAGGTTCTTCGAGCTGGGATTGATGGGGATCGAAGTGCCGGACCAGTACGGCGGGGCGGGGGGCAGCATCATGCTCGCGGCGCTGGCCATCGAAGAACTCGCGCGGGTCGATGCCTCCGCGGCGATTTACGTCGACGTCCACAACACCCTGGTCAATAACGCCCTGCTTCGCTGGGGCACGCCGGAACAGCATGCCCGGCTCTTCCCCCGGATGACGGTCGACCTGCTGGGTGCGTTCGCCCTGTCGGAACCGGCCAGCGGCAGCGACGCCTTCGCGCTGGAGACCAAAGCGGAAGACAAAGGCACCCACTGGGAGCTCACCGGCCGGAAGTTCTGGATCACGAATGGCGGCGAGGCAGGAATCTTCCTGATCTTCGCCAATACCGATTTCACCAAGGGCTACAAGGGGATCACCGCGTTTCTTGTCGAGCGGGATTTCCCCGGCTTCAGCGTCGGCAAGAAGGAAAACAAGCTCGGTATCCGGGCCTCGAGCACGACCGAATTGATTCTCGAAAGCTGCCCGGTGCCCAAAGAGAATGTGCTCGGCCCGGTCGGTCAGGGCTACAAGATCGCGATTGAAACGCTGAATGAGGGGCGGATCGGGATCGGCGCACAGATGATCGGCGTGGCCCAGGGGGCACTCGAGGCGGCCGCCAGCTACGTCAAGGAACGCAAGCAGTTCGGCAAGGCCATCGCCGAATTCCAGGGGGTGCAGTTCCAGCTGGGGCAGATGGCGACGGAACTCGAGGCGGCCCGCCTCATGGTCTACAATACCGCCCGCCTCAAGGATGCCGGCCTGCCCTTCCAGCGCGAGGCCGCCATGGCCAAGCTGTTCAGCTCGCAGGTCGCTGACCGTACCACGTCGCGCTGCCTGGAGCTGTTTGGAGGCTACGGCTACTCCAAGGAGTACCCGGCGGAGAAGTTCTACCGCGACGCCAAGATCGGGACGATCTACGAGGGCACCAGCAACATGCAGCTTCAGACGATCGCCAAGCTGCTGCTGAAGTAGCCGCCCGCCTCCCCGGGCCCAGCTCGCCCCGGAACCGGCCTCCCCACCGGCGTAATCCCCGTCACACCCGGCACCTGCTGGCTCGCGGGTTGCTCTCCAATGAACAATCGCGATGCCTGCTGGTCGGACAACCGATTACAAATCATTGTGCAACTTCGGGTTGCGCTCGCGGGTGGCTTTCGATACCTTGGCCGACCGGCCGATACCGTCTGAGATGTGCGGCACTTCTCCGAGGATTCGGGATTAATGCGCCTGATCACCCGCCTGTTGACACTCGTCCTCCTCGCTGCCATTGGCAGCGCGGTGGTACCTGTCACAGTCCGGGCTCAGGCTCTCCCCGCCAAGCTCAAGACCCAGCTCGACCGCTGGTATCGCTCCGCCCGCCGCGCCTCCCCCGGAACGTGGGGGATCGCCGTCGCGGACCAGCAGGGCCAGATCCTCTGGAGCATCAATCCCGACCAGCTGCTGGTGCCGGCGTCGACGGTCAAGCTGCTCACCACCGGCTACGCCCGGACCATGCTCGGCGGTGATGCCCGGCGTTCAACCCGCGTGGTTGGTGCCGGACGGCTGGAGGAGTCGACCGGTGAATGGGTCGGTCGCTGGGCACTGGAACTGAATGGCGACCCGACGCTCGAGAGCCCCGATGGTCGCGGACCGCGCCTGCAGGATCTCGCCGATCAACTGGCCCGGCAGGGAGTGCGGCAGCTGCGCGGCCCGCTGCAGGTGACCAGCCAGGACGGCACCGACGCCGACGCCCTCTTCCCCAACGCCTGGCGCGCCGGCAACTGGGGCAGCCTGTACACCCCGCTCATCGGCGCACTGACGCTGCACGAAAACGTGGTCTGGCTCCACGTCCGCCCCGGGAAAAAGGTCGGCGCCCGCGCGGCGCTGGTAGAAACCGCGCCGGCGGGGATGGAAGCACTGGTCGATGTGCATGCCAGCACCACGAGCGGACGCCGCTCCCGGCTGCGCATCACCCGCATGAAGGACGGGGGTTACCTGGTGACGGGCAGCGTGGGCGTCGGCGCCGGCGTGCGCCGCCTCATCACCGTCTCCTCCAATCCGAAGGCAGTGCTCGCGGCGTCGTGGGCCCGCGCGCTGCAACAGGCCGGCATCAGCTGGGACCGCACCCCACCGCTGCTTACTGTCGAGGATCCACCGACCGACGTGCTCGCCGAAATCCAGAGCGCGACTTTCGATTCCGTCGCCTACGACATCAATCGCCGCAGCCTCAATCTCGGCGCCGAACTGCTGCTCCGCTGGGCCGCGGGCCGCGAGCGCGGCCCCGAGCTGCTCACCGAGCATGTGCAGCAGGTGGCGGGCGTCTCCGGCGGCGTCAAGCTGGTCGATGGCAGCGGGATGTCGCACGAGGATCGGGTGACGCCGGCGACGTTCATCTACTACATGGCCCGGTTCCAGGATACGCCGGCGGGGCACAATTTCCCCTCGCTGCTGCCTGCCAACGGGGTCGGCACCCTCGCCCGCCTGGCCGGCGGATTACCCGCCCAGGGTGTCGTGCGGGCCAAGACCGGCACGCTCAATGGCGTCTCGACGCTGGTCGGCTACCTGGGCCGCAAGGACGGGCTCTTTCTCGTCTCGCTGATGTACAACGGGCCCCGATCCAAGGCGGCCAAGCGGAACCAGTGGACCGCCTTCCGCCTCCTCGGAGCTGATGGCGCCTCGATTCCGACGGAAGGGCAGGAGGACATGGCCGATCCGGTCGGCGAGCTGGGCGGCGAACCAGCAGCGGAATAGCCGAACCGGCTTCCCGTGGGATCACAGGCGTCCGCACCGATCGTGCGGGCGCCTTCATGCTTGGGGGAGTCGGCCTCCCGTGCGTTCACCCGTTCACAATCCGTTCATGCCGGCGCAGTACATTGCGAGCACCTGACCACCGGAGTCGCTCGAATGAACGCCGCCCATCTGCACCTCATGCTGAACCACCTTCCCGTGCTCGGAGCGCCATTCGTGGCCCTGCTGCTGGCGTGGGGGCTGTTCCGCCAGCAGCGGGACCTCGTCCGCGCCGGGCTCGGTGCTGCCGTGATCCTCGCCGCCCTGGCCTACCCGGTCTTCCTGACCGGTGAGCCGGCAGAGCACCTGGTGGAGGATTCGGCCTGGTTTGACGAACACCGGGTGCACGAGCATGAAGAGCGCGCGGAGGCTGGCCTGATCGCCATCCTCATCACCGGAACCGTGGCGGGGTTCGGGCTGTGGCAGAGCCGGGGCGGCCGGAACGTCAACCGCCTGTTCAGCGGCGCGACGCTCGCCGGACTGGTGCTCAGCGCCGGCCTGTTCGGCTGGGCCGCTCTGGCGGGTGGCGAGATCCGCCACGACGAAGTGCGGGCGGAAGCGGCCACTGTGACCCCGAACGACGGCCGTCCCGATGCTGACCACGACTGAGGATAGGTCGACCATGCGAGTACTGCTGGTGGAGGACGAGGAACGACTCGCCGAGAACCTGGCGCGGGGCCTGCGCCAAGCCTCCCATGCCGTGGATGTCGCGCCGCGTCTGGCAGATGCCCGGCTGAAACTGGAGCTGGAGCGGTACGACGCCATCATTCTGGACGTGAACATGCCCGATGGTTCGGGATTCGGGCTGGCCGCGGAGATCCGCAAGCGCTCGATCCCGGTGCCGATCCTGATGCTGACGGCCCGCGACACGGTCGAGGACCGCGTCGCGGGCCTGGACAGCGGTGCGGACGACTATCTCATCAAGCCGTTCGCATTCGAGGAGCTGCTGGCCCGGCTGCGCGCGCTGCAGCGCCGGCCGCCGGACACCAAGCCCCCGGTCCTCACCATCACCGACCTGGTGATTGATCCGTCCACCCGCAAGGTCAATCGCGACGGAATCATGGTGGAGTTGACGACCACCGAGTACTCTCTGCTCGAGTATCTCGCGCGGCACAGCGGCGAAGTGTGTGGCCGCGCCGCGATCAGTGCCGCGGTCTGGGATGAGAACTACGACCCCTTCTCCAACATCATCGACGTGTACGTCTCCCGCTTGCGCCGCAAGATCGACATGCCGGGACGCATCCCGCTGATCCACACCCTCCGCGGCGCCGGCTACTCGCTCGATCCCGATCGCGGCGCCCGCACCGGGTGAATCCGCTCGGCCTGCGGGTCCGCCTGGCACTGGTGTTCACCGCCGGCTTCGCGCTGCTGCTGGGGCTGGGCTCCCTCGCGGTCTACCTCCATCTCTCGGCCAACTTCCGCCGCGATTTCGACCATGGGCTGCAGGATGCGGCCCGGGGGGCCCGCGCACTCTGGTCCACGGACCGCCCTGAATTCACCTCCGCCGAGGCCACGGCCGCCCATGTCGTCACCGAGCTGATGTTCGGCGACCGGACGCTGGTCGCCTACGACAGCGCGGGACGTTTCCTCGGCAGCAGCCAGCGGTTTCCGCAGGAGCCCTGGTTCAACGACGCACCGGCGACCGGCCGGATGAACGGCATCAGGACCCTCCAGCTCAAGGAAGGACAGGCCCGCGTCATCCGGGTGCCGATCACCGGCGGGGTGGAGGTCGTGGTCGCGATGAGCCAGCTGCCGCTCGAGCGCCAGCTGGCGGCACTCAAGCGCAGCCTGGCAACGGTGCTCCCCCTCGCCCTCGTGCTCGGAGCCTTTCTCGGTGCCTGGGGTGCGCGGATCGTGCTGCGACCGATCGTCGCCGTGGCGGGATCGGCCGAGCGGATCGGACAGGAAGTTGCCGGTGGCGCAACCACGTTTGCCCGGCTCCCCGACCACCAGGCGGGAGACGAGGTCACCACTCTCACCAGCGCCTTCAATCGGCTGGTCGACCGGCTGAGCGATGCGCTGCAGCGGGAGCGGGCCATCGCCGAGCGGCAGCGGCAGTTCCTGGCCGACGTCGCCCACGAGTTGCGGACCCCGGTCGCGATTCTGCGGAGCGAAGCGGAGGTGGCACTGCGCGGGCCGGCGGAGTTGACTCAGTACCAGCTCGCCCTGCAACGGGTGGCGGGCGAATCAGCAGAGTTAGGCAATCTGGTGGGAGACCTGCTGCTCGTGGCGCGGGCCGATGCGAATGCGCTCAAACCCGCTCGGCTGCGGCTCTATCTCGACGACGTCATTTCCCAGGTGCTGAGCCGGGCGCGCTTGCTGCCCCAGATGGCGGGACGGAAGGTGAGCTACGGCGAGTTCGAGGCGGCGCCGGCGGAGGGCGACCCGGCGCTGATCGAGCGAGCGCTGCTGGTCCTGATAAACAACGCGCTGGTGCACGCGCCGGGAGCACCGATCGAGATCACGACTGGCGTCACCGACGGAGCATCGAACCGCTGGGCGTGGGTGACCGTGCGCGACTTCGGCCCTGGCATCCCCGCGGCGGACCATGCCATGGTTTTTGAACGCTTCGCCCGCCGCGATCCCGGCAGCGCCGGTACCGGCCTGGGCCTCGCGATCGCCCGGTCGATCGCGGAGGCACACGGAGGCACCCTTACCCTCGCGGACGCGACACCGGGTGCGGCGTTCACTTTCCGCATTCCAGCCGCCGGCTGAGTGCTCACCGCCGCAGGAGCACGCCCGCGATCCCGGCCGCGATGATCAGCAGCGGCTCCGGCACCCTTCGATACCGCATTGACACCACCAGACAGCTCAGCGCGATCAGGGCCGTCGGCAGGTCACGCACCGACTGCCGGCCCAGCACAACCACCGCGCCGGCGATCGCACCGACGGCGCCCGCGGTGATGCCGGCCACCAGGGCCCGTAACCAGGGGCGGTCTCCGTAGCGTCGGAAGTAGGGTGCCGGGATCACGGTAAGCAGGAAACAGGGAAGAAAGGTCGCCGTCGCCGCGACCACCGCCCCGAGCGGGCCGGCGACCAGATAGCCGATGAACCCGGTGGTGATCACCACCGGCCCGGGCGTGATCAGCGCGACGGCCACCGCGTCGAGAAACTGCGCTTCGGTCAACCACTGCCGCTCGGTCACGACGCCG
>JAWXBX010000257.1:0-5467 GCA_034440415.1 Gemmatimonadota bacterium | reverse complement strand
GTCATCGATCGCGGTCGGCACCTGTGCCGGGTTCCAATTGCCCGGGTTATTCCAGTCGATGCTGACGGCACCGGTCCAGGTCTTTCCTGGGGCCACCGCCGGCCAGTTGATCGTCGCCCCGTTCGCCCTAAGGACCAGACCACTGGGCGAGGAGGGCGTGGTATTGGTCACATCCACGACCAGCGGGTTGCCGTCGGCGGGCGCGGTGTCGTCCACGTCGAGATACACCGCGGGGAACGACGGCACGTTGGTGAAGGTGATCTGGTCCAGCATCACCTTTCCGCCGGCGGGCAGGCCGGGGTGGCGGATGAGAAGCGAGGTGATGCCGCTGCCGTTGGTGAAGGTCAGGCTGCTGAGCGCCACCGGCACCGCAACCGTGGTCTCGATCCATAGCTGGGCATTGAAGAACGTAAGCGTGCCGATGTGCGCCAGCTGCCCGACGTGAAGCGACTGGGTGAAGCTGAGGCCGCTCACCGTACCAGTGTTGCTGACCCCGAACGTGCCCAGGACGTAGGTCAGGCTGCTCAGGTTGAGCGTGCCGCTGCCGTTCCAGACCAGCTCCTGCAGGTGGCTGGAGCCGGCGCCCGGCCCGCTGCTCTGCAGCGACAGGTTCGCGGAAGTCCCCGTCAACTGCGTTACGTGGATTCCGGATGCCGCGAACGACGCCGCGCTGTTGAGCGCCGACTGCCCCAACGAGCCCCCGACCTGGAGCAAGCCCGCGGTGAGCTGTCCGGTCTCGTCGCCGCCGCCGAAGGTGGCGTTGCCAGCCACCAGCACCAGGTCGGCCGCGTTGGTCATCACCAGGACGCCGCTCTGCGACAGGGTCAGGTTCTGCGCCACGGCGAGGGTCTGGCCATTCACCGTCAGCGACCCCGCCGCCCCGTTGATGATCAGGGCGCCGCCGAGCGTCGCCGGTCCCGACATCATGACCGGTCCGCTCACCGTCAGGGCCTGCAGGTTGCCGCGCACGTTGCCGGCGGCCTGCATGTCCACGGCCGCCGTGCCGGTGATGGTGCCGTCGGCGAGTACGTCGCCCTGTACCAGGCAGCCGATGGCTCCGACGTTCAGGTTGGCGCCCACATCCACGGTCAGGCTCCTGGCCGTGCAACCGGCGGTGACGACAGGACTGAACGTCGTTCCCGACGGGATGGTCACGTCCTGGGTGCTGAGGGGCACCGCGCCACCGGACCAGTTGGCACCGGTACTCCAGTTGGTGCTCGTCCCGCCGATCCAGCTGACGCCGGGGGCGGCGAACGGCCAGGTGATCACGGCGCCGTTCAGCGCCTGGCTGAAGCCGCCGTCGGTCGCCGGGTTCGGGTTCACCATGTTCACCGTCAGGGTGTCAGGCGACGGCCCGTCGGTGTCGGTGATCTGCAGGTACCGACCGGTGGTCGGGACGGTATTGAACGTGAGATTGGTGAACGTGAACGGCCCGCCAGTGCCGGGGTGGTTCACGGTGAGCTGGGTGCCCAGCGGGTCCATGTTGAAGAAGGTGAGTCCGTTCAGCGCGAGCGGCCCGCCCGCCTGCATGTTGAGCCGCAGCTCGATGTTGTCGAACGTGACCGTACCGCCGCCCGTGACCATCCCGCCCAGTGAAAGGGCCAGGACCTGGCCTTGGATCGTGGTTGCTCCCGTCGCGGTGATCTGCAGCGCATTGTGGGCGAAGACGTCGCTTCCCAGAGTCAGGGTCCCGGTGCCCGTCCAGCGCAGGTCCTGGAAATGTGAGGTCCCGGGCTGGTCACCCGGGGTCGCGAAGCTGAGCGTCGGGTTGGCCCCGGTCAGCACGGTCAGGTGGCTGCCCGACGGATGGAACGCATCGCCGCTGGTAGTGCTGAACTGGCTAAGGTTGGCACCCACGACCAGCACACCCGCGCTCATGAACGTGAGTTCATTGTCTCCGGCGAAGCCGGCATCTCCGCCGACCAGGAGCGAGTCGAGCCCGTTGGTCATGATCAGGCGGCTGCTCGCGCCCAGGATGTCAAAGTTGCGGCCCGCTTCGAGGGTGCGCCCGTTCAGCGCCAACACGCCAGCCGCACTCACCGCCAGGTCCCGACCGACCACCACTCGGCTAAGGAGGGTCACCTGGCCGCCCACGACGACCATATCCAGGAAGCGGGACGCCGCCGTGCCCGGGCTCTGGAAATTGACGGTTCCGGGTCCGAGCAGGCTGGTGGTGTGCGTTCCGCTGGCGGCGAAGCTGTTTGGGCTGCCCGAAGAGGTCTGCAGGAAATTGCCCTGCACCGAGAGGTTGCCGGCGGTGAGTTTCCCGGTGTGGTCGCCGCCACCCATGGTCACGTTGCCATTGACCTGCACAAAGTCGGAGACATTGGTTTCGATCAGTGATCCGCCCGAGCCCACGCTCAGGCTGTTCACGGTAAGGAACTGCCCGCCCACCGTCAGGCTCCCCGTGCCCCCCGAAATGCTCAGAGCATTGGTCACCGTGCTCGTGCCGGTCAGGCTGTAACTGCCCGAGACGCTCACTGCGGTGGGGAAACCGCCGCGGACGGTGCGGGCGGTGCCGCGGAGGTCGATCGTCGGCGCACCCGCGGCCAGAGTGATCGTGCCGGAATTGTCGAAGTCGCCGAACACGTTGAACGTGAAGCTGCCATTGAGCGTGAGTGTGGCCCCGCTCTGAATGGTCACGCTCTGGGTGTTCGCCGTGGTGGTGACGATCGGCTGGCTGGATGGCGCAGCGGGGATGGTCACGTCATCGGAGAAGATCGGCACGCCGGCCGGGTTCCAGTTGCCGGGATCGGACCAGACGGTGGAGCTCGCTCCGGTCCAGGCTTTCACCGGCGAGCCGACGGGCCAGTTCACCGTAGCGCCCGTCTTCTGCACGAAGCTCCCGCCGGAAAGCGGCGAGGGGTTCAGCATGTCGATGACCAGCGGCACGCCGTCGGTCGGGCTCGTGTCGGTGGCACTGAGGTAGAAGCCGCTCGTCGGTACCACGGCGAAGCTGACGTTCAGGAACGAAAGCGGCGTGACCGCGCCGGGATGACTGATGGTCAGCGGCGTGGCCGTCGGGGCGTAGCCGGTGAAGCTGACGGTGTCGAAGGTGACCACCGTGCTGCCCGCGAAATTGAGCAGCAGGTTGTTGAACGTGAAGTTGCTCACGTTGAGGATGGTGGTGAACAGCGTGCTGCCGTTGCCCGAGAGGGTGCGCACCGCCGTGGGCGTGACCCCCGCCGTGCCGCTGGCGTACAGGTCGCTGGTGGCGGTGACGCCGCCCGCGCTGTTGGCGACGATGACGTTCTGGAAGCGTGACGCCGCGAAGCCGGGCGAGGCGAAGTTGAGGGTCTGCGCCCCGGCGCCGTTCAGGAAGACAGTGTGGCTGCCGCTGCCCACGAAGCTCGTGGCCAGGCCGGTCTGGGTGAAATTGCCCCGGACAAACAGCGCGCCCGCCGTGAGGCGGCCGCTCTCATTGCCGCCGCCGAAGATCGCGTTGCCGGTCACGACGATCGTATCGGAGCCAAACGCCTGATCCAGGAATCCCGATCCACTGGTCTGCAGGTTGCCGTTCACGGTGATTCGGGTCAGCCCCGCCCCGGGGCTCAGAGTCGCGGCGGTCCCGCCGATCACGACATCGCCGTTGAAGGTGACGGTGCTCGGCTGGGTCATGCTGGTGCCCGCGAAACTGGTATTGCCAGTCAACTGCAGGGCAGGGGTACCGGTGACCGTGGCGGTGCCCGCAACATCCCAGAAGGCGGACGCGCCGCTTACGGTGATCGGGCCGGTGCTGCCGCCGTTCTGGTCCAGGAACGCCTGGGACCCGCTCAGGCTCACCGGGCCGAAGCTGTTGGGCCCGCTCCCGGTCGCGTCCACGAACGCCCGGCTCCCGGTGACCGTGGTGGCCCCGCTCACCGCGATGCCGCCCGCGACACTCACATCGATGAACGCCTGGAACCCGGCGAGGTCAATCGTCGCGGCGCTCAGCAGGCCGCTGCTGAGCGCCACGAAGCTGTTGGTGTCCGGCAGCGCGATGCCACGCGCCACCGTCAGGTTGCCGGCGACGGTGAGCCCGCTGCGGGCCCCCTGGAGGGCGAGCGCGCCTATCGTCGCATTTCCTGTCAGGGTGGGGTCGTTGGCCACCGGTGCGGCAACTACCACGCTGTCGCCCGCGCCCGGCACCGCCGCCGGCGTCCAGTTGCCGGCGGTGTTCCAGTCGGTGCTGACCGTCCCAGTCCAGACCCGCACCCCGCCGCTCGTCGCCGTCGCACTGAACGTCACGCTGTTGGTGCCCGACGCCGTGGCCGTAAAGCTCTGCGCCCCCACGCCGGCGCCAAGGGTGGCCCCGGAGGTGGCCCGGCCCTGGGCGTCGGTCGTGGCGGTGGCGCTGTCCACCGACCCGCCGCCGCTCAACACCGCGAAGCTGACCGTCACTGCCGCAACCGGCAGGTTGTCCGCCGCGCGGACCTCGACTACGAGGGGCAGCGGCAGCGGACTCAAGCTGCTGGCCGACTGATTATCCCCGCTGATCTTCACCAGCTGCGTCGCGGCCGGCACCACGCTCAGGGTGGTCGAATCCCGTGCGCCGCTCGGCGTGACCGCCGTGATCGTGACCGTGGCCCGGCTGCTCCCCGCCGTGGCGACCCCCGCCCCGTCGATCGTGACCGCGGACGACGCACTGCTCCAGGTGGTGTAGAACTGGCTCACCAGTACCTGCGAGGAATCCTGCGCGGTGACCGTGAAGGCAAGCTGACTCCCCGCGCTGATCGTGGTGTCGCGCGGCGAGAGGGTCAGCGCGGCGACCTGGCCACCGGGACCAGTAAAGGCGACCGGGATCGGAATCGGACTGCCGCCGCCGCCGGCGCCGACGCTGATGAGCTGGGTGCCGCTGAAGAGCAGGGTCGTGCCGGAGAGGAGCTCGAGGGTGACCTGCAGGTTCTCGCTGGGCCCGAGCAGGAGGACCGGGACCGTCAGCTGAAGCTGGGTCGTGCTGGGCGCGAAGGTCCGCGCGATCCGGGCCAGCGTGTCCACCGGCAACCGCACCACGGTCAGCCGCACATTGTCCAGCACCAGGCCGCCGAGCCGGGAGGCCTCGGGCCAGATGGGGGCGATGCTGACCTGACCGAGCCGGGGCGCCCCGGGCGCCACCGGTTCACCGGTGCAGGTGACGAGGAGCAGGGCAGTTCCGAGGACGGCGCAAGCCGTCGCGGCGCGACGCCGGAGGGCGCGCGGGAGAAGCTGATTCAAGGGGGCCACGGGGGTCGGGGTCTGCCCTAATTGGCGGTCCGATTGGGCTCCTGTCAAGTTGGGCTTTCGGGTCGATGGTTGCGCCATCGCCACAACACCGTACGATTGTCTCCATGCCTCCTGCCCCAGACGAGATTTCCGTCGCGCTTGACGGCGTGGTCGCCCGCTTCGCGCAGCGTGTCCGGTACATCGGTGTGCAGCACGGCATGATGGGGACCGACGTCGAGGATCTGGTGCAGGAAGTCCGGCTGCGGCTCTGGAAAGCGCTGCAGAG
>JAWXBX010000256.1:0-5274 GCA_034440415.1 Gemmatimonadota bacterium | reverse complement strand
TTCCATGTTTCTTGCCGGGCATATGTTCCTCGTCCTGGTCCTCCTGCTGGGCTCCAGTCTCCCGGTCACGGCTCAGCGTGTGCCGGCGCCGGCGCCGGCTCCCGCCTCGCTGGAGCGAGACCTGGATCAGTTCATCCGCCGCGGGATGAAGGAGTGGGAAGTCCCGGGGCTCTCCGTGGCGGTGGTGCAGGGGGACAGCGTGGTCTTCCTCCGGGGCTATGGGGTGCGGCGGCTGGGCGATTCCGTCCCGGTTGATGTACAGACCCGATTCGGGATCATGTCCACCACCAAGGCGATGACCGCACTGGCGATCGCCCTCCTGGTGGACGACGGCAAGCTGCGCTGGACCGACCCGGTGTCCCGCTGGGTGCCGGAGTTCGAGATGCCCGATCCCTACGTGAGCCGTGACCTCCGGGTCGTCGATCTGCTCACGCATAACGCCGGGCTGGGCAATGCCGATCTCCTGTGGGTCCGGGCCGATCTCGACGCACCGGAGATCTTCCGCCGGGTCCGCCTCCTCACGCCGGCCTACCCGCTTCGCAGCGATTTCCTCTATCAGAACGTCATGTACGGCCTGGCGGGTGAGGTCATCGCCCGTGTTTCGGGCCTGAGCTACGGCGAGTTCCTGCGTCGCCGGGTGTTCAACCCTCTGGGGATGACGGAGAGCTACCCGAGTCACGCGGCGATGGTGTCAGCCGGCAGCGACAATGTCTCGGCGCCGCACTTCCGGATCCGGGATACCATTCGGGTGATCGACGAGAGCCTGGTCGATGTGCTCCCGGCGGCGGGCGCCGTCTGGTCCTCGGCGTCGGACATGGCGACCTGGCTTCGGTTCCTGACCGGCGGTGGTGTCATTGCCGGCCGGCGCATCGTGAGCGACTCATCGTTCCAGATGCTGTTCGCCCCCCATGCTCTCATCGGTGCCGATGAGTTCTATCCCATTGCGGAGCTGACCCAGCCGCACTGGAGGAGCTACGGGGTGGGCTGGTTCCAGCAGGATTATCGCGGCCACTTCGTCGCCTTTCATACCGGCAGCCTCGACGGGCGGACGACGATCGTCGGGCTGCTGCCCGATCTCAAGCTCGGGGTCTATGTCTTCGGGAATCTCGATCACGCCGAGCTCCGGCATGCGGTGATGCTCAAGGTGTTCGATCTGTTCATCGGCGGACCGCCGCGCGACTGGAGCACGGATCTCCTCAAGCTCTATGGCGATATTCGCGCCCGGGGCAAGGCGGCACAGCTGGCGATCGAGCAGGCGCGGGTGCCGAACACCCGGCCGACGCTGCCGCTCGCGAGCTACGCCGGGAGTTACTCGCACGCCGTCTGGGGCGACCTGGTGATCGAGGCCGCCGGCGACTCGCTGGTCCTGCACATGGGGACCGCGCCGGAGCTCAGGGGGCCGCTCCACCACTGGAATTACGACACGTTCAGCGCCGAGCTCGGCGATGGGCGGTCTACGCCGACGCTAGTGCAGTTCCTGGTGGATCCGGCGGGGCGGGTCTCCGAACTGCGCGTGCCCGACTTCGACGGCGCATCGTTCCATCGGGCATGGTAGACCCGCTGTTCGGGCTGGTTGGTTCCCCGGCCGCGGGGTACCGTCTACCTTTTCCAGCCCTATGACTCCAGCACTCCTCGCCCTCGCCGTTCTGCTGCAGGCGCCGCCGCCGAATCCCGCCCCGGCCTATTGGCAGCAGGGCGTCCGTTATGAGATCCGGGCCCATCTCGACGAAGCTGCCGGCGTGCTCTCGGGCACGGAGCAGGTGGTCTACCTCAACCACTCGCCGGATACGCTGACGACCTTCGCGCTGCACCTGCATCTCAATGCCTTCCGGCCCGGGTCGAAGTGGGCCGACGCCGACTCGGTGGAGCGCCGGCGGCGATTCAACGACCTGCGTGATCCCGACTACGCCTTCAATCACGTCCGTAATGTCCGGATCATGGGACAGCCGGTCGAGGCGGTGTGGCCGGTCGCCCGGGACAGCACCATCGTGCGCTTCGTGCTGCCGGCGCCGCTGGCGCCCGGCGATTCGATGGTGGTCGAGATGGAGTGGGATGCGCGGCCATCCACCGTGCCGCGCCGGCAGGGGCGTCGTGGCCGGCAGTTCGATTTTGCCCAGTGGTATCCCAAGGTGGTGGTCTACGACAAGCACGGCTGGCAGGAGCACCCGCTCTATCCGGGCGGCGAATTCTATGGCGAGTTTGCCACCTACCTCTTTGACCTGGACGTACCCGAGGACCAGGTGCTCGCGGCCACCGGTGTCCCGCTCTGCGGCGACCCCGGCTGGGAGCGCGCCAACCAGGTGCCGGACCGCCCGGTGCAGTACCGCCGGGACGTCTACCCAGACGCGCCGCGCTACCGCACCGTGGGGTCGGACTGCGTCGCTGAGCGGCCGACCAGTGTCGCCACGCCCCTGGCGGCCGGCCGGAAGCGGGTCGTGTGGTATGCGGAGCAGGTGCACCACGTCGCGCTGACGCTGAATCCGGAGTATCGCTACGAGGGCGGGGCCTGGGGCAACGTCGCCATTCACGTCCTCTGGCGTGCGGGCGACGAGGAGAGCTGGGGCCGGGGGATCGCGGTGCAGCGGACCGCCAAGGCACTGGCGTGGCTGGATGGGTTCTTCGGGCCGTTTGCGTGGCCGCAGATCAGCAACATCCATCGGATCGACGGTGGCGGTACCGAGTTCCCGATGATGATCCACAACGGCTCCGCCTCGCAGGGGCTGATCGTCCACGAGCTGGGCCACAATTACGTGATGGGGATTCTGGCCAACAACGAGTGGCGCGAGGGCTGGCTGGACGAGGGCTTCACCAGTTTTCAGGGGTCGCTGTTCGATGAAGCGGAGCAGCGGGGCTACGACGCGTTTTCAGTCGATGAGCCGTTCATCACCGGGCTGGATCTCGACGGGATGAGCGAGCCGGCGAGCCTCCCGGGCGAGGCCTACGACGACTTCGCCAGCTACAACACCAGCATCTACACCCGCGGCGAGCTGTTCTTCCACCAGCTGCGCTACATCGTGGGCGACGCGGCGCTCGCGCAGATCATGCGCACCTTTTACGACCGCTGGAAGCTGAAGCATGTGGACGAGGCCGCGTTCCGCTCGGTGGCGGAGGAGGTATCGGGCCAGGACCTGAGCGGGTTCTTTGCCCAGGGGCTGCACGGGACGGCGCTGGTGGACTATGCGGTGGGGAAGGTGAAGACGGTCAGGCGAACGGGCGGCGACCGAGCGGCCCTTGGGAGCGGCGTGCCGCGACCCGGTCGCGAGGAAGTGGCGGACGGGCCGGCGTGGGAAACACGGGTCGAAGTTCTCCGCAAGGCGGAGGGGCGTCTGCCGGTCGAGGTCTGGGTGATCGGTGGGTCAGATACGGCGGTGGTACGGACCGATGGGCAGGCGGTGCGCGAGTGGGCAACGGTCATCACGCGCAGCCGGCCCCGGCAGGTCCTGCTCGATCCACGCCTGCGGACCCGCGACTGGAATATGCTCAACAACGTCTGGCGGCGCGGCTGGCTCTGGCCGGTGCGGTCGCCGAAGGTCGAGAATTATCCTGACACCTGGTTCACCGAGCGGGTGGCGCGGGATCATCGGACGCGGGGGATCTCGCCCACCGCCTGGTTCAACGATGCCGGCGGGATCACGCTGGGCGTCCGGATCCGGCAGAACTACTTCGGACGCTTTGAACAGAACCTGATGCAGCGGAACTTCAGCACGGGGTGGGCGACCGACGGCAAGGTGAAGGACCGGGACTTCCTGATGCGATTCAGGAATCCAGTCGCACTGCAGCATCCGGGGATGTCGCAGCAGCTCGAGGCCTACAACGTCGAAGGCCGCTTCGGCGCCTCGCTCGCCCTCGACTGGGCCCGGCGTGATCACCTCGGGCTTGGCCCGCGACGGAAATGGGGCCTGCAGCTGACATGGCTCCAGCCGGATGACTTCCGCTATCTCGATCGCGGTTACTACGACGACGCCGGCACGGTGGAGCTCGAGCTCCATACCGCGGTGCAGGACCGGCGCGGGCCGTGGGCGCTGGCCGCGGAGCTGCGCGGTGGTGGCGGGCTGGCCTACAACCGGCGCGGGCTCGCCACGGCCACCGGCCGGGCCGACCTTGATCAGTTTTACGGCCGCGCCAGCCTGACGACCACTGCTGCGCGTCCGCTGGGGGCGCGGGCCAGCTTCCGGCTCCGGTTCTTCACCGCGATCAGCACCAGCGGTGACGCGACGGTGAAACAGCGCCAGGTCTATCTCGCCGGGGCGGACCCGCTCCAGCAGTTCGGCAATCCCTTTCTGCGTTCCAACGGGGCGCTGTTCGTCCGGCCGGATCTGTACTACCAGGCGCCGGGTGGCGGGATGCTGCGGGGCTTCGATCCGCGGCTGTCGGCCGAAGGCGTCGTGGCGCTGAATGCCGAAGTCGAGCGGACGCTCGTGTCGCGCACCCAGGCGAAACTGTTCCGGCGGGTCCGGCTCGCAGCGTTCGGCGACGTCGGCCACACCATTGGCGACAGCGTTGATCCGACGGGCTCGAGCCAGTTGCGCTGGCTGGCCGACGCCGGAGTGGGGCTGAGGGTGGATCATCAGATCGGCGCCACGGCGTTCACCAACCGGGTCGATCTACCGCTCTACGTCAGCCGCCCCGCGGTGGCGCAGGACACCGATCCGGGGAGCGACCGGGTCGGTTTCCGCTGGACCGTCTCGTTCCAGCCCTCATGGTGAATGGGGTGAGTGCTGCCAAGCGCGCGCCGGATCCGGGATGATGATCCCCGACCGCCGCGACCTGTTCCGCAGCACCGTCGGCCGCTGGCTGCAGCAGGTGGTGGAGAAGGCCGAGCTCCGGGTCGCGCCGGAACGCTACCTCCGTCCGCCCGGGTCGCTTCCAGAGATGGCGTTTCTCACCGCCTGTACCCGCTGCGGCGAGTGTGTGCGGGTCTGCCCGCCGATGGCGATCCGGAAAGCACCGGCCGACGCGGGACTGCAGGGCGGGACACCCTACATCGATCCGGCCATCCAGGCCTGTGTGGTCTGCCCCACCATGCCGTGCGTCACGGCCTGCCCGACCGACGCCCTGACCCTCCCCCCCGGGGGCTGGGATGGGTATCGTCTTGCGGTCGTGGAGCTGGTGCCGGAGCGGTGTGTGACCTTCGCCGGCACGCCGTGCCGAGCCTGCGTGGACATCTGCCCGGTCGGCGAGCGCGCGCTCGCCATCGATGACACCGGGCATCCGTCGCTCAAGATCGAGGGGTGTGTGGGCTGCGGCGCCTGCGTCCGCGGCTGCATCACGTCG
>JAWXBX010000255.1:0-4081 GCA_034440415.1 Gemmatimonadota bacterium | reverse complement strand
GCTTGGGGCCGAGGACCTGTTCCCGGAGCATGACGAGGCCCGCAGCCGGCTTGGCGTAGCCGTTGTTGCCGAACTGGCGGTGGATCACGTCGGACTCGGTCATGATCGGGACCTGGTCGGGGTCCTTCATGTACTCGACGATCTTCTTTGCCGGACCCCGGCGGCTGGGGTAGGTCGGGTCCCACTCCTGTTCCGCGTAGTACTGCAGGAAGCTGTTGATCCCCTCGTCCATCCAGGTCCATTTCCGCTCATCCGAGGCGACGATCATCGGGAACCAGTTATGCCCGACCTCGTGGATCGTGACCGAGACGAGCCGGCGCTCGAGGTCCGGCGTGTAGCTGCCGTCGGCGGCGGGGCGTGCCCCGCAAAAGGCGATCATCGGATACTCCATGCCGCCGACGGGACCGTGCACATTGGCTGCCTTGGGGTAGGGATATTCGAACGCCAGGCGGCCGTAGGTCTTCATCGCCTGCGCGATCGCGCGGGTCGACACCTTATCCCACAACGGCATGGCGTCCCGGGGGTAGAGCGAGTGCATTTCGATGACCCGCGCCCCCGGACGGTAGCGAAACCCGGCCGCATCCCAGATGAACGTCCTGGAAGAGACCCAGGCGAAATCGCGGACGCTGTCGGCATGAAAGCGCCAGGTGATCGGCGCGGTGCCGGCGGGACGCGCCGACGGCTGCATGACCTCCTCCGGCCGCACGATGAACTGCGGGGTTTCCGACGTCAGCGCCTTGGCCAGCCGCTGGCGTTGCACAGGCGTGAACACCTGCAGCGGGTTGAGCAGTGTGCCGGTGGCCTGCACCAGATGATCGTGCGGGACGGTCACCGCGACATCGTAGCTGCCGAAATTGAGGTAGAACTCCCCCTGCCCGAGGAACTGGTCGGTCTGCCAGCCGTTCACGTCGTCATAGACCGACGCCCGCGGGTACCACTGCGCCATCTCGTACAGCCACCCATCGCGCACCTTTTCCCGTGCGCCGCGCCCGTTGCGGCTGGTCTCGAGCACCACGAAGTGCCAGTCGATTTCCACCACCGCAGTTGCCCCGGGCAGGAGCGGCGCGGGAAGTGGCACCTTGAGCTGAGTCCCGTGCATCAGATAGGGCACGTCCTGCCGGCGTGCGGCGCGCCCGGCGCCGCTGACCACGGCCTGCACTCGCGTGAGCGTGAACCCCCCATCGCCCTCGTCGGGCAGCAGGAAACGACGGGCCTGCTCCGAGAGCTGCCGGGGCAGCGCGGGAGCGCTCTGAATCGCCCGACTGGTCACCGAGTCATCGATGTTCTGGTCGAGCTGAAACCAGAGATAGTCCAACCGGTCGGGGGAGTTGTTGTGATAGGTCACCCGCTCGGAGCCGGTGACGGTGTGGGTGGTGCTGTCGAGCGAGGCCCTGATGACGTAGTCCACCTGCTGCTGCCAGTACTTTGGCCCGGGCGCCCCCGAGGCGGCCCGGGTCTCGGTGGGATCAGGCCATTCCACGATGGCGCGGAAGCTCGACTGGTTAGTCCTGGAATCGGTGGGGACATCCAGCCACTGTTGCGCGGCGAGATGAGCCGGCCCAAGGCATGACAACACTACGAGGGCGCGAAGCGGACGATCGAGAGAGGACATCGGCGGTCAATCCGTCAAAAGAGAGTTGAGGCCTACAAGCCGATCCGATCAGCCAGCATGACAATGCCCATGGCGATAATGCCGCCCGAGACGATCAGGACCCAGTCGCGTCGCGCCAGCCGGAACACCCGCTCGGCGAGGAGGCCCAGCAGCAGGACAGCCGCCACGATGCCGAGCTGCCCGACCTCGAGGCCCAGGTTGAAGGAGAAGAGCGGCAGGGCCAGCGACTCCTCCCCGCCCAGCAGGCTCCGCAGAAAAGTCGAGAACCCCAACCCATGCACCAGCCCGAACCCCGCGGCCATGGCGTAGCGCAGCCGCTGGCCGCGCTGGCTGACGCCCACGCCGTCGCCGGTCGGCGCACCCACCGCGGCGACGATCGCCATCAGGCTCGCGACCACGATCGTGGCGGCGATCGCCGCCTCCACCGACGTCGAGGGGACATGCACCAGGTTCAGCGTGGCGAGTGCGAGCGTGATCGAATGTCCCAGCGTGAAGGCCGTCACCAGCAGGAGCAGCCGGCGCCAGTCGGCGGTACGGTACGCCACCGTCAGTGCCGTCACGAACAGGATGTGGTCATACCCCCGGATATCGGTGATATGCCGGAGGCCAAGCTGCAGGTAGGTGAGGAATTCCGAACCCATGCGTGCCGTGTTCTACGGGCGGGGGGAAGCCAGGTTTCGGTGGAGGCTCAGAACCGCGCCTCCACCCCGATGCGCAACCGGCGCGGTGCACCGGTAAAGAACTGCCGGCCGCGAAGCACATTGTAGAGCGCGTCCGAAGCACGGAGCTGTTCCGCCGGAGAGAAGAGATGATCCCCATCCCCGAACCGCGTCTCGGCCTGCAACAGGTAGAGGCAGTTGGGTGAGGCCGAGGTCCCATCACTCCGGAGCCACAATGCGCAACCGGGGCGGGGATCGGGGGCGCCACCGAAGGTCAGGTCCACCGTACTGTCGGCGAGCAGGACGCCGTTTCGGGATCCCTCGTCGGCGAAGCCTCGCACGTCCTGCCTGCGGTTGAGCGTCCGCTCGGTCGGGTTGCTCTTTGTCCCGGTCTGAGTAAACACTCGGGTGATGTTTCCGCGGTTAAGCAGATTGCGCGCATCGGCGAATGCCACGAGGTGCACCGCGCCGAGCGTGATGCCGCGCGTGAGGCGCAGATCCACCAAGGCAAGCAGGGGAAGCCGATGCCCATTGATGCTGCCGGCGATCGCCCTCGAGCAGAACTCGCCTGACAGTACGCTGATGCTGCCCGGATCGGATGTCGGGCAGGCAGTGTACGCCGCACCACTCGCCACCCGCACTGTTGCGTAGAGGCCGGCGTCGCGAAGCAGTCCACCGAGCCTGGCATCGTCGGCGCCGGACTGCAACAGCAGGGCCATGGCGAGGTTGTGTCGCCGGGCATCGGCCCGGGGAATGTCGGTTTGCGTTGGCGTCAGGGAGGCAGTCTGCCCCTTCGTGGTCGCATCCTGAAAGGAATAGCTCACCCAGACCCGGCTGGTGGCACCCAGCTGATGCCCCACCCGGACATCGAGCCCCTGTGCATTGGCGTCGCCAGTACTCGTATACCGGAACAGATCGACATTCTGGAGCTTCTGAGGATCGAACTCGCCGATGAGCCGGCGCTCGGTCAACCCGTGATCGGTGCGGGTCCACCCGTCAGCCTCGACCGTGATCCGGTCCCCAAGGGAGTAGGCGGCCCCCACCTCACCCAGCGTGGAGCGCTCGAAATCGAGGTCCGTCCCGAACACCTGCTGCGTGTTCGTGATGCTCAGATCGGTGTTGAGCCCGGAAAAGAGCGCGCCGAAGTCCGGCAGCTGGGCCCGGGCACCAAGCCCCGCATGTAATCTGAGCCGTGGTGTCGCCTGCGCGGTGAGACGAATCGACGGGCTCACCCGCCCGTGGCTCTGATCCGCCACGAATCCCGCCGTCGGGTTGGCCGGATTGAACCCGGGTAGCGTACTGATCCGGGGAAAGTCGGGCCGGGAGGCACCGGAGTGGAACCGATCGTACCGCGCGCCGACGCTGACACCGACCTCACCGAGGTCGAGCTGGTAGTCGCCAAACAGCGTCAGGAGCGTGGGCGATTCGACGTATGCATCCGAAAACGCCTGGCTGGTCAACCCTGAAGAGTAGAACTTGACATCATAGCCGGTGCGCTCGACGCCGGCCCGAAGATGCTGCCGTGTACCAATGGCGAGGTTGCCCGCCAGCTTGCCGACTACGCGCTGTTCCCGGCCAATCGTCAGGCGGCCATCCGGCCCGCCGCCATCTTCAAACCCCTCGACACCGTAGGCGTTGTTGCGGTAGGTGTCGACAGCGGAATACTGTGACGGGTTGTTGATATCGTACGGCGACAGCCGTCCGGAGTTGAGTCGGAAGTTGTTCACCAGTTGCTGATTGACCGGGAAGTTCCCGCCATCAAACCGGAAGCCCAGCCCACCGATCATCAGGCCGCCAAAGGGGTTTCGGG
>JAWXBX010000254.1:0-2914 GCA_034440415.1 Gemmatimonadota bacterium | reverse complement strand
GGAGACCCCGAGGAATTCGCCAGCGCATGCACCGACCTGCTCCCCGCCGACATCGCGGAGGCACTGAACGACCTGCCCGTGGACGCCGCCGCGCGCGTTGTGGCGGCGGTACCCTTCGGGATTGCGGTGCAGGTGCTGGACGAGCCATCGCTCGAGTCACGCGACGGGATTGTCAGCCTCCTGCCCGACGACGTCGCCATCCCGCTGATCCAGGCCATGTCGGCCGACCAGCAGGTGCGCCTGTTCCGCGACCTCAAGGAAAGTGACCGGGCCCGCCTGCTGCACGTGCTGGACGCGCCGACCCGCGACCAGCTCAAGCGGCTGATGAGCTACCCGCCGCAGAGTGCCGGCGGCCTGATGACCACCGAGTTTGTCAGTGTGCCTGCCGAGTGGACGGCGCTGCAGGTGCGCCTGCATGTGGCCCGGGAGGGCAGTGAGAAGGAGACGGTCTACGCCATCTACGTCCTCGACGGCCGGCAGCGTCTTGAGCGGGTGGTCTCGCTGCGCGAGGTGGTGATCGCGACCTCCGACCAGGTGGTGGAGACGATTGGCGATGGCCGGAAGCCCGTCACCGTCAGCCCGCTGGTCGACCGCGAGGACGTGGCCCGGCTGATCTCGAAGTACAACCTCCTCGCCATCCCCGTGGTGGATGACGGCGGGCACATCCTCGGTATCGTCACCGTCGACGACGTGATCGACGCCATGATCAGCGAGCAGACCGAGGATGTGCAGAAGATGGGCGGCATGGCGGCCATGGAAGAGTCGTACATGGAGACCAGCCTGCCGACGATGATCCGCAAGCGGGCCGGCTGGCTCTCGGCGCTCTTCCTGGGCGAAATGCTCACGGCAACAGCCATGGGGCATTTCGAGCAGGAGATCAACCGCGCGGTGGTGCTGGCGCTGTTCATCCCGCTCATCATCAGCTCCGGTGGCAACTCCGGTGGCCAGGCCACCAGCCTGATCATCCGTGCGCTGGCGCTGAAGGAAGTCTCTTTGGGCGACTGGTGGCGGGTGGCGGTGCGGGAGGTGCCAGCGGGACTTGCCCTCGGACTCATCCTCGGCACCCTGGGGTTCATCCGGATCGTGCTCTGGCAATCCCTCGGCTGGTACGACTACGGCGAGTACCACACCCTCGTGGCGCTGACGGTGGCGCTGTCGCTGGTGGGGGTGGTGCTGTTCGGATCGCTCGCCGGCTCGATGTTGCCCTTCCTGCTCCGGCGACTGGGCTTCGACCCGGCGAGCGCCTCGGCGCCGTTCGTCGCGACACTGGTCGACGTGACCGGGTTGGTGATCTACTTCAGCGTGGGCTATCTGGTCCTGCGGGGGACGCTGCTCTAGCGGAGCGGCCGGCCTCCCCGCCCGCCGACGATCGTCACCGCACCACCACCGGCTGCTCACGCACGATCCCGCCGCTCGGGGTACGCACTGCGGCATCCACCGAGTCGGGATCCCAGATCACCATGGCGACCAGGTCGCCGGAGGCCTCGAAGCTCTGCAGGTCCTGTGGCGCCAGGAATCGCTGCTTGGTCGCCCGGTTCTGACTGTCGGCAAGGTACGGATGATTGTGAAAGGTCCCCACGTAGCGCATGAGACCGGAGCAGTCACCAGTCACCGCCAGCATCAACCGCTTCATGTTCCGGGCCGGGGTCCAATCATCCACCACCAGCGTGTCGCCGCGCACCTCTCCCAGCAGGCAACCCAGGTATTCCCGCTGGGTGGGGCGGACCGTGCCGAGGCTGCGCTCCATCCAGTTCAGGTCGGCCAACTTATCCCAGTGTTCGTTGGCCTGAGTGAAGATCCGGTTCATCGAGTCGAGCACTGAGCGGGCGAGCACGATCGTCGTGAGACTGTCGGCCGTGCTGCCGCCCATGACGGGTCGCTCAGCACCCGGCAACCCCGAGACGGCAATTCCGGTGAGCAGGAGCAGGAGGCGCATGCGGCATGATAGCCCCATCCGGGTGGTTTGACACTTCCGGGCGGGCCCATACGTTCAACATCTCGTTGCCTGACCGCCGGTCCCCTTCGCCTCCGAGTGAGACATGACTGCGACACCTGTCGACCGTCCGCCGTCTGTATGGGAAGATCTGCTCGAGGTGAGCTTCTCCCCGCGCGCGGTGTTCGAGCGGCGCCGGGAGACCGTCGCCTTCGGGATTGCGATGGTGATCCTGACCGTCGTTACGGCTGCGGTTTACTTCGCCACACAATCGGGACTGGACCCGGTGCTGGACCTGATGGTGAAGCAGCAGATGGCGGAGATCTTGCGCAAGAATCCTCAGATGACGGCGGAGCAGCTGTCCGGAGCTGCCGGAATGATGCGGGGCACGACGGCTGCCGGCATCATCCTCTTCCCCATCCTCATGCCGCTGGTGGCAGGGCTGCTGCTGTGGGTGGTCGGCAAGTTCTTCGAGAGCAAGGCGGAGTTCGGCGCCGCGATCATGGTGGCCACCTACAGCTATGTGGCCCGGTTCCTGGGGTTCGTCGTCTCGAGCCTGCTGGCGGTCGTGCTTCCCGAAGACCAGATCAGGAGCTTCTTCAGCATCTCCTTGAGTCTGGCACGGTTCCTCGACCCCGATACGACTTCGGTGGGGGTGCTCGGCGCCGCCGCGCGGGTCGACATCTTCATATTGTGGCAGACCGGCATTATCGGCATCGGCATGGCGGTTATGGGACGCATCGGGACGGGACGAGGGATGGCCATCGCGTTCACCGTCTGGGCGCTCGGTTTCGTCATGCTCATTCCGGCCCTGATCGGCTGACACCCAGCACCGGGGGGTAGCACGCGAGGGATCGCTGACGGGGGCCGCGCGGCGGGCGGAGTCGAATGTCCGGGCCGCATTTCTGCGGGCCCTGTTGTTTGACGACGACGCGGGGCCGACGACGCGGGGCCGACGACGCGGGGCCGACGACGCGGGGC
>JAWXBX010000253.1:0-2792 GCA_034440415.1 Gemmatimonadota bacterium | reverse complement strand
GTCCAGCCCAGTTCGGCGAGGGGGGAGCGAATCTGGTGCTCGCCAGCAGCTCGCAGTCCGGGCCGGTGGTCGCCGAGGTCATCGGCATTCGTCCCATCGATGATCGTCTCGGCGCCACGGTCGGCGGCGACCTGACCGAGCACGCGCCACAGCTCCGACTTGCAGAAGTAGCAGCGGTTGGCGGGATTGGCACGATAGCGGTCATCCTCCAGCTCGTGGGTGTCGACCTCGAGCAGCGGGATGTCGAATCGGCGAGCCGTGGCGAGGGCGGCCTGGTACTGCACCTCCGGGTACGAGGGGCTCCTCCCGATCACGGCGAGCAACCCGTCGCGTCCGAGGGCGTTCCGCCCCGCGAGGGCGAGCAGGGAGGAGTCCACCCCGCCGGAGTAGCCGAGCAGGACGCGGCCGAGCGTGCGGAGGTGCGCGTCCAGTGGTGCCAGAGAACCCATGGCAAAAACGTAAGCGCTTGCCCCGGGTGGCGACAGCCTCGGCCACCGCTTGCGGCATGATGCTGACGCCGGGTAGGATTCCGCTTCTCTCACCACCACGACGAGCAGCGCGATGGAATACCCGGATCCTTCGGAGCGGCCTGCGGCCGCCCTGTCCAACCAGATGGCCGAGCGGCTGTTCCGCTCCCGGACCCTTATCATCAGCGGGGAGATCACCCAGCGGCTCGCGGCGTCGGTCAGCGCCCAACTGCTGGCGCTGGCGGCGGATTCCCCGGATGACATCACGATCTACATCAGCTCGCCGGGCGGTCACGTGGAATCGGGCGACATGATCCACGACATGATCCGCTTCGTCGCGCCCAAGGTGCGCATGATCGGCACCGGCTGGGTCGCCAGTGCGGGCGCGCTGATCTTCGTGTCGGTCCCGATCGAGCATCGTTTCTGCCTGCCGAACACCCGGTTCCTGCTGCACCAGCCCGCGGGCGGATCGGGTGGCACGGCGTCCGACATCGAAATCGAAGCGAAGGAAATCCTGCGGATGCGGGACCGGCTCAACAAGGTCTTCGCCAAGGCCACCGGCCAGAGCCTGGAACGGATCGAGGACGACACCCACCGCAACTTCTGGCTCGACGCGGCGACGGCGATCCAATACGGCCTCGTGGGCAAGATCATCGAACGATCAGAGCAGATCCCCAAGAGCGCCCCCATGGCCAAGGCATAGTCACAGCACCGGGGCGCGGCATGCGCCCCTACTCCACATGGCCACCCCCGATCCCCTGCCGATCACAGCCAGCGTCAGTGTGCCGCTGGCCGAGCTCACCCTGCGAGCGACGACCGGCGGTGGCCCCGGGGGCCAGCACGTCAATCGATCCTCGACTCGCATCGAACTCTGGTGGGACGCCGCGCGCAGCCCCAGCCTGACGCCGGACCAGCGTGCCCGGGTCATCGAGCGGCTAGGAGCCCGGCTCACCGCCGATGGCGTCCTGCGGCTCGTGGCGGCCGCCTCCCGCAGCCAACTGCAGAACAAGGGGGAGGCGATCGAGCGCTTCCAGCACCTGCTCGCGCGGGCACTCGCGATCCCCCGGGTGCGCCGGGCCACCAGGCCGACCAGAGCTTCAAAAGAGCGCCGGCTCACCGAGAAGAAGACCCAGTCCGCCCGAAAGCGGGACCGCCAGCGGCCCAGGGCGGATGACTGACCCCCGGACGTGACCATCGAGCCCATTGACCGGGCCCACCCGGACCCGGCACTGCTGGCGCGGGCCGCCAGCATGCTGCGCGCGGGACATCTCGTCGCCTTTCCCACCGAAACCGTCTACGGCCTCGGCGCCAACGCACTCGATCCGGCGGCGGTGGCACGGATCTACGCCGCGAAGGGACGACCGGCCTACAATCCGCTGATCGTGCATGTGCCGGATGTGGCGGCCGCCCGGCGCCTGACACGGGACTGGCCTGAGGCGGCGAAGCGCCTCGCGGCTCGGTGGTGGCCGGGCCCGCTCACGATCGTACTGCCCAGGGCCGCGGCCGTCCCGGATGCCGTGACGGCGGGATTGGACACGGTCGCGCTGCGAGTGCCCGCCCATCCCGTCGCCCTCGCGCTGCTGCACGCCGTCGCCCTGCCCCTCGCGGCGCCGAGCGCCAATCGCTCCGGGCAGGTGTCACCCACGACCGCGGTGCATGTGGCGCGCGGACTCGGGGGGCGGGTCCCGCTGATTCTCGACGGAGGGGCGTGTGAGGTGGGGATCGAATCCACCGTGGTGGATCTCTCGGTGCTGCCGCCGGTACTGCTGCGGCCGGGGATGGTCTCCCGGCGCGATCTGGAGGGGGAGCTGGGCCCGCTGGCGCTGCCTGCCGCACTGCAGCCGCAGGATGCACCCCGCTCATCGCCCGGCATGCTCGAACGGCACTACGCCCCCGCCGCCCGCGTGCTGCTGTTCGAGCGGGGAATGGAATCCACCGTCCTGCCGCTGGTGGAGGCCGTCAGGGCAACGGGCGGACGGGTGGGGGCGTTAGTCCGCGGAGCCCGCCCAGCGGCGGACCGGTCGATCCACCAGCCCGATGACCCCGCCGGCTATGCCCGATCGCTCTATGCGTCGCTGCACCAGCTCGATGCGGCGGGAGTGGAGCTCATCCTGATCGAGCGACCGCCGGCGGGCAGCGAATGGGATGCGGTCCGGGATCGACTGGAACGGGCGGCGCGGGAGTGAGCAGGCGGCTGGGGAACGGAGCAGCGCTGCCCCGGGGACATCTAGTGGAGTGTAACTAAAGTTGCGTTGACAGTGGAGAGGTCATATCTTGGGGTATGTTCACCTCTCCCTATCCGCTCACGGTGTCGGCGAGCGAGCG
>JAWXBX010000252.1:0-5353 GCA_034440415.1 Gemmatimonadota bacterium | reverse complement strand
TGCGGATTGGTACACGCGAGGGTGAGGAGGAGACCACAGGCGGGGAGAGCGAACAGGCTTCGGATGGATGGCATCGATCGACCGCCCCCGCCGGCGGGGACTGCGGCCCCGGCGCACCGGATCGGTGCGACGGGGCGTAGGAAGAGAGACTAGAAGGTGTACTCCATGCCGAGCTGCAACCGCCGAGGATCGCTGATGACCTGACGCGCCTTTCCAAAATTGGCGGTGTCGGCTGGATTGAAGGTTTCATAGCCACCCAGGTTCTGGGTGTTGAATACGTTGAAGATATCCGCGGTGATGGAGAGGGTGGTGCCGCGGAAACCGGGCAGATCCTTGCGGAAGCGAAGATCGACGTTCTTGAAGGTCGGACTCTTGAACCCGCCAGGAACAAAGTTCGGACTATTGGGATCCTGCTCATTGTCGAAGCGATCGCCGATGTCCAGCCGCTGTCCGCTGGCGATCGTCACCAGTGCGCCGGCCTGGATACCGAAGAGGTACGGTACATCGACCAATCCGTTGATGACCACACGGTGGCGCTCATCGTTCCTGACCTGCCTCGGATAGTCCACTGGATTCGGGAAAGAGAAGTCGTCATTGAAGCCCTGGGTCTCCCGCTTCGCGAAGGTGTACGCGAGTCCGGCGCCCCAATTCCAGCGGCTGGAAGCCGAGCGGCGATACGGCCGGTCAATCTTTACCTGGAGCGCATTGTACCAGGTCTTGCCGTTGTTCGTGGCCACAAGGATGGTTCCGTAACCGGGAATATTGTTCTGCACAAAGCAGCCCGGCACGCCGAACGACCGCTCGGGGCAGGTGAAATTCCTGTCCGCGAAATAGAATGTGAAGACATTGAAGCTGCGGACCCCGGTGTAGGCAGCCTCGACAGTGAAGTCCCCAATCCGGCGACGTGCACCGAGCGAGAATTGGGTGGACTTGGGCGGCCGAAGGTCATTGGGGATCAGCTTCACCTCGGGCACACCGGCCGCTGGGTTGGTCAGGCGGAGCGAGTCCAGGGCCGGCCGGCAAGGTAGCCGTCGTTCCAGTCGATTCGCCCCGGAGTTGTATCCCCCGGCTGGCGGAACCGGATG
Organism: Gemmatimonadota bacterium; assembly: GCA_034440415.1. GTDB lineage: Bacteria > Gemmatimonadota > Gemmatimonadetes > Gemmatimonadales > GWC2-71-9 > JADJOM01. The sequence goes on along the minus strand of JAWXBX010000252.1, from coordinate 4,268 downwards.
ATGTAGAGCGGGTTCTGCTGTGCGAACCGCTCCTCGATCGCCTGGTCGAAGAGGGTGCGATCGTAGAAGATGCCGAAGCCGCCGAAAATCGTGGTCTTTGCGTCCTTGTCGAGCGCGTACGAGAAGCCAAGCCGTGGCTGGATCGCACCGGTGAAGCGCGGTCGTTGAGTTCCGTCGGTGAAGTAGCGCTTGGGATCGATCGGGATCGCGAGCAGACTGGAGTACTTGGTCAGCGAGTCGACAATTCCCTGTGGCGTCTGATAGTCATAGTTGAGCATGTGGGACTCGTAGTCCCACCGGATGCCGGCGTTGACGGTCAGGCGCTGATTCACGCTCCAGTCGTCCTGGGCGTACACTCCGAACTGGGTGTTGTCGGTCAGGAAGTTCGGATTCCCGGCGCGGAATTCGACCCGGTCCGGGTACTTGAAGCTGTCGGGCAGGGTGGCATCGTGCCCGATTTCCTCATAGACGAACCGCGGGACCACGCCATTTTTCTTGAGAATACGATAGTTGAGGAAGTCGAGGGTCACGCCGCCCTTGATCACGTGCGACCCAGCCCAGCGGAGGCCGGAGTAGGTGAGGTCGTTGCGCAGGGCGAGCCGCTTCTGGGTAAAGTCCTGGATTGTCAGGTCCGGACCAATCTGGGCACAGCAGAATGCCCCACCGTAGAATCGATTCACCGCCTGATTGGTGGGCACGGGGGTCGGGTTGTCAGTGGCGCGCTGGTAGTTCACCATGGCTTCGTTGAGCCACTGCCCGCGGAAGTAGCTGTGCTTCAAGCCGACGTTGACCACGCTGTTGTTGAATCGAACCCCTGACTCGAACGGACGATCACCGCCGAATTCGCGGGTGTCCTTCTCGTTTCTGGTGTTGGCGCTTAACTCGAGCGTGGAGTTGCTGCCCGCCGCGTAGGTCAGCTTGCCAAAGAACAACGACGAACGGAAGGGAGATCCGAAGAAGCCGTTGCGGGAAGCGAAGTTGATCGAGTCGAGCGCCGGGAACCCGGTTGGGGGCGTCACATTCACCAAGTTGGACCGGTCCTGGTAGTTGCCTTCATACGATCCGAAGACGTGAAGCTTGTCCCGGATGATCGGGCCGCCGCCCGAGAGCCCGACCAGCCAGCGCTTGTAGTCCGGTTCCCGGAAGGTGGTGGGATTGTTCGCCTTGTTCGCGCGGGCGAAGGTATCCAGCGCCACGAGCCCCTGGTTCTGATAGCCGAAGAAGGCGTTGCCATGCCACACGTTCCCGCCGGACTTGGTGACCGCCGTGATGATGGCGCTGGAGGACTTCTGGTACTCGGCCTTGTAGTTCTGAGTCAGGACCCGGAATTCCTGCACGGCGTTGCGCGGGAATGGATTGCCTCGACTGCGGTCCTGGCCTACCACGCCGCCGCGAAGGAGGTCGTTCTTGTAGCTCGCGCCGTCGATGAAGACGTTGACCTGGTCCGCGGATTGCGCCCCGGCGGAAAAGCTTCGGGCGGTGCCGTCGATCCGGTCGTTGCTGATCGTCGTTCCTGGTGCGAGTACCACCAGATCGAGGAAGTTTCTGCTCGACGTGGGCAGCTCGTTGATCTGCTCCTGCGTCACGTTGGTGGCGATTTCCGATGTGCGCATCTCCGCGACGTTCTCCGCCACCACCGTCAGTTCCTCGATCTCGATCACAGACGTTTCCAGCACAAAATCAATCGTGAGCACCTGTCCGATGCCGAGGGGGAGTTGTCGCGCCGCCGGTCTGTGACCAATCAGCCGGACGGAGAGCTCGTATGTCGCGGGAGGAAGCCCGGGGAGCGAGTAGAAGCCGCGTACGTTCGTCGTCGTGGCCCGTGTGGTCCCGTTCATGGGATTGCGGACGACGACGTCGGCGTTGGCGATCGGACCGCCATCCGCACTGTTTACGGTGCCGCGAATGCTGCCGGTGCTTGATTGCGCCTGCGCCACCGGGCTCACGAGGAAGCCCAGGCCCAGAACCAGCAGGGCGGTGCGCAGGATGCATACACAATTTCGATATACCATGACTCTTCCCTCCGTGGGATGTTGACTGCGGGACCGGGCAGGGATCAGCCCGGTCCACCCTGCGCGCCGCAGGAGCGCCGCACGACCAGCGTCGTGGCCAGCACTTCGCGACGGGACTCTGTTGGTTCCGTGGCCCGCAGCCCGGCGAACAGGCAGGCCGTGGCGTGCTCGCCCAGCACGCCGATGGGCACATGAACCGAGGTCAGCGCCGGCTCGAGGTAGCGGGCCAGCGGGATATCGTCGAACCCGCCGAGCGCGATGTCGTGGGGAAGGCGGAGCCCCGCCTCGCGAAGGGCGCTGAGGGCGCCGACCGCCATGCCGTCGTTGGCGGCAAAGACGGCAGTCGGGCGGGGCACAAGGGCGTGGAGGCGCAGGGCGGCGGCATGGCCACTCGCCTCGCTGAAATCACCGGAAAGCTCGAGTGCGGGGCTGGGATCGAGGCCGAGGTCCCGCACGACCGCGCGATAGCCGCGCAACCGCTCCGCCGCGTCGAAATTCCCCTCCGCTCCCTTGATGATCGCGATCCGGGTATGTCCCAGGCCGGCCAGATGCCGGGTCATCGCGACCGCGCCCTCATAGTTCGCGATCCCGATGCTGTCATAGCCGGCGTCGCTCGGCGGGCAGTTGAGCATCACGACGGGAAAGCCGTGCGGCAGGCTGCGACGCGAGGCGCCGGCATCGAGGTCGGGCGACATCACGATCAGCCCGTCGACCCGGCCGCGCATGGAACGGAGAGCGTCTTCCAGCGACGGACCACCGGCGCGCGCGCTGGAGACCAGCAGATGAAAGCCCTCGCGCTGAGCCGCCTGGTCCACACCCCGGATGACTTCGGAAAAGAATTCGCCATAGAGGTCCGGCAACAGCAGCCCCAGCGTATGGGTTCGGCTGGTGATCAGGCTGCGGGCGGCGCCATGCGGACTGTAGCCCAACTCCCGGGCCATGGCCTGCACCCGCGCGCGGGTATGCGGGCGGACGTTGGCGCTGTCATTGTAGACCCGTGAGACGGTGGCGACCGAGACCCCGGCCTGGCGGGCGACATCCTTGATGGTGATCATCGTGGCCGCTGGGTGGCGGAAGCAGCCGGTGCCCTGAGGGGGGCGCCCGGGTTGGAACGACGATTCTGCTTGCGACTTTGCGTGGTGCTAGACTGGAGACCGATGCGGAGGGCATCGGTTTGTAATCGTTTACATTCTCGCGGCGAAAGATTGCCGACACGGCCAGCGTCGGCGTGTAAACGTTTACATTTTCCCTGAGATTGTCAAGATCCAGCCTCGGATCACCACTTCCACCCCCAGAATTCCCTACATTCCTCCCGCCCTGTTTCCCCGTCGAGGAATCAATGCTCCGCCTCTCACGCCGACTCGCCCTCCTCCTCGCACTGTCGCCCGCCGCCCTGCCAGCCCAGGCGCCGCGGACCACGCACGTCATCCTCGTCACCTTCGATGGGGTCCGGCCGCAGGAATTCTTTGGCGGCCTCGATACCAACATCACCCACGCTGACAAGGCGCTCTCCGGGATTGACGACAGCACCAACCTGACGGCACGATACGGCCGCCTGACCCGCGAGGCGCGGCGCCACGCCGTCATGCCCTTCTTCTGGGACTCGCTCGCGCCCCGAGCTCTGGTCCTCGGCGACACCGCTGTCGGCAGCCGGGTCACCATCACCAACCCGCACGGCTTCTCGGCGCCGGGGTACCTCGAAATGCTGACCGGGCAGGCCCAGCCCGATGTCACCAGCAACGATCCGGTGCGCTATGCCCATCGGACCGTGCTGGAGATCGTGCGGGAGCAGCTGCGCCTGCCCCAGTCCGGTGTGGCGCTGTTCGGCAGCTGGGAAAATTTCCGCACCTACGCGGCCAGCCGGGAGGATGCCGTTCTCGTCAACGCCGGATTTGACACCCTGCCCACCCGCGTTGCCACCCCGCGGCTGCGGGAGCTGGAACGGCTGGAGCGGAGGGCGCCGCCGCTGTGGGAAGGCGCCCGGCTCGATGTCTTCACCGGGGCCATGGCGATCGAGTACCTGAAAGTCCATCGCCCCAGGCTGCTCTTTGTCTCCTTCGACGACACCGACGATCTGGCCCATTCCCGGCGCTACGACCGCCTCCTCGATGCGCTCCATGGCCTCGACGATTTCCTCCGCGAGCTGTGGCAGACGGTGCAGTCCACCCCGGGCTACCGGAACCAGACCACGATCATCCTGACCACCGATCATGGACGTGGCCCGTCACCCCAGGACTGGAGCGACCATGGCGACGA
>JAWXBX010000251.1:0-15238 GCA_034440415.1 Gemmatimonadota bacterium | reverse complement strand
GTGAGCGGGGCGAGATCGACCCGTTGCGCGGTGCGCTCCCGGAGCGTCAGGCGGAGCGAACTCATGGAGCCATGATCTCGTGCAGGCGGAAATGGAACTTGCCCAGCTTGCCGCCATAATTGCCCGCGCTGATCCGGCGCACACCCTCTGACGGGCCAAGATCCACCATGGCCTGGATGCCGACCCGCATCGACTTCGAGATATCCTCGGCGGTCAGCCCATCGATCACGATCTCCATCACCGACCCGATCTCGGGGGAGAGTTGTGAACGGGTGACCCCCCGGATCGTGGGGCAGAAGGCGTCGTTGGTCGAGGCGATGAGCGCCTTGTACTTCGAGCCCACCTTTGAGCCGGAGCGCACCACGCCGCCCGGGAAGGGCATGATCACATTCGGAATCTTCTTCATGGCCGTGATCGCCGCCTCACACGCCGCCAGCGCCTGCGGCTGTGACTCGGCCAGCACGAGGAAGTTGCCACCGCCCACCGCGGGCATGATCGCCGTGGTCTCCTCGACCAGGAACTCCCCGTCCATGACCGGGATCCTCCAGTAACGCCGGCCGCTGATCTGTTTCGAGGCCTGGAACCCGTCGCCGAAGAAGCGCAGGTTCTTGCCCAGCGCGACCGGCTCGCCTTCGGTGAGCCCGGCAAAGGCGGCGCTGGTCGGTGCGGTCAGCACGCACTGGCCGATCCGCCGCTCGATCTGCTTGGCCAGTTCCTTGCCCGACATCGCGAACAGCAGGATCGCCACGCCCGGCCGGCCGTCCGGTGTCTCGGCGCTGGTCAGTTCGCGCTCGACGCCCGCCTCGCAGCCGCAGCCGATCACCGAGGTCGCGAATCCGGTCGCGGCGGTCGCCGCATGGTAGGCCCAGGTCAGGTTCTGCGCCGTGATGATGACGCGGGTGGCCTTCATGCCGAAGGCCTCCGCGAACTCATCGTCGATCAGGACGCCGTTGAGCTGCATGGCGGTCAGCGACAGGGATGGGTGAGCACCGCCGCACCATGACCAAAGACGTCCATCTCCTCGGCGGAGATCCGCAGGTGGTCGGCCCGGATGGTCTGGAAGCGCTCGTAGTAGTCGCGCAGCCGCTTCTCGATGCCGCGGTCGTACGCCGGCTGCACCGTGTGATACCGGCCCCAGGTCACCTTCACGATCCTCCCGTCGCGGACGATCACTTCGCCGTCCTTGAACACGTATTCGGGCGACGTGAACATCCGCTCCCGGTCGGCGTGGTCGCGGTACACGGTGATGTCGGCGACGGCGCCCGGCGCCAGGTGGCCGATATCGCTGATCCCGAGCAGCTTCGCCGGCGCGGCGCGGGTGAGGATCGCGATCTCGTTGAGGGTGTACTCCCGGTCGATGCTTCCCAGCGTCGTCAGCGCCTGCGCGTCCACGTTGAGCTGGGCCAGCCGGTCGTTGCGGAAGGTGCGGTCCATCAGCAGCCGGATCAGGTGCGGATAGGTGGTGAACGGCGCGCCGTTGGGGTGGTCCGTCGTGAGGAACACCCGCCACGGGTCGCTGGCCAGCAGGAAGATCTCCAGCCCGATGGCCCACTGCAGCGCGTTCACGAAGTTCTTGTCGCGATACTTGAACGGCAGCACGCCGCATCCCGCATCGCATTCGATATCCATCACCACGAACTTCTTCGGGTTGGCCAGCCCGGAATTCCGGTGCTGGGCCATCGCGTCACCCGAGGCGGTCACCGTCTGGCCGAACAGGATCTGTCCCACGTCGCAGCTCGCGTTCGGCGTGCCGTTGATCGCTTCCGCGATCCGCGCCGCGGCGGAGCTGAACTTCCGGTCGCCCTCGGTGCCGTAGCTGTGGAATTGGATGTGGGTCAGGTGGATCGGCAACCCCTCCGAGGCGCGGATGGTGCCGAGGGTCGACTCGACATTGCCCGGCAGGCCGAGGTTGCTGCTGTGCACATGCAGCGGATGGGGCACGCCCAGTTCGTGGACCGCGCGGCTCAGGACCCGCAGGATATCGCGTGGTGTCACGCCGTAGAACTGATGCTTCTCGTCGAGATCCAGCATCCGCTGGTTGAACTTGAAGGCGGAGATGCCGCCCGGGTTCACCACCTTGACGCCGATGCAGCGGGTCGCAACGAGGGTCCATGCCACGTAATCGTTGATCAGCTTCTGGTCTTCCCCCGCCGCCATCAGGCGGAGCAGGAAGTCGTCGCTGCCGAGCATGACGTAGCCGCCCTTGTCGACCATGGGCGTGTCGCCCATCTCCATGTGGGCCTGGCGGGCGTTGACCGGCAGCACCGCCGGCTCGAAGCAGGCGGTGTAGCCCATCTCGGCGTAGCGATACCCGGTGGCGAGAGTGCCCGGCGCGGCATGGCCGCTCGAGGAGCGCGTCAGGTCGGTGCGGCGCAGCAGGTCGGCGCGATGATCTTCCGGCAGCATCTGGCGGGCGATATTCAGCTTGCCGCCGCCGATGTGGGTGTGCATGTCGATCGCCCCCGCCATCACGATCCGGCCGGAGAGATCGTACTCCCGGTCGATCCGCTCATCGGCGGCGGGCGGCGCCACCATCCGGCCGTCGCGGATGTAGAGATCGCGCACGACACCATCGATGCCGTTCGCCGGATCGTAGAGCTTCCCGCCCGTGAGTTTGAGCAGCATGCGTCAGCTCTCCCCGAGCGCGGCTTCGACGGCGGTGAGCACGGCGGCGACGCTCGGGAGTGATGAGGGGCGCAGCTGCCCGAGCGGCAGGGCGACCACCCGGTCCGTGCGGAAGAGATGGCCGGCGTGATCCACCCCCGGAGTGCCGACGGGAATGAAGACCGCCGGTTCACGCGCGAAGGTCATCCCCGGCCGCCCGAGGACGACGGTGGGCACTGTCGTGAGCGGAGGCGTTCGATCCGCGCTGAAGCTCGAGATCCAGAAGAGCAGGTCGGCCTCGCCCCGGTCGAGCAGACGGGCGGTGGCGTACTGATGGGCGTCGTGATCCGGCTGCCCCTGCCCAAAAGAGGTGCCGTTGCCGAACCCGGTCTGCCAGAGGAAGACGCTCTCGGCGGTGAGGTCACCATCGCTGCCACCCAGCGGCAGGCCCGCGAAGCGGGTGGTGCGGTTCAGGTCCTTGACCATTTCGCACAGTGCCTGGACCGTCAGCTCCGCGTGGGGGAAGTCGAAATCCGTGACCGCCCAGGCGATCACCCCGTACTTCGCCGCCTGCATCCGGGTGGCGAGCTGCTGCCAGACCTGCATCGGCGCGCCAGCCGCTTCCGTCGCCATCAACGATCGTCCGGCGATCAGCGCCCGCAACACGCCGAACGCCTCGCCCAGTCGGGTGACGTCACAGGCGACGGTGCTCGATCGTCCCGGGAGCGTCACGCCGCGCGGCGCCTGCCCCCCGAGGAAGAGCACCTCGCACTGGCGCCCCTCACCGAACAGCGTCTCCTGGTTGAGGATGCAGCGGTCAAAGAACCGGGGGAACCGGCTCACGATGTCGCCACCGGCCACGATCAGCAGGTCGGCGCGATTGCGGATTTCGGAGAGCGTGGTCGTGATCCAGCCGCTGTCCTGCATCGTCAGGACGTTGCGCAGGGCCGCGGCGGAGTTCATGTGGTCGAGGATCGCGCCACAGCGATCGGCGAGGCGCGCCGTGGCGCGGGCACCGTCCACGTCGGTGGCGAGGCCACCGAGCAGCGGCTGGCGGGCCGTCCGCAGGAGACGCGCCGCTTCTGCGGTCGCCGCCGCGAGCGTCGCCGGCCGTCCGGCGATGCGGGGCTCGCCGACAGCCGCAGCGCCAAAGCCCACGCTGGCCAGCGGGCAGCCGTTGGTCCGCACCTTTATCATGTCACCGGATACGTCCACCACCAGATCGTCGCAGACCAGTCCGCAGAAGGGACAGGAGACGTCGGGGACTTGGCGTGGAGGCGTGGATGGGGCAGGCATGGTCAGCGGAACATTATAGCGGCTAGGATGTGGCAATGCATAATCATCGCGCGAGCTCCGCCGGATCATGACGACCGGAAGCGGCTGCTATCTGGTGGCGGCGGTTTCCGGCCGGGCCCTGGCACAGTCGGCTGGACGGGGCGGGCACCGGGTCGCCGTGCTGGATTACTTCGCCGATCAGGATACCCGCGCGGCGGCGGAAGCCTGTCGCTGCGTCGTGGCGCCGCACGCGCTGCGCTTCGATCGCCGCGTCCTCCTCGCGGCCGCCGCTGAGCTCGCCCCGGCGGCGCAGTCTGCCGGGCTGGTGTACGGTTCCGGGTTCGAGGGGCGGACCGCGCTGCTCGGTCGCCTCGCCCAAGGTCGCCGCATGTGCGGCAACACTCCCGAGGTGGTCGCGGCCATCACGGATCCCCGGCAGTTCTTCCCGCTGCTCCAGCGGCTGGGCGTCTCTCATCCCGAAGTCCGGTTCCAGGTTCCGCCGGATCCCGCTGGCTGGCTGGTCAAACAACCGGGTGGGGCGGGTGGCGCGCAGGTACGTCACGCAAGCCAACGACCCGCCCGCGGACGTTCCTACTATCAGTTCTTCGAAGCGGGCCGTACCCTCTCGGTGCTCATCCTGGCCGACGGGGCACGCGCGCTGGTGCTCGGATACAACGAGCAGTGGACGACGACTGCCCGGCCGGGCGCGCCCTTTCTGTTTGGTGGTGCGGTGAACCACGTCGTGCTCCCACCGGAACTCAGGGGCGCGATCGAGGACCGGCTTCAGGCGCTCGTGGCCGCCACCGGGCTGGTCGGCCTCAACGGGGTGGACTTCATCCTGCGCGATTCCGAATGGCTGGTGCTTGAGGTCAATCCGCGCCCCACCGCCACCGTCGAGCTGTATGATCCCGACTATGCCAGCGGCCTCTTCGATGCGCACCTCCACGCCTGCGCCGGAGAGCTGCTCCAGGCTGCCGCGCCGCCAGGTGCTGCCCGCGCCATGGCCGTCGTGCTCGCCGCCGCCGGAGGGACGCTCTCCGGCGAGTTCGGCTTCCCCGCCTGGTGTCGCGATCTTCCCGCGTCCGGGATGCGCTTCGCCGCCGGCGATCCCGTCTGTACCGTGCATGCCGAGGCGCCCGATGCCGCGGGCGCGATGGCACTGGTCCGGCGCCGGCAGGCGTCCCTCGAACAGACGCTGCTCCTCACCACCGCGGGACCCGGCGGTTCATGAAGATCTTCGTCTGCGAATTCGTGACGGGAGGCGGGATGACCGGCGGGCCGCTCCCCACCAGCCTCACGCGTGAGGCGGATCTCATCCTGCGGACGCTGCTCACCGAGCTGTCAGCGGTACCCGGTGTGGAACTGCTCACCAGCCGGGATCCGCGCCTTCCCCCGGTTCCCGGGATCGAGGCGCTCGTCCCGCGCACCGGCGAATCGTTGCTCTCGCTGTATCATCGCGGTCTCGATCTGGTGGACGCCGCCTGGCCGACCGCCCCCGAATCTGGCGGCGCCCTGCTGCAGCTGGCAGGCGCCACCACCGAACGCGGCCGCCTGCTGCTGGGGAGTCGCCCGGAGGCGGTCGCCCTTACCACCAGCAAGCGCGCGACGGTGGACCACCTGGAGCGCGTCGGCATTCCCGCCGTGCCGACGGCGAGCACCGTCGCCGAGATTGCCGAGCGCCCGGGGTGCTGGGTGATCAAGCCGGACGACGGCGCCGGTTGCGAGGAAACGATCGTCCGCGAGAGCTGGCAGGCGGCCCGCGTATCGCTGGCGACGATGCCGGCGGACCGATTCATCGCCCAGCCCTGGATCGACGGCGACTCGCTGAGTCTTTCCCTGCTCTGTCGCGGAGGAACAGCACGGCTGCTGTCGGTCAATCGTCAGCGGATGGAGCGGGACGGCGGCCGCCTCCGTCTGGCCGGCCTGGAGGTCAATGCACTCCCTGATCAGGACGGGCAGTTCCAGTCGCTGGCCCACCGCATCGCTTGGGCGGTGCCATCCCTCTGGGGGTACGTCGGCGTCGATCTCATCAGCACCTCGGCCGGTCCGGTGGTGCTGGAGATCAATCCCCGTCTCACCACATCGTATTGCGGACTCGGTCAGGCGCTCGGGATCAATGTGGCCCAGCAGGTGCTGGCCTTGCTCGACCCCTCATGGCCGACGGAACCGGCATTTGCGCCCTGCGGCGCACCCGTCACGCTTCAGCTGGAGGTTGTGGGTGATGGGTGAACCGGTGATCGGCTGGGACCTGGGTGGCGCCCACCTGAAGGCCGCGCGGCTCGACGCGCAGGGCTGCATCGGGTCCGTGGTCCAGGTGGCCTGCCCGCTCTGGCAGGGAATGGAACAGCTGGAGGAGGCGCTCGGCGTCGTGCTGAGCGAGGTCGGAGCGGCCCAGAGGCACGCGGTCACCATGACGGGCGAAATGGTCGATCTCTTTCCTCATCGTGCTGCGGGGGTTACCCGCCTCGCTGCCGCCATGCATGACTGGTTGTCGCCGGCCGAGCTCCGATTCTATGCCGGCGCTGCCGGATTCCTCTCCGCTGATCAGGTCGCCGCGCATACCGCGGAGCTCGCCTCGGCCAACTGGCTGGCCAGCGCGACCTGCGTGGCGGCGCATCGGCCGGACGCGCTGTTCATCGATGTCGGAAGCACGACCATCGATCTCGTCCCGATCGTGGCCGGTCGAGTTGTGGCTCGGGGACGCAACGATTTTGCGCGGCTGGTCGCGGGGGAACTGCTCTACACTGGTGTGGTACGCACCCCGCTCATGGCCCTCGCGCCCGCGGTGCCATTCGAAGGCGGATCGGTGCCGCTGATGGCCGAGTATTTCGCGACCACGGCGGATGTGTATCGGCTCATGGAACAGCTGCCGGAAGGCGCGGATCTGCACCCGGCTGCGGATGGCGGCGAAAAATCAATCGCCGGAAGCGCGCAGCGTCTGGCACGGATGATCGGGCGCGATGCCGATTCGGCCCCGCTGGACGCCTGGCGGGCACTCGCCGCCTGGTTCGGCGCACAGCAACTGCGTCGGGTGGAGGAGGCGTGCGACCGATTGCGCGCCGTGCACGCCCTGTCGGACGCAGCGCCCGTCGTCCTCGCTGGGGTCGGCCGCTTTCTCGCCCGGGATATCGCCACGCGCCGCGGGTGGGCCTGTCTCGATTTTGCCGACCTTCTCTCCGCCAATTCCGGCAACGTCGACCGTACCTCGGACTGCGCTCCCGCGGTAGCGGTTGCCTGGCTGCTGCAACAGGCCTGAGCCGCGTCGCCCTTGGCGGTGCGTGGTGTCAGCCGATTCCGATCCGCTTTCGCGCCTCGTCCGGCGAGATCACCCGCAGGTAGTCCAGCGCCGTTCCACTCGACTCCCGCAGCCGCAGCGACGCGACGATCGGCGCGCTTCGCCCTCCCAGCAATCCATCCGCGATCAGTGCCGCCCCCTGTGCCCCCTGCTTGGCGACGGTGGCAAATCCCCGGAGGAGTCGAACCGGCGCGATCTCCGAGAGTCGCGCGTCGAGTGCCTCGCGCACCGATGCGTCCGCCGCATGCCGTCCGGACAGCAGAATCTCCCGGGGCTGGGGCAGCGCCGCCGTCAGCGCCAGCGCCGCCTTGTGCGCTCCCTCGATGTAGGCCTGCAGGCCCTCCTCCCCCGCGTCCTCCAGGCCACCGCGGAACAGCATCTCCTTGCTCACCTTGCCCGACAGATAGGCCACCTCGCCATCCCACGCGCCGGCGGCCCGCCACCCGATCGGACCGCTGCTCCCACCGAGGCCATCGACGATGGCGCCGCCGTCCACAGCGAGCGCCGCAGTAAAAGCGCCCCCGAGCTCGAGCAGAATGAAACTGGTGTGTGCGGCCGAGCCGCCGAGTCGATCGGCCTGATCATGAATGGCAAGCGCCGCGCTGGCGACCTTGTCGGCCGTCCCGATGTCCACCCGGTTCAGCTTGCGGTGCGCGGGAACGGTCGCCAGGTGGATGACACCGGGTGTATAGACCAGCGGCAGCCCCGCACTGGCGCAGAGCCGTGCCAGTCGCCTGAGGCCGCCGAGCCCGCCGGTCTCCCCGTCGCCGGCGAGGTAGGCCAGCCGCAGGTCGGACTCGGTCGCCTGGTCGCCGCGCACCAGCGGCAGACCGTAGCCGGAGGGGCCGGCGATGAGGTCGGGCGGGCCGTAGGCGGTGAGAAGGGCGAGGAGCGCGGCGGGGTCAGCGAGGGTCTGCTGGGTCGGCAAGCTCTGATCGAGCCAGACAACACCGTCAGCCAGGCCGCAGAGGTCGAGCGAAACGGTACCGGGGTCGATGCCGACAACGCGAGTCATGCCGGGCCGATTTTCCGGGGCGGAAGATGATGGTGCGGCCAGGGTGCTCCCCGGTCGCACCGGCCGATCACACCATCCCCCGCGCGATGTCGGCGATCGTCTCGGCGTCGAGCACGAGGTTGTTGGCCTCGAACAGCCGGGCGATGCAGCGCTTGTGGAGCTTGGTCTTGAAATTGCCGACGCCGAAGGCGCCGAAGACCTGCGCCCCGTGCCGTGCCACGCCGGCGTCATCCAGTTCCACGCCCTCGATCCCGAGCGGCGAGACCGCGTTGAGGTCGACCGCCACCTTGATCCCCCGATCGGCCCAGGCGGCCTGGGGAACCATCATCACACCGGCGGGTCCGGAGTTGAGCAGGATGTCCACACCCTCGAGCAGGGGAGCGGCCTGGCTGGGGTCGCTGAGCGGCAGCGAGTCCACCTGCACCTGGAACCGCTCACCGATGCTGCGGCGGGCCTTTTCGCCCTGCTCCGGCTTGCGCGAGGTGATCATGACCGTTGCTCCGCCCAGCGCCAGCAGGCCGGCCGCGCGCTGGCCGACCGGCCCGGTCCCCGCCACCACAAGCGCCCGCTTGCCCTTCACGTCGCCGAGGGTCTGTTCGATCTTGACGACGGCGGCGACCGCGGTCGTGTTGGATCCGTTGGAGTCCAGCATCACGGACACGGTGAACGGCGCGAACATCGCGTCCACGGCCATGGCCAGGAGCTGCTCGCCCTGCGACATATTGTTCCCGCCGATCCAGACCGCGCTGGACTTGAGGTGCTTCGGGGCGCGGGTGAACATCAGCCCATGCACCAGGTCGCGGACGTCCTCCGGCACGACGCCGCCATAGCTCATGATTTCATCAGCACCGCCATCGTAGGCGACCACCTGGTCGAACACGCTGGAGTGACGGGAACTGTCCAACTGCAGGAGAAGCTTACGCATCGTCGCGGCGGGGGTCGGAGAAGGTTCAGGGAGGAAAGCCACGAGGGGCGGGGGACTGTCGGGGCCGCTTATATGCAGCCCCGACAGTCCCCCGCCCCTCGTGCACTAGCGACTACGGGGACTCAGACGCCCTCGACGCCGGAGAAGGGATGCCGCTCGGTCTTGGACCGGGTGAGCACCGAGTCCACCGTCGGCAGGCCCTTCAGCGCCCGCTCGATGGCTTCCTTGGTCGCCTGGTAGTTGAACTGGTAGATCTTCTTGTCGTCAGCCGCCTGCCAGTGAATGAACACGCCGACCATGATGCACCAGTCGTTCGCCTTGTCCTTCGGGATGATGCCGGAGGCCACGCTATCGACCACGGCGCGTGCGACGGCGGCCTGCGCCGGACCAAACATCTGCACCGCCTGCTTGGCGCCCTTGATCGTCACCTTGTTGAACATGATGGTGTCGGGCTTGGCGGGCAGGTTCGGGGCAACGACGGCGAGGAGGGTGGTGAATCCATCCTTGTTATTTGTCAGGGCATTGCAGAAGGCCGCACCGGCATGGCCGCTCTTGCTGCCAATGATCAGGTCGATATGGGCAATCTCGTTGCCCTCGCCGACCAGCGACTCGCCCAGAAAGAAATCGGCTGCCATGCGTGCCTCCATCTATGGGAAATTAGGAAAGGAATTCGACTCACTGACGCCGCTTTCGGCGCATCGATCACTGGTTCAGCGGCGCTTAGTATGCTGGCGGCTCCGGAGACTGTCAAGGAGCAGGAGATATGTGTACGCATCTTTATGCGGGTGCAATCCGGCCGGGTCCGCCCCGCTTCCCGGCGACCGGCAAAAGTGTCCAGACCGTCTCGCCATGTGGACACTCCCCGTTCCATTGATTCCAGCTAACGCAATGTGAAACAGCCACTTGCGCTGCTGGCACAGGGTTCGCATTACCCCGCATCGTCCGTCCAGAACTGATCATTGCCGACCACGATTGCATCGCCAGAGATCACTGCTCCTCGTAGAAGGTTGCCGCGAATAGGTGGCACCGGGCTGGAACAAGCTGCACGACGTCGTAGTTCTACTGGTTCAGATGAGAAGTGCGTTACGCGCGACGATACACGGCACCTCGGACATCCAAGCTCCTGATGGTGGCGTATCTGCTCTGACGCAACAATAAAATTGGCGCCGTTTCCGGCGCCTCAACAGATGGGATGAACCGACCCTTCCTTACGGCCTCTACTGTACCATCCGGTTCATTCAGCAGGCCAGGGCTCCCCGCCCTGTCCCGAACAGCCCCGCGATAAGCGGGGTTGCTCGTTTGTCCCCCCGGCCCGTCAACTCTCCGACCGGAGTTCGAGTTCCAGCCCTTCCACCGTCGTCCCGTCCGCGCTCGGCGCAATCGTGAAGTGGAGCGGAGCTGCGGTCACCTGGAGCAGCTCCAGGCACTTCGGGTCCACGACAAGTTCCCATTCGCCGGGCCGGACCCCGATCGCGTAGAAGCTGCCGTCGCCAAAGGTAGTGACGATGCGCCGCTCGCCGCTCTTCTTGTGGCTGAGGACGAGACTGATGCCTCCCGTCCCCCGACCGCGCGCCGGCCACACCACCTGGCCCTCGATGACGCCGCCGGGCAGCACCGGAATGTCGAGCCGGCGGTAGCGGTTGGGCGAGGGTTCCACCATGATCGCGGCGAACGCCGGTGCCCAAAGCGGCGAGGCGAGCGTGGCCGAGTCCACCGTCACCGCGGTTGGCTCGTACGGGAGGACATCCCACACATGGTAGTCCCCGCCTGAGTCCGAGAAGGCGAACGTCGGTCCCACCACGACGCGAACGCCGGGCAGTGGCGGCTCATCCCGGTCGAACTTCCCGTTGCCGTTCGCGTCGAGGAACACCCGTCCGGTCACCCCGCCTCGCGCGAGACTCGGGCTGCCCGAGAAGTCCACGCTGCTGCTGGCCGGGTTGTAGATCGCCGATCCGGTGACGTACTGCGTGCCCATCGCCGGCGCGCCTCCCCCCGCGGAGACGGTCGTATACGACCGGACGCTGGGGAGTTCCGCGGCAACGAGGAGCGAGAAGCCGGTGCCCCGCCCGCCCTTGTACCAGGTGGCGCCCGTCTCGGCGCGGAGACCGCGGGTGATGGGCCGGCTGACGAAGGCCGATGCCGAAATCGGTCCCATGCCCCGCGCGATATCGAGCGAGGTCCGCGCGGTCATGGCGCCGAAGAATGGGCCCAGCTCGGGGTGGGAGAGCACGAAGCTGTTCAGACTGAAGTAGGTCTGATCGAACGCCGGGCCACCGATCGTCGTCTGGTGTTCGAATCGCACCGAGGGGAGCAGGCGCACGTTGGCGACCTGCAGCGAGGTGCCGAGACGGCTGCTGGTGATATCACCGGAAGCCGCATGCACCCGGTCGAGGCTGGCCTCGATGTAGGTGCTGCCCAGTCGGCTGACGGGGCGGAACATGGCCGACAGCGTCAGCTGGTTCAGGCGGCCATCGGGCGTGAGGATCGGATTCTGGACGCCCCGGGCAAACCGGTGCGCTTCGGCCTGCAGCAGCAGGTCGACGGACGGCTCGAATCGGACGGCGCCGCGCAGCACCGCGTTCCCGACCGCCTCACCTTCAACCGCGATGGAATTCGTGAGCGTGCCGAGCAGGCCGACATAGGGGTGACTGAGATCACCCTGACCGCTGCGCCAGAACTGATCCACGCCGGCCCGGGCGGTCCAGCGGGTGGAGAGGCCAAAGCGCAGATCCACATTGCCCGAGGCCCGACAGCGCGTCGTCCGGCACTGACCAGCCGAGACGCCGTACTCGAGGCGGCCTGCTGGCAGCCCCTCGTTGCGCAGGCGATAGGTCTGGTTGAATTCGCGCACTTCCCCGAACGGACCGTAGGCGATGAAATCGACCGGGTTCTCTCCGTACTCGATCGGCACATCAAACGAGTACTGGCCCAGCGGATTCACCGAGTCGAAGCCGATGAGCCGTCCGCCGCGATACGCCTCGACGGTCCAGCCGCTGCCGAGCTGACCCGAGAAGGGGATGTTGCCGAGGACGGACGGCCGGACGTAGGGGCTGTTCGAGAGCGCAAAGCCGCGCACCGTGCGGGCGCGTGGCCCGGTGCTGATCCCATCGCCAAGCTGCACCTGGGAGAGCCAGGGATTGTCGCGCCAGATGCCGGTCCACGAGGCCTCGGTCCGCGGTGCCTTGCCGGTGCCGTTCTGGCTCTGCAGTCCCAGGGCGAGCGACCCGCCGAACAAGTCGAGGCCGAAGGTGGTCGAGTAGGCGCTGCCCTCGAGACCATTCGTGGGAGTCAGCAGCGAGTAGTCAAGCACGAGACCATTGAGCCGCGACCGTTCCAGGCCCAGCCGCAGGCCGGTGTATTCCGCCGCGGAGGAGTGGCGCAGCTGTGCCTGGAGGAGCGCCTCCCGCCGAATGCGCCGGGCCACGGGGAGGTTGGCCGGCTCGATCACCGACACCTGCAGGTCGGGCCAGCTGACATCCCACTCGAGGGAGAAGACCTTTGCCATCACTGTGGTGGCGAGGTAAATCTCGTCGTCCGTGGCGACGATCTCGTCGTCCGTGAGCGCCAGCTTCTGCTTGCCGATGCGCAGGGTGCGCCGCGTGGGGTCGATGGCGAGCCGGGCATTGCCGGGCTGAACCATGGCCTCGAGTGTCCCGTCCGGCAGCCGCGATGCACGGATTTCTGCGAGTTCGAAAAACGCCCCGAGGGGAATGAGCGCGTCATCGCCCGCCCGGTACGCCTCGACGGTGCGGGAGGCGATCCGGCCCAGCCGCAACTCCGTGAGCACCGGCTCGGCGCTGACCAGCTTTCCCTTCGGGCCGGCGAATCGCTGTGCCCGGAACGGGGCAACCGAATCCGCCACCGCCCCGTTGTTCAGGGGAAGGGTGACGCTTGCGGCCACGACCGCCAGGCGCTCAACACCATCGCGAATCGAGCGCAGCAGTCGGCGCATGCCGACGACCAGCCCGGAAGCCGATGCAGTCGAGAGAACGCTGCCGCTGTCCGTCGGCGGTGGGGTACCACGGCTTTCCGGTGCCGCCAGTTCAGTCGTGGCCGGCACCGTGTGGCGCGCCGGGGTTGTGATGGGAAGGCGCCGGGTGCGGGTGTGCGCTGCTGGCGCCTTCGCGGGCGAGGGTGCACTATCTGCCGTACTGGGCCCGGACCAGGGCTCGGAGAAGAGCGCGTCGCTCGCGAGCGGTCCGTGGGAGGGCGCCTCTTCCGCCAACGCGAGTCCGGAGATGAACGGGCCCGGCACCGCTGGCTGAGAGGGCCCGCGCCCATCGGCGACGAATGCGATCGACAACAGGGGCAGCAGCAGGAGCCAGCGCCGCCGACCGCGCCCCGTGCTACTCACGGCAGCGTCACGGTCAGGGAGTCGCGCGCGATCGGTGCCCGAAGCAGCTGTTCAGCGAGGATGTCGCCGCGCTGGGTCGCGACCTCGAGGTGGAGCGTGTACTGGCCGGCGGGTGCGAGCGGCAGAGAAAAGACCGGCTCCGCGTCGTAGTAGACGGCGACCGGCTGCTGGAACGTCGCCACGGTTGCGCCGCGGTCGTTCACCAGCGTACCCAGTACGGTGCCGAGGTAGGCGGCGCGGCCCTGGCGCTCCAGTCGGAGACGCACCCGGAGCGAATCGCCCTCGACCTCGGTACGCAGGCCCGAAATGCTGATACCGGTCTGCAACTGGCCCTTGCGGTAGATGAGCGGGATGATTGTCCGCACTTCCAGCGTAAGTCCGATTTCAATGCCGCTCGAGTCTGCGCCGCTCACCGGCAGGGCGCCCCCCTTGGCGCTGATCATGATCCGGGACCAGTACTCCCCGTCGGCCAGCCCCTGCGGCGGCCGGGCCAGCAGCCGGATCGTCTGGCGCTGCAGCGGCGGAATGGTCATCCGGCGGGGAAAGGCCTCGATCCACCCCGTCGCCGACGCCGTCGAAAGCTGGGTCGAGTCGGGGGTGTACAGCATGAAGTGACCGACCGAGTCGGTCACCGGATAGGCATAGAAGAGGCTGATCGCCACCTCGGCGGGATCGGCGCCCGGATTGTAGAGCGTAATGGATGCGCTCCGGGTCCGATGGTCGAGGTAAATGGCATGCGGTGCGACGATGACGCCCTGCGCGGTCACGGCGCGGGCAGATCCCGCGGCGAGGAGGGCAAGGAGGAAGAGGCAGCGCATGATCAGAAGAAGGTGCAGGTCAGCGTGATGGTGCCGCTGTAGGCCCCCGTCGCCTGACCGGCGGCGGGAGAGGCGCGGCCACCGAGATTGATGAAGAAGTCCGCGCTGGTGACCAGATTGAATGTCTGGGTGTTGTTGGGGTTGAAGGTGAGTGGATTGGAGGTCGGCGCCGTTCCTTTGGCCACAGCATCGGTCGCGCCGAAGGAGATCGGCAGGTTGGCGCCGCCGGCGACCCGTGCCAGCTGGGTCGGCAGGGTGAAGCGAACCTGCACCTGTCGGCCGATGATATGCCGCACGTAGAACCGCCCGCTCCGGATCGGATCGTTCGGGGAAACCGAGGACGGGACCCCGCGGATCACCGGCCCGAAATCCAGATTGCGGATGCCGGTCACCGTCGATTGCGCCGCGAGTGGCTGGAAAGCCACGCACAGCGCGATGAAGGCAAGGGTGGTGAGGCATCGGGGCATGCGGCGATCCAGGGGGAGGCCTCACGGGCGTTGGACACGAGCAAGATAGCCGTGTCCAGAGCACCCGTGAGTCGCCCGGAAAGCCCTTGGAGCTGAGCTCAGAAGTAGGCAGCGGTCAGCGTGACCGTGCCATTGTACGTGCCGGCCGCCTGCGCCGCGCCGGGGGTCACCGTGCCGCCGACCCAGACGAAGAGCGCGCCGGCGCCGCTGAATGCGGTCGCGGTCGTGGCGGCCGACGGAGTGAAGACGGTGCAGCCGGCCGTGGTATTGGTGGCGTTGGTGCAGCCGGTCCAGGTCCCGATCGGCAGGTTGTTGACACCGCTCGCCAGGTTGGTCGGGAGCGTGAACGAGACGTTCACGTTGGCGCTGGCCTGGCCGGTCAGGTCGAACCGGCCACTGGTGGCCGCGGCGACCGCGATGGACTTGGCGACGCCGGGGAAGACATTCCCGAAGTCGAGGGTACGGGCGCCGGTGACGGTCATCGC
>JAWXBX010000250.1:0-9791 GCA_034440415.1 Gemmatimonadota bacterium | reverse complement strand
TACTTCTTCCCGCAGCCGCTCGCGGCGGCCGCATGACCCCGCTCGCCGGTCCACTGATCGCGCCCTGTTTCACTGTACAGAAAAGCGGAGCCACTTCTGGGTCCCTGGGCCTTCCCTGCCTCCTTGGAGGTCACCTCGCCGTGACGTGATAGTGGGCTTCGACAAGAAGGTCAGGGGAAATCAGACAATCCGGAGCCGAATCGGCGTCCGAAGGCCGCACCCAGCCCACCTGGTGTCCTGAAGAAGCAGTTTCTGATCGCAGTATGGCCTACTCCGCCTGGGGCGATTCCGCTGGGGGAGCGGTGAGAGACGGCAACCAGTTCTGCTCTCGCATGACCTCATGCGCTCTTCGGACTATCGCCTCCCTGAGCGTCTGACCTTCAACATCTGCCTCTACGCTGCGCCCGTCTGGCCCCGCCGGTTCCACCCCAAGGCGGGTCAGCTCGCTGAGTATCCATCCGGTGGTCGCCTCTGGGTCTCTGAAAAACCGGGTCCCGCGCACCCGGACGAACCTCCAGCCGGCCCGCTCGAGGATGGCTTGGCGGGTCATATCGGCGGGGATCTGGTCTACACCATGGAATCGGTCGCCGTCGCACTCCAGGGCTACCTGGTTTGCGCCATCGGAGACAACCATGTCAATTCGGTAATGGCCGACCCAGACCTGCGGCTCAACCCGGTAACCGGCGTTCACCAGGCGCTCAATGACTGCGGCTTCGAAGGGAGACTCCGCCCGGCTTTGAGCGGACTCTACAGCCGATCGTTTCGCGGAGGGCGCTCGCATATGCTCGATGAGCACTCGACGAAGGTCCCCTGCATGGAGATCCCGGTCCGGATCGAGTGAGTGCACCAGCCAGAGTTGATCCTTCGCCCGACTGGCCGCAACATTGTAGCGCTGCTTGAAGAGCTCGGTCTCCCTGCGCCGCAACGGAGCACCGGTAGGCACGTCTACCATAGATAGCAAAATGACATGCCGCTCGTCGCCCTGAAACTGGCCAGGGTTCCCCGCGGCGAACCGTCTCCGCTCCAACTCCACAGCCCCGACCAGCGATACCGTCAAGTCCTGTATCAATCCGGCCTGCTCATCGCCTAGTAGTGTCACTGCCCCGAAGGACTTGCCGTCGTATGTGGGCAGTCCCGTCATTGCCTTCAGGAGGGCTGCAACCGTCTGCGCTTCCAGCAGGTTCGTCTTGCCGGTTCGGTCGCTTGGCCCACGGGAACTAACCACATACTCAACGGTGTGAGGCAGGGGAGTACTCGAGGGATTGCGAAGGGGACGGATCTCGCCGTTGTAGGAAAGGCGGTTCGAGAACTCGATTATGTCAGGAACACATCGGAAGTGCTCGCGCAGTGCGATCGTTCCGCCGAAGCAAGTCCTGCCGAGGTCATAGATTGAGGTGGTCCCGTCATACAAGTGGGCGTTGGGGATACCACCAAGGTGCTGGGCGATAAGAGCCTGAATCGGAGCAAGCTGTTGCCCGACTGCTAGTGGACTGACCTGTTCATGGTCGCCTACGATTGCGACGCGATCGCCGAGATACCATGCGAGCAGTCCCTTCACATCTGACTGGCTCGCCTCATCCACGATCACTACGTCGAAACGACCACGCCGCGGATCAAAGCTTTCGGTCACCCGGTCAAGTGGCATGATCCAGACAGGCACGGCATCGCGCGCTTTGGCGAGGAGCTCCCGCGCCTGCCGCTGCAGCTCCGGAACCCGCTTTCCCGTGCCCTTGCCAATCTTCTTCTGGGTCTGTGCCCAGCCTTGTAATGCCTGTCGCGCGGGGAGGTCGGTACGCCGGAGTTGGCCAAGCCAGGCGCGCCGGTCGATGAGCTTTGCCGTTGTATCACGCAGTTCCTCCCGGCGCTGATGGAGCCGAGCACTGAGCGCAACTTCATCGAGGCCCGCCCGACGATCGATCTCCTGGCGCAAGTGGCGCCAGCGCCAGGCCACCGTAGGATCCCCAGGCGTGGACGAACCTCTGCTCGTGCCCGTCCGATCGCGGATTGCGCGAGCCCACATTGGCGCGGCCGGTTCGAGTCGGCTCAGAAGGTTTCTCCGCCGCTGCCAGGGAGTGCCTTTCCCGGTCAAGTCTAGCAGCTGCTCTCTAGCTGCCTCATAGTCAGAGGGGCGCCCGCTCGTGACCGCTAGAACGATCGATGTGCAAACAGGTCCTCGGTAAGGCTCAAGCTGCCTTGCGAGTGCATCTAACCGGAGCAGCGCCCGATGGCGTGCTGCGACATTGTGACGGGCTGCGATGAGCTGTTGCAGTGGTCCTGCGAGAACCGCCGCGTCGCGATGGTATGGAGATGTGGGACCGGACTTCGCTACTTCCTGGGCACGAAACGCTTCCCAGCGCATGCCAGCATCGGCAAGGGCCCCTTTGATTGCTGCCCAGTGCCTCGGCCACAGTCCCAGGAGCGTCTCGAACTGGTTGGCATACTCAAGAAGCGCTGGCTCGGGTGGATTTCCGCACGCCGCTACAGTGGGTAGTCCGATAGGCTCGGCCTGGCGGCCCCAACGTTGTGCGAGTTTCCTGCGACCTTCTTCGATGGTCAGGACCGTCACGATTGCCCGAAAGTGTGAAACGGCGGTGGGGGGCTGCCCATTGACTCGGCAGTCTCTGATGAGGGACTTCCATTTGCCGTGGAAGAGCAGGGTGAGGACGCCAAGTGAGCCCCCGCCTTCCAGGTGGGTTGTGATTGCGGCCGCTACCCTCCGCATCTCCTCGTGAGGGAGAGTGGACTTCACCTCCGGCGCGTACTCAAGAAGAGTTGGGCGAGCTTTCCCCCAGCGCCCAGCCGCGTCCAAGACTTGGGTCTTGAGAGCAAGCCACAGGTCTTGTTCTGAGCCGCCTGAATGGCCTGCCGCGACCAATGCCACCTGCCAGGGTTCCAGCCCCGCTAACTCCTGCGTTGCAGTGCTGACGATGCTGGCGAGGTG
Organism: Gemmatimonadota bacterium; assembly: GCA_034440415.1. Lineage (GTDB taxonomy): Bacteria > Gemmatimonadota > Gemmatimonadetes > Gemmatimonadales > GWC2-71-9 > JADJOM01. Next base: position 6,850 of record JAWXBX010000250.1, on the reverse strand, counting down.
TTCCAATGCTGGAAGTTCCTCCTCAGCCGGCGGACGATCCCAGAGTCGCATGAACTCAGGAGGCTCTGTGGCTGCCAGGGAACCAACCAGCAGGCTGAATTGATTGGGACTCGGAAGAACTCCTGGCTCGGGAAGCCCGCCTTCGATCTCGTGTTCCTCGCCGATGCTCAGCCTCGCGGCCAGCCCGTACAGTTCGACGAGTTCATCAATGGAGAGCGGCAGCGGAGCTCCCGGCTCGACCGGACCAGGGATCCAATCGTTACCTGCCGCATGCTCTCGAACCCATCGGGCGGCATCCGCCGGGGGGACACTCTCTCCACCGAGAAGGATCGGCAAGTACTCCGCCTCGCGGGCCTCCCGGAGCTGATTGGTCAGGTCATCGATTCCTGCGTTCATCTCTGCCCGTGTCGCGGCGAGGTCCCCGACCTCTCGCTCCAGGGTCTCGTCATTATCCGTTGTGAGTCTGGCCAGAATGGCCCTCACCGATCCCTCCATCTGTGCGCGAGCCGTGAGATCATTTTCCAGAACGGCCACCGAAAGCGGCTGCAGACTCTCGACAATCTGGCTCCGGAGGAGCCGCAGGGCCTTGGTAGTATGGCTGGTTACCAGGATCCGCTTGCCGTGGGCCACCAGATGCCCAATGAGATTGGCAATTGTGTGGCTCTTGCCTGTTCCCGGCGGTCCCTGCACCAGGACGGCGTGGTGCCTCTCAAGTGCGCGGGCAATCTCCACCTGCTCTGGGTTGGCGGGTTTGCTGAGCAAGACGTCTGGCGGCTCGCCCCACGGCGATCGGGGGGGAAGTGGCTCCTGAGCTGGCGGAGGTGGTGTGACCCCTACCAATCGAGTAAGCCCAATAGGGACAACGCCGCGATGCTCTAGGTCCTCCAGCACCCAATCAAAGGCGGCAGGAAATCCTGACATCCGCTGGCGCAGGAAGAGAGCTGGATCGCGGCTCACCACCGGGTCCGCACCGACGGGGATCGGTGTTGCATCCCCCCTGAAGGTTCCACGAGGACTTACCAGCTGGGCGATGCGACGAAGAAAAGCGGTTGTCGCCTCTGGGTTCAGCGGGTGAAACCCCGCCTGTTCGAGTTCGTGGCGGAGACGCGTCATGACGTCCGGACTCATCGCTGTACTGCCTTGCAGGATGCCGGTATAGAGTTCCGGAGCTCGGTCGGTATCGAGAAGTCGGATCTCTGGAACCTCGGCATCGAACTCGAGCTCGACTCGTTGCAAGAGTACTGGATGGTCGACTTCGCCCTCAGGGCCCTGCCATCGAAGTCGTCCGTCGCCCAACATCAATTCGAGACGCTCGCTCTCAAGGTCGATTCTTCCCTTCAGCTCGTAGAGTCGTTCGAAGATCTTCATCACAGCGCGGCGAGGCCGCTCCGCCGTAGCCCAACGCTCCCAATCCGTGATCCAGCTCCGAAACCCAGCCACCCGTTCGGGGGATTCCTCGAACGACATTGTGACGGTTTCTCCCCCTCGGCTCTCGTTCCGAGTCAGAATATTTCTCGGTGAACTCGTGGGATCTTCCCAACCCGGTTCAAGCCAGCCGGCGAGAATGGCGGGAGAGCGCGGGGCGGTCGTCAGCTTCGGACGCCGTACCCGAATGAGCGGCTGGCCATCGGGGCTGTCCTGCTCCGTAGCTGCTGATTCCTCTGGTCTCGCCAGACTGACTTCTCCGACCGTGATGTCCGAATGGCTCGGGAGATCAGCCAACCGGAGAACCCACGGCTGATCAGCCAGGCGGCGCTGCTGCGGCAGGTTGCGCTCAGAGAAGGCCTTCAGGAAGCGAAACAATTGCTTCACCTTTTCGAGCTCTGGCCGCGCTTCTGTGGTCATACAGTCGCTTTCCCTTTCAGCGAGCGCCCGTTCCCGTGTAGCTCCACGAGCGGCCCCTGGGTCGAGCTGCCAACTTCATATGAATATTGAGATCAATGAAGGAATCGTGACATGGGCGGATCGATTCTGAGATTCAGATGCGGCCGCCGTCGAACGCGCTGTGTGTTGTCCTACCTCACCGTGGTCGAAATGCCAGATATGCGCCGACTCGATGTGCGGGGCGGACTCGCCCGCTTCCTGAACACGCGACCCCGCAGGCGCAACAACTACCGGGCTCCCGAGGAATACTATGCCACACTCACCTGAGCGCCCGGAGCACCACTTTCGCGGCGACCGTTGCACTTCACACTTGAATTCACACTCGTCGGCAATCTCCCTCAGGGAAAAGCCGACAAAGTGCTCACGCAGCTCCTGTCTTGTCTTCTTGGTAACGAGGTCGTTGGCCATGAGGCTGAAGATGCCGCGCCGCGAGCTTCTGTGCCAGCTGATGAGAAAATCGGCTGCACGCGAGCCGGGGCCAATACTCGATGAAGCGCGGTAAGAAGGGCCGGTCGCGAACTGTCCCACCACAACTTGGACTCCGCCCCCTCCACCGCGCAGGGATGGACACCATGGTCGTCCCTATTGCCCTGAACTGGCATCACGGGGTTTGCCGCAGCCCGAGTTGTGTTGCCAGTCCTGTTGTGAGTTGCTTACTACAAAGGGGCCCCGGAGGGCCCCCAACCTACAACGCCGATGCCCAGAACAGCGCGTAGGTTCAACAACTCGTAGAATCCACGTAACTACTTGTAAGGCATGGGCTACGGGTGGCCTCCTCCTCCTCCTCCCACTGACCTCTCCTTCACCCGCTTCTCACAACCGGCCACCAGCCACTCCTCACGCCCGGCGCCCCCTACCTCCTGCCCCCCTGCCAGCTGCCAGCTGCCAGCCGCCAGCCGCCAGCCGCCAGCTCTCCCGCCTTGTGTAACCCCCGTAACCTCCCTATTTTGTGAGGCTTATGTTCGATGAGCTGTCCGCTAAACTCACCGCCGCGCTCCAGAAACTCACGGGGCGCGGCGTCCTCACTGAGGAGGCGGTCAAAGACGGCCTCCGTGAAATCCGGCGCGTCCTGCTGGAAGCGGATGTCAGTTTCGACCTAACCCGCGAATTTCTCGAGCGGGTGGAACGGCGGGCGGTTGGTGCGCAGCTGCTGAAGGCGGTGCGGCCGGGCGATCAGCTGGTCAAGATCGTGTACGACGAACTGGTCGGACTGCTCGGCGAGAAGCAGGTGCCGCTCGTGTTCGCCTCCGTGCCGCCGACGATCATTCTGCTCGTCGGATTGCAGGGCTCGGGCAAGACGACGACCGCCGGAAAGCTCGCCAAGCGGCTCAAGCTGGAGCAGAAGGCGCCGTTCCTGATCGCCGCGGATGTGTATCGTCCCGCCGCGGTGGACCAGCTGGTCACACTCGGCAAGCAGGTCGAGGTCGGGGTGCACAGCGAGCCCGGTGTCACCGATGTCGGCGGGATCGTCCGGCGGGGGATCGTGGAAGCGGGGAAGGCGCGAGCCCGAACCGTCATCGTCGACACCGCCGGCCGGTTGCAGATCGATACCGACATGATGCATGAGCTCACGGCGCTCAAGGCGGCCATCAAGCCGCATGAGATCCTGCTCGTTGCTGATGGCATGACCGGCCAGGATGCGGTGCGGATCGCGACCGGGTTCCACGAAGCGCTGGGGATCACCGGCGTCGTGCTGACCAAGATGGATGGCGACGCGCGCGGCGGGGCCGCCCTGTCCATCTACGGGGTCACGAAGGCGCCGATCAAGTTCCTCGGTGTGGGAGAGAAGCTCGATGCGCTGGAACCGTTCCGCCCCGATCGGCTGGCGGGACGGATCCTGCAGAAGGGCGACATCCTCTCGCTGGTAGAGAAGGCGCAGTCCACGGTGGACGCGGCGGAGGCCGAGAAGCTGGCGCGGAAGGCGACGTCGAAGAAGGGCCTCGACCTCGGCGACTTCCTGACCGCCATGAAGCAGATGCAGAAGATGGGGCCCCTGAAAAACGTGCTGGGTATGCTGCCCGGCGTGAGCCCGCAGATGCTGGCCGGCGCCAATCTGGACGAGAAGCGCATTCGCCATGTCGAGGCGATCGTGCTCTCGATGACGCTGAAGGAACGGGCCGACCCCGATCTCATCAACGGGTCGCGCCGGCTGCGGATCGCCAAAGGCTCGGGCCGGACGGTACAGGAGGTCAACCAGCTGCTGGCGCAGTTCAAGCAGATGGCGAAGCTCATGAAGTCAGCGGGAAAGCCGGGGGTGCGGATGCCCTTCGGCAAGGGTGGGGGCGGGATGTTCGGGATGTAGCATTGTTCTGGTATGCAGAGTGGCGCATACCCTCCTTGTACTCGAGAAGGTCAGGCACGCATGGCAACCAAGATTCGTCTCCGCCGCGTCGGGCGGAAGGGTGTTCCGCTCTATCGTATCGTTGTGGCCGACAAGGAGTCGCCCCGGGATGGCCGGTTCGTCGCGACCCTCGGCACCTACAATCCGCGCGCGGAGCAGCCCGACCAGAAGATGCAGATCGACGCGGATGCCGCGAAGGCCTGGCTGGCCAAGGGTGCCCTGCCCACCGACACGGTGCGGGATCTGCTGACTCGCGCCGGCGTCATGGCCGCCCAGAAGGCGTGACCGCTCCGGAGCACCCCCGCATTCTCGCGGTGGGACGGCTCCGGAAGCCGCATGGATTGAAGGGGGAGATGGTGATCTTCCCGCTCACCAGCACGCCGGAAGCGGTCTTCACCGCAGGGCAGGAGCTCTGGCGTCTCGACCTGACCGGCGCGATCCTCGGTGAGCCGGTGCGGATCGAACGGAGCCGGTCCTTTCACCGCGAGTGGTTGCTGAAGTTTCGCGGGCACGAGGAGCGGGATGAGCTGGACAGCTGGCGCGGGCTTTTTCTCGGTGTGCCGTCGGATCAGCTGGAACCACCGGCGGAGGGGGAGGTCTACCTCCATGAGCTGGTCGGCTTTTCGGTCGCGCAGGAGGATGGGACGGCTCTCGGGCTGGTGTCGAACATGTTCGAACTGGCCTCGGGTCTGATGCTCGAGGTGCAGGGCCCGAAACGTGAATTCCTCCTGCCGTTCAAGAAGGAATTCATCCGCCGGATCGATCGCGAGACGCGGCGGTTGACGGTGGCGGTCCCGGACGAGCTGCTGGAGTAGCCAGCCGGTCATGCTGCAGATCAACGTCGTGACGTTGTTCCCCGAGGCCCTCGCCCCGATGCTCGCGGCGAGCATCCCGGGACGGGCGGCGGCGGCGGGACGAGTTGAGTACCGGCTGGTACAGCTGCGCGACTTCACCCACGACCGGCACAAGACAGTGGATGACGCGCCCTATGGTGGTGGCGCCGGCATGGTGCTCAAGCCGGCGCCGTTCTGGGAAGCAGTCGAGTCGCTGGACCGGGAGTCGCAGGCGGGTCCGATCGTCCTGTTGTCGGCCCGGGGCAGACGGTTCGGTCATGCCGACGCGGTGCGGCTCTCCCTGGGAGAGCGGCTGACGCTGCTCTGCGGGCACTACAAGGACGTCGACCAGCGGGTGGCCGATGGTCTTGCCACGGAGGAGCTCTCACTCGGCGACTTTGTGCTCTCCGGTGGGGAGCCGGCGGCTCTGTGTATCGTGGATGCGGTGGTCCGTCTGCTCCCGGGCGTGCTCGGCGACCATGAGTCGGCCAGCAGCGACTCGCACTACGAGGGGCTGCTGAGTCCGCCGAGCTATACCAGGCCCCCGGAGTTCCGGGGCCGGCCGGTGCCCGAGGTGCTGCTGTCGGGCGATCACGCGGCGATTGCCGCATGGCGACAGGCGGAGTCGGAACGTCTGACGCGGGAACGGCGGCCCGATTTGTGGGCCAGGGATGTTGATGACGCGCACCCGTAGCCGGGTGCGCATGGCAGGGCGCTCCTCCGGAGCGTCGATCTGAAGGAGAGGAATCATGGAACGCATGGTGGCGGTGTCAACCGAAGGCTGCAGGACGGACATTCCCGCGTTCGGCCCCGGCGATACCATCAAGGTGATGGTCCGCGTACGGGAAGGCGACAAGGAACGTCTGCAGGCCTTTGAAGGCGTCTGCATGGGCAAGCGCGGCGGCGGGATCAACGAGACCTTCCGGGTGCGGAAGGTGTCGGCGGGGGTCGGGGTGGAGCGTATCTTTCCGCTCCACAGCCCGAGCATCGCGACGATCGACGTCGTGCGCCGTGGCAAGGTGCGCCGCGCGAAGCTGTACTATCTCCGGCATGTGAGCGGCAAGGCCGCCCGCATCAAGGAGAAGCGGGAGATAGTGACCAAGAGCTGAAAGTGTCACGGGCCGCCACCGGGGTACCGGTGCCCAACCTCCTCCATGAGGAAGCGGCCTGGAGTCGGCGTTCACTCCTCATCGGGGTCGACGAAGTCGGCCGCGGTCCCCTGGCTGGTCCAGTGGTGGCCGCGGCCGCAGTTTTCCCCCTCTGGAGCACGCCGCTCCCCGGGGTGCGCGACAGCAAGACGCTCAGTGCCCATCAGCGGGCCGCCCTCTGTGGCCCAGTGCGGGCCGCGGCACTCGAGATCGCACTGGGCGCCGCCTCGGTGCGGGAGATCGATCGCCTCAACATCCGCGTCGCGACCGCGCTGGCCATGCGACGAGCGGTCGCCACGCTCTTCTCCGGGCGCGGTTTCCGCGAGCGGGCTCTGGCTGCCGGCGCCACGCGGTGGCACATCCTGATCGACGGTGTGCCCCTGCCGGAGTGTGGCTTCACGCACGAGGCACTCGTGGCCGGCGATGCGCAGTGCTATTCGATCGCGGCGGCGGGGATCGTCGCCAAGGAAGTACGGGATCGCCTGATGCGCGCTCTCGCGGCCAGATACCCAGCGTATTCGTGGGAACGCAACGCCGGGTACGGGACCGTCGCTCACACCGGTGCCCTCACGCAGTTCGGTGCGACGCCGCATCATCGCCGGAGCTTCGCTCCGGTGGCCGCGGTCGCCCGCACGCCCTGACTC
>JAWXBX010000249.1:0-2613 GCA_034440415.1 Gemmatimonadota bacterium | reverse complement strand
TGGGCGGCGTCGCTGATTCAACGATGGGCACCAATCTCCCGACGGCGTACCCGCTCACGCCGTAACCGGGAAGGGATATCAGGCTACACTCCTTCCCTCACCGGGAAGGAGCGTGGTCGGAGGGCCCGGCGGTGAAACCGGGCTGGGCCTCTGTCTGGGCGAAGATGTCCACCGTCTTTCTCCTGGATGGGGCGCGAGAAACTGGCAGATGCTCGATTGGTCAGCGAACGTCTCGGCTATGGGTGTGACGCGGACAGCGAGATTCTGACAGCTTCAGCCGCCATGGTCAACATCCAGGTCGCCACATCCCGGTGACAACGGGCCCCTCACCGGGGGCCTGGAACGAAACAACGGGAGTGAAGCCGAGCGACTCGTACCGAGAGTTGTTCCTGGGGTTGCTGGATTCCAGATACGCCGGTCTCCGTTCAGCATCGATGCGGGCCAGATTCTCCCGGAGGAGCGCGACGCCAAGTCCCCTGCCCCGGTGTGCATCGGCCGTGGCGAGCAGGCTGAGGTAATAGTGCGGCTCATCTCGAGGATGGGCCTCGCCAAAGCGACGGAGCAGCTCGGCAACCTCAGGAGCCCGCGGGCCGACGAGCTCCGTCAGCAGTTGCGGCAGCCGCCTCTCCTCCTCGACGGTCAATTCAATCCCGTCCGGCGGGATCCAGACCGAGACCGCCTCAAAGCCACTGGTCAGGAGCACCCATGGGTAGCGGAGCGCGCTACGGGTACAGAGCTCCCACCAGCGCCGCCGGGCGATCGGGTCGGGGAAGGCCCAGGACCATGTGGGGTCGTGGCGAAAGGCCGCCGAGATGACGTCCACCACCTGTGGCGCCTCCGCAAGTGTGGCAGGACCGACGCTCAAGGGGGCGGGCGACCGGGTCTCAGCGGCACCGTCGTGGCGAGGGCTGGAGGCCTGAATGGCGCCGATGCGGGATGAGGAGTTGTCTGTCATATCTCGAGCGCGGAAGCCTCAGGAAAGGCCCGGCAGAAGTATGGTGCCATGGTATCAGGCCGCATGGGCACGACTACCAAGGCCCGCATCGGCAAGCGCAGCGTGGCGCCATCACACTCCGCGGTCAGCGCGGCTGCGACGGCCGCGACAATCTCATCCGGTGAAGCGGTCGCCCGCTCCACGACATCGAGCACGGTCGGATTCCCCGTCACCAGACCGCAGACCGCGTCGCGCGTGGAGGCGCTTTGGGCCACCAGCACAACGCGTTCGCACGACACCTGCCCGAATTGCGCCACGGCGAGGGGTTCGCGAATGAGCCACTCGTCATGGAAGCTGAAAGGCACTTCATAAAAGTCCGGCGGGTTACTCGTGAAGTAGCGGGCGATGGTATCGCGCGCGATCCGGCCCAACGGATTCTCGGCCAGCGAGCACCATATGCTGAAGGCCAATTGTTCCCGGGCCCGCAGCACTCGGCGCTTCTCACTGAAGGCGCGGGCCTTGTCGGGCACGAACATCAGGCCGAACTGACAGACGATAGCATCGAAGGAGACATCAGGAAAGGGCGAGTCATGGGCATCCGCCCGTCGCCAGGTGATCCCTGACGCGCGACGCTCGCGCCTGGAAGGGCCGACCACCGTATTTCCTGTGCCACCGCCAACTTGACAGGACTGGAACCGATCCCATCTTGACACCTGCCACCCGACGGCTGAAGACGCTCCTGGGGCAATCCGGGATCGTCAGGCTATGGGGTCCTCGAGTTTCTCCGAGACGCCGGACTCAAGACGTCACGAAGTGCCCCGGGATCGCCGAGCCACCCAAGGGTGGTTTGGCGATACGGCAGGTCGTCCGCTCCAGTGCCGCCGGATTCTTCCACCCAAGAGGTATCAGATGCCTGACAGAACTCCAAGCTGGGCTACCCGTATCGCGTTCCCGGCGCTCGCGCTGGCCGCGCTCGCAGGCTGTGGCGACGATATCACCAACGTCAGTTCGGATATCCCCACATTTACGCCGACCCCGATCGTGACGGGCCCCCAGTTGCAGACGGCGCTCACCACCGCGCTGTCGAGCACCAACGGCGGCCTGGACTTTCCGATGTGGGCCACCGTGGTCGACCGCGCCGGCGTCGTCGTGGCCGTGGTCCACAGCGGGACCAGCGTCAGCGACGCCTGGCTGGGCAGCCGGGCCATCTCGGCTCAGAAGGCCAACACGGCCAATGACTTCAGCCTCGACGGCTTCGCGCTCTCGACCGCCAATCTGTTCAGCGCGGTGCAGCCGGGCGGCAGCCTCTTCGGTCTGCAGGAGAGCAATCCGGTCAATACCGATGTGGTGTACGGCGGTGACCATGCCGAGTACGGCACGGTGAACGATTTCATGGTCGGCAAGAAGCCGGGCGGCGTCAACGTATTCGGCGGCGGGCTGGCGCTCTATGATGCCAGCGGCACGGTGGTCGGCGCGGTCGGCCTCAGCGGCGATACCTCCTGCGCCGACCACAACATCGCGTGGCGCGTGCGCGACGCGCTCGTCATGGACAAGGTGAGTGCCGGTGTCGCCGGCTCGGGCAAGGACAACATCATCTTTGATATCACGCTTGGAGCAAGCGCTGGCGGCTTCGGCCACCCGACCTGCCTGGGCGGCGTCGCTGATTCAACGATGGGCAC
>JAWXBX010000248.1:0-7898 GCA_034440415.1 Gemmatimonadota bacterium | reverse complement strand
CCCCTTTCCCCTTTCCCCCTACTTTCCACCATGCTCTCCCTCCTCAGGCTGCTCCAGTCGCTGTTCCGGACGCTCCACTCCGAGGGCACTCCCGGGCAGGTGGCGGCGGGCATGATGCTCGGCGCCGGCATCGGGCTTACCCCGCTCATGAGCGCGCACAACCTGGTGCTCTTCGCCGCCATCGTGCTGTTCAACGTCTCCTTCGGGGGCGGCATGCTGGGTCTGGCCCTCTTCACTCCTGTCGGCTTCCTGCTCGACCCGCTGTTCGATCGTGTCGGCCTGCTGCTGCTGGAAACCTCCGGGCTCCGCGGGCTGTGGACCGACTGGTACAACATTCCGCTGCTGCCCTTCACCGGGTTCAACAACAGCGTCGTGCTCGGCAGCTTCGTGGTGTGGCTGGTGTGCGCGGTGCCGATCTACCTTGCGGCCCGCTGGGCGGTGGGTCACTACCGGGCGACCTACGGCCACCGGGTGCTGAACTCCCGGTTCATGCGGGGACTCAAAGCTTCGAAGGTGTACAACGTCTACAGCTGGTTCCAGCCGCAATGAAGCCGCGATTCAAGCTGTTTCGCTGGCGCGCCATCGGGCCACTGCTCCTCGTCGCGGTGCTGCTGGTCGTGCTCTGGCTACTCCTTGCCGACCAGATCGCCCGCTACGAGGCCGCCACGACCCTCGAGGCAACCCTCGGCACGCAGGTCGACCTCGCCCGCCTCCGCATCCGCGAAGCCGATGCCGCGGTCGATCTTACCGGACTGGCCATCGCCGACCCGCGCGATCCCCGGCGCAACCTGCTCGAGGCCGGCGCCATCACTATCGATCTCGACCCGGTCCCGCTGGCCGAGAAGAAAATCGTGGTCGACCGGCTGACACTGTCGGGCCTCACGTTCCTGACCACCCGCGCCACCCCGGCGCATCCGGCGGACCCGAACAGTCCCGCAGCCCAGATGCTCCGCAGCACCGAGCAGTGGGCCCGGGAGAAATTCCAGTTTCCCACGCTCGCCCTCGGGCGGATCGATACGGTCAAGAGCCTGGTGCTTCATCCTGACCAGCTCGGGACCGTAAAGGCAGCGGTGGCGCTGGTCGTGGCGGCCGATTCTACCCGGGGCGCCTTCGAAGCCTCGCTCCAGCAGCTCGCGCTCAAGCCACTGTTGGACTCCACCTCCGCTCTTGTCGCCCGCCTCGCGCAGACCGATCCGAAGCAGCTCGGGCTCGCCGGGACGACGACCGCACTCAACGACGTGAGGCAGGCCCTGGATCGAGTAAAGCAGGCGAAGGCCAGGGTCGCCTCGCTGGAACAGCAGGTCAGGACCTCGTTCGGCCTGCTGCGGCAGGGACTGGCCGGGGTGGATGCTGCCCGGCAACGAGACTACGCGTTCGCGAAATCCCTGCTCGAGCTTCCCAGTTTCGATGGCCCGAACATCGGGGGAGCGCTCTTCGGACAGCAGAGTGCCGATTACTTCCAGCAGGCGCTGTTCTACGCCAAGCTCATCGAACGCTATGTGCCGCCGGGTCTGCAGCCGTGGAATCGACCGGGACCGGTGCGTGCCCGCCGCGCCGGGACCACGGTCGAGTTTCCCCGAATGAAGGAGTACCCGCGCTTCCTGCTGCGTCAGGGCGATATCGATGCGACGGCGGGTGGGGCCGGCCTGAAGCTTTCGCTGGGCGGCATCACCTCGCAGCCCGCGCTCTACGGTCGCCCCGCACTGCTCAGCGCGACCGGGACGCTCGGTGGCGACCACCCCATCCGGCTCGCCGTCTCCGGACTCTCCCGGCACTTCGGAGCATCGCCCATGGACTCGGTAGTGGCCGAGGTGACCGGCGTGCCGCTCCCCGCGATTGCCTTCCCGGGGCTGCCCTTCTCGGTGAACCCGGGCCGGAGCACCGTGCGGTTCGCCTTTTCGCTCGGGGCGGGGGATCGCCTGACCGGGATGTGGGAGGTGGATGCACCCACGGCGAGCTGGCAGGGCGACTCGACCCGACTTGCCGCGGCCTCACTGGTCGAATCCACTATCTGGCGGGTAGTCTCCGGTCTGACCCAGCTCCGGGTCCGGGCCGAGCTCGGCGGCACGATTGGGAGCCCGACGATCTCGGTGCGTTCGAATCTCGATGAGGCCATCGCTGACCGGCTGCGGGGGCTGTTGGGCCAGGAACTCGCGAAGGCGGAGCAGCGGGCGCGCGCCGCGGTTGATCAGATCGTGGATGGGCAGGTGGCGTCACTCAAGGCCAGGGTCACCACTCTCGAAAGCCAGGCGCTGCAGCAGCTGCCGCTGCAGCAATCCCCGCTCGACGACATCCAGCGCCAGCTGGATCTGCAGCTCAAGCGGTTCGGCGGCCGCGCCGCCGGTGCGCTGCCGCTGCCCAGGCTGTGACCCTCCCCGTCGCGGTCGGCCTCGTACTGCTCGGCCTCATATTGCTCGCTGGCGGCGGCGAGGCGCTGGTCCGGGGTGCCGTTGCGATCGCCCGGCTCGTCGGGGTCACCCCCGCCGTCATCGGCCTCACGGTCGTCGCGGTTGGCACCTCGCTCCCCGAACTCGTCGTGAGCGTGCTGGCCGCCCTGCAGGGGCAGAGCGACCTGGCGGTGGGAAACGTCGTCGGCTCCAACATTCTCAACCTCACGGGCATCCTCGGCATGGCGGCGCTGGCCGCCGCGTTGCCGGTGCATCGCGCGGCTGTTCGACTCGAATGGCCCATGGTCGTCTTCGCGAGCGCGCTCACGCGCTTGCTCGCCAGCGATGGGCTGATCGACGGCACCGATGCCGCGGTGATGCTTGGCACCCTCACCGGTTTCACCTGGTGGATGGTTGGCCACGCCCGGCGCGAGTTCGCCGCTGACACCACCGCCCGGTGCCGACTGGAATCGGGGCAGGGGCCGCGGTGGTCTTCGTGGTGATCGGTGTGGTTCTGCTGGTTGTCGGGGCGCGGTTCCTCGTCTCCGGGGCGGTCAGCCTGGCCCGGCTGGCGGGCTGGAGCGAGCGGGTCATCGGCCTCACTCAACCTGCTGGGCATTCTCGGCGCCGCGGGCCTGCTGCATCCGGTGCCGGTCTCCGCCGTCCTGCTGCGGAGCGACATGGTCTGGATGCTGCTCACGGCAGGAATGCTCCTCCCCCTGCTCGTCACGGGCCAGCGTGTCTCACGGCGGGAGGGCGGGCTTCTCGTCGCCGTCTATCTTGCTTACATCATGATGTTGTTGCTCCGCTGACCTCGACGCAGTCCACCGGCCCGATTTTCTGAAGATTTGCACATGCCCGTCCCCCCTCGCGCTTCACACCGATTTGAATAGATTCGCTGACCTTGTCCAGCCACCGAGAGATCTGATGCGCATCGGAGTGCCGAAGGAAACGTCCCCGCGCGAGCGGCGGGTGGCGCTGGTGCCGGAGTCGTGCAAGAAACTGATCCAGGCGGGGTATGAGGTGTCGGTGGAATCCGGTGCCGGCGTGGCGGCGGGCTTCGCCGATGCCGCCTATCGAGACCTTGGGGTGACGCTGGTCGAGGATCCGGCGGCGCTCTTTGCCTCCGCCGACCTCCTCCTCAAGGTCAATCCGCCCGCACCTGCAACCTCCGGTCGCGACGAGGTGGGGTGGCTCAGGCCCGGGTCGCTCTACGTCGGCTCGCTGATGCCGCTCAGGAATCTCGACGTGGTCCAGGCGCTCGCGGCACGGAAGGTCACCGCCTTCTCCACCGACGCGATCCCGCGCACGACCCGCGCCCAGTCGATGGATACCCTCTCCTCAATGGCGAACATCGCCGGCTACAAGGGCGTCCTCCTCGCCGCCGTGGAATTGAACCGGTACTTCCCGATGCTGATGACCGCCGCCGGCATGGTCTTCCCGGCCAAGGTGTTCGTCATTGGTGCGGCGGTGGCCGGTCTGCAGGCCATTGCCACCGCCCGGCGGCTCGGTGCCAATGTGCTGGCGACCGACGTCCGGCCCGAGGTCAAGGAGCAGATCGAGAGTGTCGGTGCCAAGTACGTCGGCATCGAACTCAAGGACAGCGCGGTCGCCGGTGGCGGCTATGCCAAGGAACTGTCCGCGGAGGACCAGCAGCGGCAACGGCAGCTCCTCGTGGAACAGTGCGCCCAGTCGGATGTGGTGATCACGACGGCCCTCATCGGCGGCATCTTCGCCCCGCGGCTGATCACCGCCGAGATGGTGCGCAGCATGAAGCCCGGCTCGATCATCGTCGATCTCGCCGCCGACGGCGGGGGCAACTGCGAGCTCTCCGTGCCGGGCGAAACGGTGCAGGTCGGCGGGGTCACGATCATGGCCCCGCTGAACCTGGCCGCCTCGGTCCCGGCACACGCCAGCCTGCTCTTCTCCCGCAACCTCACCGCTTTCGTGCTGGCCTTCACGAAGGACAAGGCGTTCGTGGTGGATGTCACCGACGACATCCAGCAGGGCGCGATGATCACCCACGATGGCAGCGTGAAGCACGGGCGCACGCTCGACGCGCTGCAGAAGGCGGGGCAATGACCTCCACGGACCGGGACCGGCGTACTGCCGGATCGGGAAGGAATGACACGATGGTGCGACGTCGATACCTGACGACCCTGCTTCCGCTGGCCCTGATGGCGACTTCGATCGCCGTGGCCCAGGAGCCCGTGGCGGACGCCGCGCATGCCCCCGGAGCGGCCGACGTCGCGGTGGATATCTGGCCGCTGATCTACGTCTTCGTCCTGTCGAGCTTCATCGGACTCGGAGTGATCCAGCGGGTCTCGCGGCTGCTGCACACCCCGCTCATGTCGATCACCAACGCCATTTCGGCGATCGCGGTGGTCGGGGCGATCCTCGTGACCGGCGGTGACTACCCGGTCCACATCCGTCTGATGGGCGCGATCGCCCTGTTTGCCTCGATGACCAACATCGTCAGCGGCTTTCTCATCACCAACCGCATGCTGAAGATGTTCAAGTCGGATGAAAAGCCGCCGGCCGGAGGCCGGCCATGATCTTCGGCATCGTGCAGGCAGCATACGTTCTCGCCACCGGGCTGTTCATCCTCGCGCTGCACTGGATGAACGATCCGAAAACGGCGCGGAAGGGCGTCATCTCCGGCGTGGCCGGCATGAGCCTCGCCGTCATCGCGACCTGGGCCCAGCCGGGCGTCGGCCACCACCTCTGGATCGTGCTCGCGATCATCGCGGGTGTCATCGTGGGTGTACCGCTGGCGCGGGTGCCGCTCACCGCCGTGCCACAGCGGACCGCGCTCTCCCATGCCTTCGGCGGGTTTGCCGCGGGGGTGGTCGGCACCGCGAAGTACTACCTGTGGGTTTCGGAGGGGCCGGAGTACCTCACCACCTTCCGCATGGTGGCGATCCTGCTGGAGATCATGCTCGGCTACCTGACCTTCACCGGCAGCCTCATGGCTGCCGGCAAGCTGCAGGAGGTCAAGTGGATCCCGCAGCGCCCGGTCACCTATCCGCTGCAGAACGCGACCAACCTGGCGCTGATGGGGATCGCCGTGGCCATCGGGGTCGCGCTCACCCTCCATCCCACGGCCCCCTGGGCGCCAATGCTCTTTCCGGTCGTGATCGGCCTGGCGCTGCTGTTCGGCGTCCTCCTGATCATCCCGATCGGTGGCGCCGACATGCCGACGGTGATCGCGATTCTCAACGCGTATGCCGGCCTCGCCGCGGTCGCGATGGGGTTCGTGCTGGACAACAAGCTGCTGATCACCGCAGGGGCGCTCGACGGCTCCAGCGGGCTCATCCTCGCCATCATCATGTGCAAGGCGATGAACCGCTCGTTCAGTAACGTGCTGTTCGGGGCGTTTGGCCAGGTGCAGCAGGCCAAGGCGGGTGGGGAGCAGAAGCAGTACAAGTCGGAGACGTTCGAGGGGGCGGCCCAGGTGCTGGAGCAGGCCAGCCTGGTGGTGATCGTCCCGGGCTACGGGATGGCGGTGGCCCAGGCCCAGCACAAGGTCCGGGAGCTGTACGACCAGCTCAAGAAGCGCGGTATCACCGTGAAGTTCGCCATCCACCCGGTCGCAGGGCGGATGCCGGGGCACATGAACGTCCTGCTGGCCGAGGCGGATATCCCGTACACCGACCTGATCGAGATGGACGAGATCAACCCGGACATGCCGCAGTGCGATGTCTGCCTGGTCGTGGGCGCCAACGACGTCGTGAACCCCGCCGCGCGCTCGGACAAGACCAGCCCGATCTACGGCATGCCGATCATCAACGCCGACAAGGCGCGAACGATCTTTGCCATCAAGCGCAGCAAGAACCCCGGCTTCGCCGGAATCGACAACGAACTCTACTTCTCCGACCGAACCTGGATGCTTTTCGGCGACGCCAAGAACGTCATCGGGGAGCTGGTGAAGCAGTTTGCTACCGGAAGCGGCATGCACTGACAGCAGAACGGGCGGCCGGGGTCATTCCCCCGTCCGCCCGATCCCCGTACCGCCGATCCGCCCCGCGTTTCTGCGGCGACCGGGTTACGGCCTCCCGCCCCCCATCTTCATCTCCGTAAAGCCGGCTGGTACCGCGAAGAGGCTGGCATCCAGGCTCTTTGCTTCAATCGTCTTGGCCAGCAGCATCACTTTGGCCGTTCCCCCCTCGAGGCGGGACATCCGCAGCGGGAAGAACCCGTCCTTGTACAGCTTGGCGTATTCCGGGTTGCTCCCCACCTTCGCCAGGTTCCCGAGCGGTCCACCGCCCCCCATCGGGCTGTGCCCCAGCATGAAGAACCCCATGCCCTTGGCGACACACATCTCCATCGTTTCCGGCTTCCCCGCCTCTTCGGCGTAACGGTAGACCTCGCAGGTACGACCGGCAATCGTCTCGGTCTTCCCCGTGGCGGTCAGCTTCGGCGGCGTCTGGTCCTCCTCACGCGGCATCCCCGGCATGCCCTTCAGGTCCATCTTCATGTACATCTTCTGCTGCGGCATCAGCATGGTGATCGTGCCTCCGGTGTGATCCATCAGCATGACCCCCTCACGACCGGCCTGATTCATCTCCATGCGGACCAGGGAACCCTTGTACATCTGGGTCATGCTGCCGTTGTCGCCCGAGACCTGCCACGTCACGACGCCCTCGAATCCCTGTGCCGCGAGCGGTGTGGCGGTGCCTGCCAGGATCCCCGCCAAACCCACCAGTGTATGGATGCGCATGCCCGTCATCTCCCATGAGTAGGAAAGCTCTTCAGGGCCCGCGAGGGCCGGTCCACCGTCGATCCACGATCTCGCTGTGCTGTTCGATCTCGTCCTGTGCCACCCGATAGTTCGCCAGCCAGGCCTCCTGCCATGTCGCGGGGATGTTGTCCCTGAACCAGGGTGCGGTGAGAATCTCGCCGCCTCCTCCCTGATGTACCGCCTCAACGTGGCCAAGGAAGTGGGTGGCGTACCCGGCGTCCATGGTGTTGATCACTCGGAGCTCGAAGGCGGCGAACCGGTCGCGCAGGACCGGCAGTCCGGTCAACCCCGTGAGGTGGGGAATCTCGGCCAGCTTGTTCTTGGTGCGCCCGCTGACGAAGCCCAGCTGGTGCACGAGTTCCATCTGGCCGCGGTGCAGCAGGTGAATGCACAGCTTGCCGCTGTCCCAGATGAGGTCGTGACTGAAGTGCCATTTGTGGATGTAGACCGAGAGGCGCGGGACCTTGGGGGAAATCGAAGCCCGGACGGCGCTGTCCGAGATCATCCCGTTCGTGCGGTCGCGAAACCGCGACGTGATCGCCACCACCGGGGAGGCGAATTGGCGAAGCAGTTCGTAGCCGGCATCGGTTTGCATGCCATAAGACTAATCGCGCTCGCGCCGGTGATTCCATCCCCTGGGCAGTGCAACGGTAGCCAGGCGGGGCGTCCCCGAGCTGGAATTGGCATGAAACGGAAGACCGGTGCCGGGCATCATTGTCGGACCGGATACTTCTGGGTGGAATCTGGGTGGAATCTGGGGGGAATGGGGG
>JAWXBX010000247.1:0-23791 GCA_034440415.1 Gemmatimonadota bacterium | reverse complement strand
GCCCACCGCCTATCGCCTATCGCCTATCGCCTGCCGTCACCGCCCACCGCCTATCGCCTATCGCCTGCCGTCACCGGCCACCGCTTATCGCCTGCCGTCACCGCCCACCGCCCACCGCCTACCGCCTACCGCCTACCGCCTATCGCCTATCGCCTGCCGTCACCGCCTACCGCCTACCGTCACCGCCGCCTCCAGTTCCGCCAGCAGGCGGGTGAGGTCGAGTCCATGGGCCCGGGCGACGAATTCGAGTGAGTGGCTGCCGCCACAGCAGCGGTCGATGCCGAGCCGGGCCAGAACGGGCACGGTGTCGGGGAAGCGCGTTGCCACGGCGCTCACGGTCATGTCGGGCTGGATGGCGAGGTCGTTGGTCATTGGACAACCGGATGGTGAGGGTGTTGGCAATGCGGAGCAGAGGCGGGTCCACGACCCGCCCCTACTCCGTCGCCGGCCGCACGCGGCCGATCAGCATCATGCGCAGGTGGTGGATGGCGGTCGTGACGATCGCCAGGGTGAACAGCATGGCGCCGGCCCGGGTCGTGGTCACGTTGGCCGCGAGCAGTCCCGTCACCAGGGCGACGATGCCGAGGCTGCCTCCCGCGACGGCGGTCCAGCCCAGCTTGGCATGCCCCATCATCGGAAGGGTGGGGGTGCCGGCCTGCCCGATCCGGGCGGCGAACCGATGGTGCCAGGTGAGCGTGGGCAGCACCCGATAGGACACGCCGAGCATCAGGGTGACGGCCCAGCCGAGCATCAGCGCAACCACGTAGGCCAGCAGCACACCGGGCTGCTGCAACCCGCTGACTGCGGCGAAAAGTCCGAGGGGGATCGCTGTCGCGAGCGACGCCAGCGCCAGCGTGAGAAAGGCGGTGGCAGGATCGAGTGCGCGCCGTGCGCGCCGCCGGAACCAGCTGAGGCCGAGCCAGCAGAAGAGGAGCCCTGCCGCAGCCATGATCACGATCCCGGCCCACGCGACCGGCGTCAGGAGCGTGATGACGCCCAGGGCGTAGCACCCCACGCCGGTGGCAAGGAGGCGGGGCATGGCTCGGTCGCACCAGGCAGGGATCGGTGAGGGGCTGCCGTAGAACATCGGGATCATCCGGCTTCCCAGCCCGAACGTCGTCATCACGACAAAGCCGACGAGTGCCAGGTGGAGGTGAGCCGCGATGAGCCCCAGGCGCGGGGTGGACCACCAGCCGAATGCATCGCCGATCCGGGCGCCGGCGATGCACATGGCCAGCCCGAAGTTCATGTGGGCGTAGGAGACGTAGATGCCGAGCTGCCGGTTGCGGGGCGCGCGGCGACGCTGCGGCAGGAGGTTCCAGGCGGTGCCGAAGACTGCGGCGAACAGCGCCAGCCACCCCAGCGATTGCAGGTATCGTTGCCCCAGCAGCAGGCCGCACACCAGCAGCCCGGTGCCCCCACCAAGGCAGCCGAGCGAGGCCCAGGCGACCCGGCGGCTCCGCTCACCGATGCCGAGCATGGCGGGAAAGATCTGGTACAGCACCCCGGTGATCACCGTCGTCAGACAGCCAAGGGTGAACAGATGGGTCACGCCCAGCACGCGCGGGTCGAGGAATGCGCCCCGGGCGAGCGGGGCTGCGATTGCGATCAGTCCCGCGCCGCCCAACAGCGCCCAGCCGAAGCCTGCGGCGAAGTGGCTCGCGATGAGGGGGAAATGCGGGATGGCCTGCCCCGTGACCGGCAGAGCGTGCGGGGCGGAGTGGGTAGTCATGAGGCAGTTATAATATCATGCCAACATGATGATTCAATGAAGAACCCATCTCGGAGAGGCCGGCTGACGGACGGACGTCAGGAGTGAGGCAGCGGATCGCCCGCCCCACTCCTCACTCCTCACTCCTCACATATTCTCGACTACCGCGTTCCCGAAGGCGCTGCACGACAGCAGCGTCGCCCCCGCCATCTGGCGCTCGAAGTCGTAGGTCACCCGCTTCTGCCCGATCGTCGCTTCGAGCCCCCTGATGATCAGATCGGCCGCTTCGGGCCAGCCGAGGTAGCGGAACATCATTTCGCCGGAGAGGATCACCGAGCCGGGGTTCACCTTGTCCTGGTTGGCGTACTTCGGAGCGGTGCCGTGGGTGGCCTCGAAGATCGCGTGGCCGGTGAGATAGTTGATGTTGGCGCCTGGCGCGATGCCGATGCCGCCGACCTGCGCCGCCAGCGCGTCGGAGATGTAGTCGCCGTTCAGGTTCATCGTGGCGATCACGTCATATTCGGCGGGCCGGGTCAGAATCTGCTGCAGGAAGGCATCGGCGATCACGTCCTTGATGATCACGCCGCCGGGGAGCCGGCACCACGGGCCGCCGTCGATTTCCACGGCGCCGTATTCCTGCCGGGCCAGCTCATAGCCCCAGTCGCGGAAGCCGCCCTCGGTGTACTTCATGATGTTGCCCTTGTGCACCAGCGTGACGCTCTTCTTGCCGTGCTTCACCGCGAAGTCGAATGCCGAGCGGATGAGGCGCTTGCTGCCTTCCTCGGAGATCGGCTTGATGCCGATCGCGCTGCTGTCGGGGAAGCGGATCGTGTTCACGCCCATCTGGTCCTGCAGGAAGGCGATCAGCTTGACGGCCTGGTCGCTCCTCGCCTTGAACTCGATGCCGGCGTAGATGTCCTCGGTGTTCTCGCGGAAGATGATCATGTCCACCAGCTCGGGCTGCTTCACCGGGCTGGGGACGCCGGTGAACCAGCGGACCGGCCGCACGCAGGCATAGAGGTCGAGCTTCTGCCGCAGTGCCACGTTCAGGGAGCGGAAGCCGCCGCCGACCGGCGTGGTCAGCGGACCCTTGATCCCGACCAGGTAGTGATTGATCGCCCGCAGGGTGTCGTCCGGCAGCCAGCTGTCCAGCTTGTCGTGCGCCTTTTCTCCGGCAAAGACTTCGAACCACACCGCCTCGCGCTTGCCGCCGTAGGCCTTTCGCACCGCACCATCGAGGACGTGCCGGGAGGCGCGCCAGATGTCGGGCCCGGTGCCATCTCCCTCGATGAACGGCAGGATGGGCCGGTCGGGGACCACGAGCCCCGCTGGCGTCATGGTGATGGTCTCGCCACCGGTGGGTGGCACCAGGCTGTCGAACGTCGGAGGGGTCGGCATGGGGGCTGCTTCCTCGTAAGTTGATACCGGTCAGGAACAGTGGCTTTCGAATGTGCGCTGCACTACAGGCTGGCAAAATAACCCCTATGAACTCGCCCGCCCCCGATCCCGCCGCCCCGCTTCGTCTCTCCGCGGCCCGGCAGGCGGCCGCAGCCGCCGCGGCGCAATCGATTCTCGGCACATTCGACGCGCACCAGGCGCAGTTCCGTCTGGTGACCCGGCGAGCCGAGGGACGCTATCTGCAGCGTGACTGGCGGGGCGGCCAGCAGGACGCGGTGGAGCGGCTCACGCTGTATCGCCAATTCGTCGGCTGGTCGGTGCAGGAGCTCCGCCGGCTCCTGGGCGAGGACGCGCTGGATCCGACGCTCTGGCGCGCGGCGGGCCAGGTGTATGTCCGCGCGGCGGGTCTGCGGCTGGATGCCGAGCTGGCGCTCACCTTCTTCAATTCGGTCGTGCGGGAATTGTTGCACGCGGTGGGTCCGGCGGCTGGCGTCTACTTCGATGACGCCGCCTTCCAGGCGCTGCCACCGGTGGTCGCGCTGGAGGGGCTCAAGGTCTATCCCGCCGGTCGGGCGCTCGAATCCATCCTGCTCGACCTGCTGGGCGACCTTCCCTTCGCGGCGCACTACGCCGGGCGCGCGGCGGACGCCCGTCTGCTTGCGGCCGCGCTCACCGACGAGCTGGCCCGTCAGCCTGGAACGGTGCGCCTCGAGGCGATCGAGCTGGTCCCTGCCCCCTTTTACCGCAACAAGGGGGCGTACCTGGTTGGCCGGGCCCGCACCTCGGCCGGCTTGATTCCGCTCCTCTTTCCCCTGGTGCATGACGAGCAGGGACTCCGGGTGGACGCCTTCCTGGCCACGCAGGATGAGGCGAGCATCGTCTTCTCGTTCACCCGGTCCTATTTCCATGTGGACTTGGAGTGCCCTCGCGCGCTGGTGGACTTCCTCCGTTCCATCATGCCGCGCAAGCCCATCGAGGAGCTCTACACCGCACTGGGCTATCACAAGCATGGCAAGACGGAACTGGTCCGCGCGCTGATCCGTCATCTCGAGGAGGACGAGGCGCGCCTCCTGCCGGCGGAAGGTGACAAGGGACTGGTGATGGTTGTCTTCGCGCTGCCGTCGCTCAACGTCGTGTTCAAGCTGATTCGCGACCGTTTCGGCCCGCCCAAGCAGACCACCCGGCGGCAGGTAATGGACAAGTACCACCTGGTCTTCGTCCGGGACCGGGTGGGCCGGCTGGCGGACGCGCAGGAGTTCGCCGGGCTCGAATTCGATCGCCGTCGCTTTGCCCCCGCCGTGCTCGCCGAGTTGCAGGCGGAGTGTGCCGGCAGTGTGACGGTCGACGGCGACCGGGTCACCATCAGTCACCTTTATACCGAGCGGAAGGTGACGCCGCTCAACCTGTATCTCCGCCAGGTGGATGAGGCTCGCGCCATCGAGGCGGCGCTCGATTTCGGCCAGGCCATCCGCGATCTGGCCGCCGCGAATATCTTCACCGGCGACATGCTGCTGAAGAACTTCGGCGTGACCCGCAATGGCAGAGTCATCTTCTACGATTATGATGAGCTCTGCCTGCTCACCGAATGCCGCTTCCGTTCCATCCCGGCGACCCGGCATGATGAGGACGAATACAGCGCCGAACCGTGGTTCTCGGTCGGTGAGCACGACATCTTTCCCGAGGAGTTCCGTGCCTTTTTTGCACTGCCAGGCCGGTTGGGCGACGCGTTCATCGCGGCCCACGGCGAATTGCTCACCGTCGAGTTCTGGCTGCGCATGCAGGCGCTCGCCGCGGCGGGCGAAGTGATCGACATCTTCCCCTACAAGCCGGCGCGGCGCCTGCGATGACGCTCTTCTCGATTGCCGGCGCCACGGTGCAGTACGGCGCGAATATCCTCCTTACGGATATCAACCTGACCGTCGCCGCGGGGGAGCGGTGGGGCGTCATCGGCCGCAACGGCAGTGGCAAGACCTCGCTCTTCCGCCTGGTGACCGGCGCTCTCGCTCCCACCAAGGGCTCCGTGATGCGCGCCCCGCAACTGCGCTGGGCCGAGCTCGATCAGCACCGCGCCTTTCCCGGCGCCGCCACCGTCTGGGAAGCCGCCAGTGGCCCGTTCGCCGAACTGCTGGCGCTGGAGCACTCGCTGCAGGCCCAGGCACACGCCATGGGTGAACGTGGTGACGCGCTCACCGAGGCGGAACTGTCCCGCTATGACCACGACCTCGAGACCTTCCAGCGCGCCGATGGCTATGGCATTCACGCCCGCATCGCGGCGGTCCTGCACGGGCTCGGCTTCGATCCCGATCGTGCCGTCACCCAGCAGCTCGCCACGTTGAGCGGCGGCGAACGCGGCCGGCTGGGCCTGGCCTGTCAGCTGGTCGCCCCGACCGACCTGCTGCTGCTCGACGAGCCCACCAACCACCTCGATCTCGAAACCACCGAATGGCTGATCGGCCACCTCCGCGGGCTCGAGGCCGGGCTGCTGCTCATCAGCCATGACCGGGCGTTTCTCGATGAAGTCGCCGACCATATGCTGCACCTTGAAGGCGGCACCGGCTTCAGCTACAGCGGCGGCTACACCGCGTTCGTCGCCCAGCGCACCGAGCGGCGGCTGTCCACCCAGCGGGCCTTTGACAAGCAGGCCAAAGTCATCGCGGCGCAGGAGGACTACATCCGCCGCAATATCGCCGGCCAGGACACCAAGCAGGCCAAGGGGCGACGGCGCATCCTGCAGCGCATGGCTCGCCTCTCCCCGCCGCCGGGCAGCTCCGGGGCGATGGCGCTGCGGTTCCAGCCGCCGGAGCGTGGCGGCGACCAGGTGCTGGTGGCGGACAAGGTCTCGGTCGGGGTCGAGGGCCGGGTGCTGCTCGCCGGCTTCTCCGCCTCGATGCGCCGGGGCGACGTGGTGGGACTGGTCGGTCCCAACGGCGCCGGCAAGACCACACTGCTCGCCTCCCTCCTCGGCCAGCGGCCCACCGAGAAGGGTGAGGTCCGGATCGGCCAGAGCACCACGATTGCCTCGTACCGCCAGGACCTCGCCCAGGTGCCCCGCGACAAGACCCTGTTCGACACCATCCACGACCTCCGGCCCCAGTGGACCCGCGGCCAGGTGTACGATCACCTCGGCCGCTTCGATTTCTCCGGCGACGAGGTGCTGCGCCGCTCCGGGTCGCTCTCCGGCGGGGAACTCGCCCGCGTCGCCCTGGCCATCATGACGCTGGAGAAGGCCAACCTGCTGGTGTTCGACGAGCCGACCAACCATCTCGATGTGGAGTCGATCGAGGCGCTCGAGGATGCGCTGGAGGGCTACGAGGGCACCGTGCTGCTGGTGAGTCACGATCGTGCGCTGCTGCGCGGGCTGTGCACCCGGGTGTGGCGGCTGGAGGATGCGTACCTGCGCGACTTCGACGGCAGCTTTGCCGAGTGGGAGACGGTACAGGCGGAGGACAAGGCGAAGATCGCGGCCGCCGCCCGCGAGGTGGTGAAAGGACAACGGGAGAAGGTCCGCGCCGGGGAAAAAGCCAGAGCGGGGGCTCAGGAATCCCAGGGCGATCGCAAGGCGCGCCAGTCGGCGCAGCGCACCGCTCGCCGGACCGTGGAATTGACCGAAGCGAGGGTGCACCAGCTCGACGCCGAGGTCACGACACTCCATGCCGCGTTGGAGGATCCGGCGCTCTACGCCGCCCCGGACGGCGCGGCCATTGCCGCGAAACACTCGGTCCGGCTCAAGCTGGCGCGAGCCGAACTGGATCAGGCCTACGCGGAGTGGACCCGGGCGACCGAATCGCTCGAGAAACTGGGTCCGTGACCGCGTTGTGACGCGACCTTGATCTGGCGATCACCCCAGCTGGGGAAGATCATCGGGCGCGGTTCCGGTCTCCCTTCACCATGAGTGTCCTGATGGCGTGGCATTGCTCTGCTGCTCTGGTCGGTCCTGTCCTCCTGCTGGCCGCCTGCCACTCTGCGACTCCGGCTGCGAACGACGTCGCCCCGGCCAGCTCGGCGGCGGTATCGGTACTGCGAACCGCCGAGGTGTTGCCCCGGCCGGTGATCGACTCGTTCAATGGGGCGCGGGTGTACAATGGGGGCTACGGCTCCTCGCTCGCCATCCGTGGTCGTGACGTCTACCTCCTGACCGACCGCGGAGCCAATTTCGACACGCCGAACGCGAGTGAAAAGGGGTTTGTGGTCCCGAGCTTCACGCCGCAGATCGGGGTGTTCCGGCTGAAGGGCACCGTGCTGCAGAAGACCGGGACCATTCTTCTCTCCAACGCCGCTGGCAAGCCGCTCACCGGACTGCCCAATCCGGCGGGACCGGGGAGCACGGGAGAGATCCCGGTGGCCGTCGGCGGCAAGCCACTGTCGACTGATCCGGATGGCGTCGATACCGAGGGACTCGTCGCGCTACGGGATGGCACATTCTGGGTGTCCGAGGAATACGGCCCCCACCTGCTGCATGTGGACGCGAAAGGCCGGACCCTGGAGCGCCGCAATCCGTTCAACGGTGGACTGCCGACGGTGCTTGCCAAGCGCCGCTCGGGCCGCGGGATGGAAGGCCTCGCCTGGGTGGAGTCGACCGGCACCTTGTTTGGGATCATGCAGTCGCCGCTGGACAATCCCAAGGCCGCGGGCCGGGCGTCCACATCGGTCCGCATCGTCGCGCTGGACCCGGCGAACAGGACGACGCGGCAGTATCTCTATCCGCTCGACAAGCCGAGCTACGTGGTCAGCGAGATCGTGGCGCTGTCGCCGACCCGCTTCCTGGTGCTGGAGCTCGATACCGACTGGCCGCGCAACGCCGCAAAGCCGTCGGCTCAGAAGCGGATCATGCTGGTCGATCTCTCCACCGCGACGGACGTCAGCGACGCCGCTGACGGCGCAACGGGGCGCAAGGTGGGCGACAAGACCCTCGAGGAGCTCAGCCCAGCCGAGCTTGCGGCCGCCGGGATCGTCGTCGCCAGCAAGGTGCTGCTGGTCGACCTGCTCGATCCGGCTCTGGGCTACGAGCACAACAAGCCCGAGGGGCTCGCAGTGATCGATGCCCGGACGATCGCGGTGGTGAACGACGACGACTTCGGCATCGACAGCGACGGAAAGACGGGATACATCGCAAAAACGAATCCCGTGACCGGCCAGGTCGATCGCAATGTCGTAGTCTACCTGCACCTCGCGACGCCGCTGCCGCTGGAGTAAGCGCTCCGATCCTTCCGGCCCGTCGGAGTGGGGGTATCTTGGTGGGCCGTCAGCCGTCAGCCGTCAGCCGTCAGCCGTCAGCTGCCACCTGCCACCTGCCACCTGCTACCTGCCACCTGCTACCTGCCACCTTCCCCCTGCCACCTTCCCCCATGCTCCCCCGCTCCCGCGCCCGCCTCGAAATCCTGGTTGTCGCCCTCCTGTTCAGCACCGGCGGCGCGGCGATCAAGGCGGCGCAGTTCACCAGCTGGCAGGTTGCCGGGCTCCGGTCAGGCATTGCGGCGGTCGCGGTCTGGTTGCTGGTGCCGGCAGCCCGAAGAATTCCGAGGGGGACGATCGGCGTGACGCTGCTGGTGGCGCTGGCCTACGCCGCGACGCTCGTGCTCTTCGTGCACGCCAACAAGCTGACCACCGCGGCGAATACCATCTTCCTCCAGTCCACCGCGCCGCTGTACATCCTGCTGCTCGGCCCGTTGCTCCTGCGGGAAGCGATCACCCGCGGCAACCTGGTCTTCATGGCGGCGGTCGGGGCAGGGATGGCGCTGTTCTTCGTTGGGCGCCAGGTGACCTACGCGACCGCGCCTGATCCGGTCCGCGGTAACCTGTTCGCCCTTCTGTCCGGCGTCTCCTACGCGGCCATGCTGATCGGCCTCCGGTGGATGGGGACCCGCGGCGCGGCGCCGGCGGCGGCGGTCGCGGTGGGCAACCTGCTCGCCTTCCTGGTGGCGCTCCCCAATCTGTTCCCGTTAGGCGGCCATGGCGTGGTGGACTGGTCGGTGATCGTGTACCTCGGTGTCTTCCAGATCGGGGTGGCCTACGCGCTGCTGACCCGGGCGATCTCCTACATTCCGGCGCTGGAGGCCTCGCTGCTCCTGTTCCTGGAGCCGGCGCTGAATCCGCTCTTTGCCTGGGCGGTGCATGGCGAGTCGCCCACGCGCTGGGCCCTGCTGGGCGGGTGCATTATCATCGGCGCGACGGCGGCCAAGGCCTGGTTCGATTCCCGCCCTCCGCTCGCCCAGGCCTGAGGACCCCCAATGTCGCGCACACCGCTCGCGCTCATCGAGACCATCCGTGTCATTGGCGGACGGGCGCCGCTCTATGGCCTTCACCTCCGTCGCCTGGTGGCCAGCTGCCAGGCGCTCGGCATCCCCTTTCCACTCGCCTTCAAGATCCCCGAGGGCGGTCCCGACCGGGCCCATCGGCTCGAGGTGGGACCGGCCGGTGTCGCGGTGACCGAGCGCCCGGTAGGCCCGGTCGATCCGGTCAGGCTCCGGACCAGTCTGCTGGTGCACCCAGGCTACCGCCACAAGACCACCGAACGAACCGCATTCGATCGGGCGCAGGCGCAGGCCAGGCCCGACGAAGCGGTCCTGCTCACTGCCGCGGGTGAGGTGGCCGAGGCTGGCCTCTGGTGCCTCTTCTGGTGGGAAGGCGACACCCTCTGTGCGCCGGCACTCGAGCTCGGCATTCTGCCGGGCGTATCCCGCATGCGGGTGGAGGAGCTGGCCGGCCCGGTCGCGGAGCGACGGGTCGGACGGGCGGCACTGCTGGGGCGGTCGGTCTTCGTCACCAACGCCCTCCGCGGGGTCGTTCCCGTCATGAGTTGGGACACCGAATCAGTGCCCAAACACCCTGCCACAGCGTTCCTTGCGTCCCGCTTCTGGGGTTGACCGGGAGGGGTCCGGTCGGTAAAATGCCCCGGCTCGGCAGGCCCGGGCGATGCGGTCGTGGTGGTTGTAGCTCAATTGGTTAGAGCGCCGGTCTGTGGCACCGGAGGTTGCGGGTTCAATCCCCGTCAGCCACCCTGGCGGAGGGTGCCGGGTTGGAGCGCTGGATGGGGGATGGGCGTCCTCCGGTCCGTGCTTCCGCCCGAAGCCGCCGCGAAGGTCCGTAGCTCAATTGGCAGAGCACCGGTCTCCAAAACCGGGGGTTGCAGGTTCGATTCCTGCCGGGCCTGTAATGAGCCATCGGCCGTCAGCCATCGGCCATCAGGTGGTGGAGGAGCGAGGCAGGAGAGCGGTACGATGCCGCTGAAGGCTGATGGCTGAATGCTGTCAGCAACGCCGCTATCGTCTAGAGGCCTAGGACACAGCCCTCTCAAGGCTGGTACACGGGTTCGAATCCCGTTAGCGGTACTGGATAGCCGGGCCCCCAACGGCCCCATCGTCTATCGGTTAGGACGCGACCCTTTCAAGGTCGAGAGACGGGTTCGACTCCCGTTGGGGCTATGGTTCAGGGGACGGTGCCGCACCTCGGTGTGGCGCCGACAGTTTTCCAGAGCGCCGCTAGCTCAATTGGCAGAGCAAGTGACTCTTAATCACTAGGTTGAAGGTTCGATTCCTTCGCGGCGCATTTGTAAGTGATTGAAAATAAAGCAGATAAAGAGAGGGGCGGCATCCGATACCGGAAGCCGCCCCTCCTGTTCTATCCGATGGCTACCCAATCCGAGCCGCACCTCGGGAGAGGGCGGCGTCCATGGCGGCGGTGGCCTCCTCCTGCATCCCCTCCAGCACGTGAGAGTAGGTATCCAGCGTGAGGGTGATGGAGGAATGCCCTAGGCGCTCCTGTACGACCTTTGGGTTGACCTTCTCCCCCATGAGAATGGTGGCAGCCGTGTGCCGGAGATCATACAGGCGGATATCGGGGAGCTGAAGCCGCTTCAGCATGGGCTTGAAATGCTGGCTCCGGATGTTCTGGAAATCGACGGGCGTCCCCACCGCCGAGGTAAAGATGAAATCCTCGTCGTGGAAGATCCCCTCCGCGTAGACCCGCCACGTATTCCGCTCCTGCTTGAGGCGAGCCAGCGCCAGTTGAGTGCGCTTTCCGAGCGGGATGGACCGGGGCTTGCCCGTTTTGGTCGGGCCGAGCCCCCATTTCCCCTCTCCGAGTTGCTTCCATGCCCTCCGGACACGGAGGTGGCTGCCCTCCAGGTCGGACCACTTCAGGCCCGCCGCTTCACCGGGCCGGAGGCCGGTGTCGATCATGACTGTGAACAACGCGTAAAGAACCGCGCGGAAGTGCCTTTGTTCGAATAGCAGATCTGTGCGGCCTCCGGATGCGGCTGCAACCTCAACCGCGTTTGCCGCCTGTTTGGCATCTTCCTCCCAACCTGCCAAGAATTTGGCCGCCTGCTCGGCGCTGAGGCATTTCATCTCCCGATGCTGCGGCCGGGGCAATTCGCTTCCTTCCATCGGGTTATCTCGGATCAATCGCATGTGCTTGGCCTTCCGTAGGCAAATACGGAAGTAGCCGCGCACCTGAGCCACTGTGCGGGTCGAGAGGTCGCCTTCGCCCAGCCTGTTCAGCCACCCCTGTACGTCCACTTCGTTCAGAGCAGTCAGCTTCTTAGCCCTGAGCTCGGGGAATGGCTTGAGGTACCGGCGCAGCGTCACCCGATAGTGTTCGCGGGTGCGTGGGCTGGCTCGCTGGCAGTACTTGTCCAAACACTCTTCGATCCACTCCTCGACAGTACGATGGTCCCTCACGGGGATATCTCCCCGATCCCGCATTTCATCCTTCTGCTTGAGCAGGAGAGTCAGGACTCTATCGGCATCCCGCTTTGTCCCCCTAACCGTCTTGTGCTTGAAGAGGGCTCGACCGTCGGAGCCTCGACCGAAGTACACCCTGACACGCCAGACGCCGGGTAGTGCTTCCGTGATCCGGCCGCGACGCCGGATATGCTTCGCGCTGGAATCGGCCATGAACACACTCCTATGAGCGGGTGAGGTTTTCACCCGCTCACTGTCCTCAACCAATTGGGGATCTAGAACTGGGAGGAATCTTCGAGTGCGAGATTCAGCTCGATGTGAAAGTAGGAACGCCCCGACGAACGTGCTAGGTACGGCTAACGAATTTAGCGCAGCGCTGCTCCGTAGACAGATAAACCCCGAAGCCCCATCGCTCCGGCCCTGTCAAGGTGGAACCGCGTCGGAATTGCAGAGTTAGCGTCTGTTGTCTCGGACAAGAGGTGCTTGGACAGTCCCGGTGCAGTCCCACGAAGGAACTTGCACCCGAAAGGAGCTGTCCCATGTCGTCTACCGCAGTCTACCGTTCGTTTGAGCGGCACCTCATCCGGGCCGTGGTCGCCTTGGCCAATGAGCCAGGTCTCCCGGCCGCCACCCGCCTCCGCTGGATCGCTGCCATGGCGCTGAAGAACGAGGAGCCAGAAGGGCTGGACTCACTCACCCGCGAGCTGGAGCCCGAGGCTTCGGCCGCGGCCGAGCACCTCCGAGGCGCCGCGAAGGCTCTCCACTCGCACGAGGAGGGCTGAGCGATGTCCAAGCCAAAGAAGCAGCCGAAAGTGGCCACTCAGGCACCCGAGCAGCCCAAGAAGCAGCCGAGGAAGGCCACCCAGAAGCCCAAGGCGGCGCCGAAGGCACCGAGCCCCGAAGTGGAGAGCCTCAAGGCGGAAATCCTCGCCCTGAGGAAGACGTTGGCCGAGAAGACCGCGCAATTCCGTTCCCTCGGAGGGAGTCTCGGGGGTGGGGAAACGGACACGGTGCGAAAGGTGTTGGAGCTCCTCCGCCGGAAGGATGGGGCGACCAAGCTGGAGCTGGTGGAAGCAACGGGAGCCAAGAAGGGCTACGTGGACGCACTGCTCAATCGGATCTTGCCGGGAAAGGGTCATCAGATCGAAGGCCAGCCTCGGGAAGGAGGTCGGGTGAAGGCCTACCGCGTCCCTACCGAGGGCTGAGGCTGGAGCTGGTCAGCGACCGCGAGGACGGTAGCGCAACGGACCAAATCCTCTGGGATTCGATACTTGGTCGGGATGATTGGGACATTCAGATGGTGTAGCCAGAGTTGAAGGGCCCCCGGCGGAAGCCAGCCGGGGGCCCTTCGCTTGCTGATCGGCCTTCGAGAAGCGGCGAGAAACCGCGCTGAAACCGTCTAGGATCGTCGATCGCTATCGAGGCCGTCTCAGGGTGCGGCTCTTGGAGTCGGCGAGGAAATACTCGAGCGGCTTTCGGTAGAGGACCGAGAAGTCCAGCAGGTCGATGGGGTCGATCCGCCGCTCCCCCAATTCACACTTCGATACGTAGGCCTGCTGCCGTCCCAGCGCCCGGGCCACCTGCACCTGGGTCAGGCCGCACGCCACCCGCGCCGCCTTGAGGCGGGCAAGAAGGGCCTGATATCGCTTCGTGTGGACTGCTCGCAAGCCGGGTCACCGGGTCTAGAGGCAGCCCTAGTCTGTATTCTGTTGCGGGATAACCCATCTTGGAATATTGTCCCGAAGAGATCCCAACTAACTCATGAGAGGAGCGAGACTATGAAACTCGTAGCCGGCGTGTCCGGTGCCGGGGGCCGATTGGTGGTGCTGCTGTTGTCCGCTTGCGGTGGGGGAAAGCCTGAGGTCGATCAAGAGTTTGAAAAGTATCAGCAATCCCAGCCAGCATCCGAGCAGCCCCAGGTGACGCCAATGCCATCGACCACCCCTTCAACAGCCAGTGGCTACACGGATGAGCAGCGGACTGCGGCACGGTCCGTGATGATGAATGTTCGGTCGCTGGCAACGGTTGAGGAGGAGGACGGCGGGGGCCACCTGATACTCAATTTCTCTTCCACCCCTTCGCCAAGTGACCCCGAACAGCGACTACGGTTCGTCAAGGCCGTGGCAGATGCCGACGCCGTGCTACAGGGGACCTCGCGGATGATCTTCTTCTACCGTCCCGATGGGAGTCAGTTCGCTCAAGCCGACCCCCTGAAGGGGCCGCAGCTAAAGGGGGAGTGATCCGGGTAGTGGGGCAATAAATAGAGAAGGCCCCGCGCTGCGTTCGCGGGGCCTTCCTTTACCACCTACTTGTTACGCGTACTGACTGAGCCGCCAAGAAACCGCAGTGCGGGTCTTGGCGCAGGGGGGGAACCGCTCGCCCTTGCTCAATGGGATCACGCTTGCTCGTCCCGCATTCTGGCAATCTACGCATGCGTAGACGCCGGAAACCTGACAGGTATCGCCGGTCTTGTAGGTGGTGCCAACCGGCGGCAGTGAAGAGATGGTCACGTGCTCTCCTTTCCGCCACATACCCCGCGCCCCTTGTCGAACCGCTTTCCAGAGCCTAGCTTGGCCAACGCAGGGCCGTAGAGTCCTGGCACTCATGCAGTTCGGGCCCAGTGGCATTGGACCCTCGCAAGGCTGCCCAAGTACGTTCTAGCGTGCTTGGGCACTTTCGTGTGGATCCGCCGCGCAGCTCCTCGGACCCAGCCAACCCCACCTTCATGAAGCCGAGCAGGGACTGGGTTGGCATTCGTCCCGGCAGGTGATCGAAACTTCCCCCAGCTTAAACGCGAGTGGGGTGATTGTCAAAAACCCACGCGACTTTCAACTCATTTGAAATCAATAGCTTGTGAAATAAATCACGATCACTGGCACTCTTGACAGACGACTGCTAGCGCGCTAAGGCTTTGGGGTGTATTCGGTGCACGCGATTCACACCTCAGCCTTCGTGCGACACTCGACTTGGAGCTCGACCCCATGACCGCACCGGCGATGCAACTTCTCGGAAGAACACTCGCCGATGGTTGGCTTGTCGTCGAAGAATTTCAGCTCGCTGCCTCAGGTACCGGAGGGACGTTTTCCGCAGGATACATCGCCGAGAGGGACGGGCATCGCGTCTTCGTGAAGGCCCTGGACCTTTCCCGCGCTGGCAGTCCCGGAGTCAATCGCATCGACGAACTGAAGCGTCTCACCACAGAATTCGCATTCGAACGCGACTTGTTAGACGCGTGTGCGACTAAGAAAATGGACAAAGTAGTGAGGGCTGTAGGGAGAGGCGAAGTCATGGTTGCCCCCGGGCTAGGTGGGACGGTTGACTATTTGCTGTTCGAGCTGGCTGACGGAGATATTAGGAAGCACATGGAGCAAGCAGCCTCCCTCAACGCCGCCTGGGTGTTTCGTTGCCTGCAGCACATCTCGAACGGCATCGGGCAGCTCCATCAGGCGAATATCGCTCACCAAGATGTGAAGCCATCAAATGTTCTGGTCTATTCGAAACTCACCTCGAAGATTGGGGATTTAGGGCGGGCCGTCCTCAAAGGAGTAGATGGGCCTCATGACGGGCGACGGATCCCAGGAGCTCAATCCTATGCGCCCCCTGAATTGCTGTATTCTGAAATTCCGACCGAGTGGGCCGCACGGCGCTTCGGATGCGACCTATATCTCTTGGGCAGCATGGTCGTATTCCTATTCGCCAAGACAACAATGACAGCCTTGCTGTTCGCGGAATTACCTGCGCAGTTCCACTACCAGAGCTACCGAGGCTTCTTTCGAGATGTGCTTCCACACCTCAGGGATGCGATGGATCAAGGGATGGCCCGATTCTCACTTTCGGTCCCCGCGCCGTATACCGATCAAGTCCTTCGCATTGTACGCGAGCTCTGCGACCCTGATCCGCTCAGGCGAGGGCATCCCAGAAATGTGATCATGAAGAATGGCAGCCAGTACTCAGTAGAGCGCTACGTTTCGGAGTTCAATCTCTTGGCCAGTCGGGCGGCCAGTGCTGCTCGAAGGTAGTTGCGCGTGAGCACATTCGACGACAAACAGCCTCGAAGGATTGTCCCGCGCTGGCGGGATTCCGTGGCGACGGTTGTGGCCGGGGAACTAGTCCCATTCGTAACCGGGGAGAGGGCGCTTCCTCCGAAGCCTTCGATTGAGGTCGTTGAGCGTCGGTTAGCCGAATGGCGCAAGAACCCGAGCGTGCCATTCGCGGCGGATGCTGTAGGAGTGGCGCTGGTTAGTGGTCGACCTGAGTTGGCCCGAGATGCCGCCACTTTCCTGCTCAGGAACGACAAAGAGGGGACTCCCGCTTCGAGAAGGCTTGCGAATGTGGTACTTGGACTTGAGTCATTCGAACCTGGCGATCTCGCACCGACTCTGGACCAAACTAGGGCAGCAATTCATCGACTTCGAGTCCGTCTTCGAGGTGAGCCACGCAACAGTATTGGATGGATAGACCTCGCGAGGCACTACGTGGTTGTCGGCCTGCCCGACAAAGCAGTTGACGCCATGCGACGTGCGCTGGCGCTCGAGCCAGACAACCGCTTCGCGCTCCGCTCCGCGGCGCGGCTCCACTTGCACCGAAGGGATGTTGAGGAGGCCCTGCGCGTTCTCCGCAAGAGTGAACGGACCAAGACCGACCCATGGCTCCTGGCCTCGGAAGTGGCCGTTGCCACGGTGGCTGACAGACAGCCACGATTCATAAAGCTTGCTCGTGCAGCCGTCGCTTCACGCTCCATCGACCCAAAGCATACGTCCGAGCTCGCGAGCGCGTTGGCGACGATCGAGCTTCGGGAGGGTCACCGTGGCGAGGCACGAAGACTTTTCCATCATGCACTCGTCTCACCGAATGAGAATGTCATCGCTCAAGCAGAGTGGGCGACCCAAAACCTCCCCACGTTTCACGTTCCCAAGAGGCTTTTGGAACGACCCCGCTCCTTCGAAGCTCGCGCTTGGGAAGCATACCGGAGCAATCGGTGGATGGAATCGTTCAATGAGGCCATGCGCTGGCAGAGTGATGAGCCATTCTCATCGCGGCCGGCGCGGATGGGGACCTTCGTAGGATCAGTATTGGTGCAGGACTATGTGCGTTCGGAGGCGATGGCCCGCCGTGCCCTGCAGGCTTGGCCGGATGATTTCGGTATGCGTAACAACTTGGTGTTCAGCCTCGCAAGTGCAGGCCAACTTCCGAAGGCGAATGTGGAGGCGGCTGCAATGAAGGACGAGCTGCTAGCCGATCCTCGCAATCTAGCCGTCTGGACCGCGACACAAGGCCTTCTCGCCTTCCGGGAAGGAAGCATCGCAAAAGGGAGAGCCCTTTACAACGCGGCTATAGTTTCGTTGGGACTGCAGAAGGACGCGGATGCTGTGGCCTACGCGGCCGCATTCCTTGCTCGCGAAGAATTGCTGGCTGGAACACCTGAATCGATTGAGGCTCTTGCGCAGGCAAGGAAACTGGCCCAAGGCAGCAGTTCCCAGCCGCTACAGGCAGTGATCTTAGGCCTTCCAACGGCGCCGGTTAGTCGGTGATTCCACGGAGCTCCCGATCTTCTCCCTAGTTGCCGCCGCATCGCCCCGAGCCTGTGGCGGTGTGGTGACGCGCTAGCAGTGGTCAAGGATGCGTTGCTAGCTGAGGGCGGTAGTGATAGGACGCGGAGAAGGTCCCACATGCCAGAGGTCACCACAATCGGCGGCGCGGCGGCTCCAGGCGATCAACCATCCTGCCGACCTCGTTCTTGGTCTGCTGTCTTCCTAGAACGACGGTTCGACATCTGCTCCACCTTCTCCGGCCGCAGCAGGGGAAGCCTGACTTCGGAACAACACGGCTGCCGAAGGCGTCAATGCCCTCGCCTTTGCAATTCTTCGTGGTCCTCCTACTATTCGTAAGATCTGGTCGATTCCTCCAACAGAAAAGCGTAGGAGTAGTCTCTTGGAACTACTGCGGAGATTCGGAGTTGCGGCTGCACTGGTTCTAACTTCACTGAGCCTCCCAGAGAAAGCGGTGGCCCAGCCAGCGCAATCATATCGAATCGCCTTGGTTACATTTGAGCCCGGTCCGGCGATTTACGAACTCTTCGGACACAATGGCCTCTGGGTAAGGCGGACTGACGATAGCGTGGGCATATTGTATGACTACGGCCGCTTCAGCTTTACAGACCCCGGCTTCCTTTGGCGGTTCTTTAAAGGCGAGATGAATTATTGGATGGCGGGGCAACAAGCAGATCGTGAGTTTGAGCGATACCTTGCCGCCGGTCGCACCATCCGCATTCAGGAACTTCGTCTTCCCAGCGACAAAGCCCTCGCGCTGGCCAGCTTTTTGGCTACAAACGTGGAACCCGAGAATAGGTACTACCTGTACAAGTATTTTACGGATAACTGCTCTACCCGAATTCGTGACGCCCTCCAACGTACAGTGCTCCCAACACTCGCGGATCTCAAGGTCACGCCTGCCCCTGGGCAGACCTACAGATCCGTCGTTAGGTATCACACTTCGGTCGCGCCAGCGTGGGCGATCCTAATTGAGCTTGCTCTTGGGTTAAATGCCGATCACGAGATATCCAAGTGGGATGAAACATTCATTCCAGAGCGTCTAAGCGAGTCGATTCGCCTCCTGAAGGTTAGCGGCCCGGTGATAAATGGAGCACCTGCCGTGACCAACGAATACCTGCTTCGGCCCACCACTGGCGGGGTCAGGCGCGCGGAGAGATTTGATGTTGGGTGGGTCGGGCTCGCAGCAGGCTCCGTCATTGGACTCATAATCATTCTGGCTAACAGTATGTTCCAGCATTTCTTAGGATCTGTGCCGGCTCGGCTTTGGCTAGTGGTGACTGGAAGCGGAGGTTTTGTATTGTTGGCGCTCTGGGCTCTTACAAGCCACACTTACGCCGCCTCGAATATGAACATCCTCCTCCTAAACCCACTGGCCTTGCTTGCCGGGCTGGGCACGCGAGAGACTGATAACCCGCGGGTCATTCGTTGGGCGTTGTCAGTTGTGGCCGGAACCGTCGCGTTCGCACTTATTCTGCTGGTCTTTCCATTCACGCAGGCAACCAATCTTGGAGTGGTGCTTGGAGTCGCCCTCCCGACTCTCGCAAGCATAAGCATACTCCAACGCCGACTGTACCGGGTAACAGCGCGGTGAGGCGGAGGGTAGACGGTCCGGCCACTACCCCGGTAGGGTGGGATAGTGGCCGTCGGCCGACTCTAGGCGACTTAGCAAAACGATTCGGAGTAATGGTACCCAGCGTCTAGTGTGAACACGCGCAACACCCACACGGCGGGGTACAAAGCCTGGCAGAGCAGATGTATCCCGTCTCGGTACAAGCCTCGACAGCGAGTGGGTAGCCCATCCCCATGCAACCCCCGCACGGTGTCGCTGGCTGGGCAGCGATTGGGCGTGCTAGTGATGCATGGGTCACCAACGCCAAGCCCAAGCCGATGACGATTCGCTTGATGGTCCGCAACATGTTATTCCTCCGGTCTAAGGATTGTGAGTAAGGCCAACAGAACTTCCGTGTGTTTCTCTCGCGATTCTATCTTCACTTTGAAGCAGCTGCAGGATGTCCACCCCCGCTCGTTCGCTCGTAATGCGGCCGGCATCATCCAACCTCACGTACATCGCGATCCGGTGGAACATTGTGTCCCCTAAGAGAGGACGGGGCAACGCGACGACGCCGATCGAGCGCGGCACCCGCTCCGCCCGAAAGAAATCGCAAACGGGCTGCGAATCAGACTCCGGAATACCAACGTAGAAGCGAACCGAGGTGCTGTCGCTCACGAGGTGTCGAAGGCTGTATCCGACTGTTCGACACCCGAGGCAGTGCTCTGCGGTAATAAAAAGTAACTCACGCGGCTTACCTGTGGGCTTCGACCCGCACAATCGTTTGAGCGACCCTCGATTGATATGGGCGATTATGGAATCCACCGCTGGTCGCAAGAGGTCTTCAACCTTAACCATCTTTGCTGAGTCGGGCTTCCCGGCGAACTCAACCAGCGCAGGCGGCGCCGCAGGCCTGCGCTCCCCTTGACAGGCGCAAATCAGAAGGACTGCCAAAGCAGCGACGCGCGTTAGTGTCAAGACGCCCTCCGGCGGTAGTAGCCAACCGCTGTCGTAGCGCGGCCGTCGGGCCCTAGTAACACGATAAGTGTACTGTCACTGACCGCCATCACCGCAGGGGCGTGTTCAAGGACTTCCCAGGTCCCCTTGTACCTCGAAAGAAGAAGCGTGGGATCGTGATGCGTGAGAATCCCCTGTACATACGGAATGACAATCAATCCAGCCGACCCCCTGACGCTGGGAGCAGCGTGAAAGGATGAGGTCCACCGCATCAAGCCAGCCATGTCATGATATGGTTCGTGCGGTGCTAACGGACGTATGCGGCCGGGCACTAGAATTGGTGTTGAACTGATCGCGCCAGTCCGTAGATCCACAAACCAAAGGGAGTCACCTACCGAGGACACGACGAGAGCGGTATCGCCGAGCGGAAGGACCATGGATCTCCTTGCGCTTTCCCATGCTTGGTTTCGTGGGTCATCCGTCGCACGTAGCCTGTCGCGACCGAGATACATTCGTTGAATCGTGCCCAACGAATCCGTGATGAACACAGCGGAATCTGCGGCCACCTTGCCTGAGAAGAGGAACCTGTCTTCAGCTAGGAGAGCGAAACTCTGAACGGTCGTCGAGCTATCAATTCTAAACTCCCTGACATATTGCCCATCCCCATCGAATACAACGACCTTGGCGGGGCTTGGCTCAACAACATACATCTGCCCGTGCGCATCCACTGCAGTATAAAGCGGTTGACGAAATTCTCCCGGCCCATCGCCTTTCCTGCCGAGAATGTGCAACAGGTGACCGTCATGGGAGTATAGCTTAGCATTACCCTCAGAGAGGTCGGCTATGAGGATGGAGCCATTTCTGGTTAGCGTTACGCCTGCCAGTCGGGCGATTGGAGCGGTGTCCGACTCTTGAAAAACAGTCGAATCTACCAACTGATATCGATCTGCAAACTCTGCACTCGTTGGGCTGATTGGCGGCTTCGCCTCTGAACCAGCGCCAGCGCACCCGCCGGCAACCAGAAGTCCAGAAATGACCCACGCTCCGGAGTGAAGCTGTCTCATGACCTAGGACCTCTGGCTATAGGGAAGTTGCATTCAGAAGGCTGCCCAGATGCCCCACTCCCCCGACGGAGCCGACACTCGACGACATTGCGAGGATCGAGAGTTCTTGGAGTCTCAGGCGAATATAAGTGTCGGACCTCATGCCGCAAGTATGGCCCTATCATGCCCTATCGTGTAGCTCGTAGAGGAGCGTCAGCCCCGAATCCCCCTCGTCAGCCAGACGCTTAACCGTCTGGGGCAGACTCTCACCTGACTTCCGAAACTCCTTGGCATACAGCTCGATGGTCTTGCCCAGGACTTCGCGAGCGTGCTTGGTGATGGTGGGCCGCGGCCCGCAGTTAGGGCATCGGCCCGTCTGGCTCTTTCGCCTTCCACAGTCCATGCACCACCGGTTGGTCTTGGCCAACGGTTCCTGCCATGGTTCCCGCAGGCCGGTACCTCCTATTGAGAATGCCAAGAGCTCCCCCTTCTTGATGGCCTGCCAGACTTCTTCGTTATCCACCTTCGCGGTCACGTACCAGCCGGTCGGGAAGCTCGAAGGAAGGCCCAGCGCCTTCTTGAGGTCCCGTGTAAAGACCACGGAATCGACCACCGTCCCCACGCCCTTGATCCGGTGATCAAGACCCAAGTCCCGACTCTTCTGCATGAAGCTGTGGGCTGCTTCCACGAGGTCGTCCTCGAGGATCACATCCCCCTGACTGTCCACTATGGGGGTTCCATCCGGGTGCTCAATGATTGAGGCCCACCCGCCCACAAGGCGTTGGTCCTCGTCCAATTTCTCGATTCGGAGGACGGGCGCGGTCATGCGGTCACTCCCCTGCGCGAAAGGAAGGGCGCCCAAACGGTTACTTCGTGCTCGGACAGCAGGCCTCGGCCAACCGGCCGGCCGTCCAAAGCGTGAAATAGTTCGCGGTCGGCGTGTGCGAAGGCACTACCGATGGGGAATTTCACCGTCAGGAGATAGTCGTTCTGTCCAGTGACGTCGAAGTATGGGATGAGCTCGTGACCGGTCGCGAGGTATGCCCGAGCCGCAGCTGAGAGGGTCAGCAGGGCTTCATCGACGGTTCGGGCCTCCTCGATCCGGCGGGAGACCAACACTGCGGCTTCCTCCCGTCTTCGCTCCGTCTCTGCCGCGGCCTCCTCGGCCTGCGCTGCTTGGAGTCCTGCCTCTGCTTCCCCTATGGCCAGCCCGAGGTCAGCACGTTCCTCCTCAGCCTTTGCCAGTTCGATGGCCGACTGTGCGAGCCTCTCGGCGGCCTTCTTATCACCCTGCTTGGCCGGAAGGGCACAAGAACGCCTGAGGGATTCGAGGCGGCTCACTGCCCGTGCCGCTTCCTGCGCCTCGGCCTTGAGCCGGTTCACCAATGCCAGCCATTCCTCGCTCATCATTTCCTCACCTCGCCGGATAGGAGTCGTAGTCACCTGACCCCAGCCAAGGGGTAGGTTGTGCTAAGGGATCGAAGGAACTGGGAGGCACTTCGAAGGGTCGCACTGCCCGAGGGCGGGATCGCGCGGGACGGGCGGAGACTGCCAGAGCCAGGGCGTCGGCCCGGTCGGGACTTCGCCCCAACCTGCGCCGTGTCTCGTCCTTGGCCTCGAGCTGAATGAGGCCGCTGCCGGTGAAGGTGTAACGGATGGCCGAGAGATCGGCCAAAAGTTCATCGTCATCGGGAAGCGAGATGGTGTGCCGTTCAAGGGCCTCCCGAACAAGCCAGTACATCTCAGCACGTTCATTCCTAAACCGGGCCGTGTCCTTCGCCGCCCCGCCGAAATGCACGGCCTCTACGCGTCGAAAACGCAGCTCCCGCAAGCGGTCCACCACTCCAGCACCGACTCCTCCGACATCAACACGGATCAGCTTGGGAGTGTGGAGCAGGGCTTCACGCATTACCCGCTGGACGGTCACCATGAGGTCCGGGCTTCGCCACAGGATGAACCGCTCGACCCTGCCACCCTTGGTGATGCAGATGCAGGACTGGTCCCCAGCAATACTGCGGGCCACGTCCACTCCAAAGATCACGTCAGCGGTGGGCGGGACTTCAATCGGTGCGATCGCTCCCTCAAGGAGGCTCAAGCCGAAGAGCTGGCCGTCCCCAGCATCGGCGAACTCGCCCTGAACCCGTGTCGTGTAGAGCTGGCTCTCTTTGCCCCACTCGGCTGCACGCTCCTCGCACCACATAGGGCTGACGATAGAGCTGTCCTCGCTGGAGAGATGCACGACATGGAAGAGGCCCCGCTCGCAGGCGCGGTAAAACGGCCCTGCCGTCCCTCCTGGCGTGCTGGCCACGACAAGGCGGCTGTCCTCGCCACCGGTAAGCGCTCCCATTAGCGCATCAAAGCTGTCCTGTGGAACGCCCTTCGTTTCATCCATCACTAGGAGAAGGCCTCCCTCGGCGTGCTGGCCTTCGATGCGGTCAGGCTCTGTGGCAGGCAGACCGACAATGCCCCATTCATTGCCGAAACCGCTTACAACGGCCTTTCCCGCCAGCACCTCGACGGGGAGCGGCACCTTTGACCGTCGGGCCACCTTGCGGAGTTCAGCGAAGAGAACGCCTCGCACCTGCCGCTCGTACTGCGGGGCCACCACCACGACGCGGGAGTACGGCCGCGTGATGAGCCACCACAAGGAGAGCATTGCGAGCGACGCGGTCTTACCTACCCCGTGCCCGGCACGAATGGCCGTGCGGGAATGACCCTGTACGGCGTCGAGAATCTCGAATTGGTATGCGGTCCCATCGCTGCGACGGGTGGCACTCTGCATGCCGAGGATTTCCACCGCGAACCGGACGGGATCCTCCGCGTACTCTGTGAAATCTCGGCTCTGACTCCCGCCCTCGACATGGAGCGCTTCGAGTTTGCGGCTCACCGCCTCGAGGCGG
>JAWXBX010000246.1:0-6328 GCA_034440415.1 Gemmatimonadota bacterium | reverse complement strand
GAGGTGGAGGTGGTGGTGGTGGTGGTGGTGGTGGTACCCCACCCCATATCACGCTGGCGACCTACTACGGGGGCTCGGACGACGAGATGATCCGCGATGTCGCGGTTGACAATGCGGGGAGCGTCTATCTGGTCGGCGGCAGCCGTTCACCCAATTTTCCCGTGACCATTGGATCGCCCCAGGGGGATTACGACGTCGTCGTCGTGAAGCTGAGCGCCAGCGGTCAGCTGATCTGGTCCCGCCGGTTCGGAGGCTCGGGATACGACCGGGCCTACGGTGTCGAGATCGACAATCAGGGGCAGGTCGTGCTGGGCGGCCGCGCAAGTACGGGCTTTCCGGTGACGGCGGGTGCGTTTCAAACCGCATTTGCGGGTGGCACGGCTCCTGGAGCCAACCCGTACGGCGAGCAGGACGGCTTTGTCTGCAAATTGAACAGTACGACCGCCGCGACCATCTGGTGCAGCTACCTCGGTGCCACTGACGGCGGTGCGGTCCGCGACATCGATGTCGATGGCAACGGCAACGTCTTCGCCGCTTCCTGGGTCTCGGCCGACTATCCTGCGACCTGGTTTCAGCCCAACGCTTATCAGCCTGATCGGGCCGGCGGCCAGGATCTGTCGCTGACCAGAGTGTCAG
This sequence comes from Gemmatimonadota bacterium, assembly GCA_034440415.1. Taxonomy (GTDB): domain Bacteria; phylum Gemmatimonadota; class Gemmatimonadetes; order Gemmatimonadales; family GWC2-71-9; genus JADJOM01. The sequence goes on along the minus strand of JAWXBX010000246.1, from coordinate 5,692 downwards.
CCGACGGCAGCCAGGTGCTCAATTGCACCTATCTCGGCGGTAGCCTGCTTGACGGAGACGGTCCATCGGTTCGGGCCTTGCCCAACGGTGACGCCGCGTTCGTGATGACCACCCGTTCCACGGATGTGCCGACCGTCCAGCCGGCCCAGCCCGGCTACCAGGGCGGGCTGCAGGACCTGTACGTCGGCGTGATGTCCGCCGACGGCAGTACCCTGCGATGGGGGACCTATCTTGGGGGAAACGGGAATGACAATACCGAGACCCACGACTTGGCCGTGGATTCGCACGGCAATGTGATTGTCGCCGCGTCGACCTCGTCCGGCGATCTGCCCCTGGTCGGCCCGGCGCTGCGGAGCGGCCTGGGCGGAGGCTCCGACGGGTTCTTTGCCCGGTATTCTCCGACAGGTACCATGCTCAACAGCACGTACTACGGGGGTGCTGGTGGCGATAGCTTCCAGGGTGTTACCGTGGGGCCGGGGGACACGGTTTATGTGTCAGGCAGTACCACGTCCACCTCGATCCCAGGTGTCGCCGGAGCCGCCGGTGGTGGAGGATCCGATGCCTACACCGTCCGCGTGAGCGCGGACTTCTCCCAGGATTTCGGCGGGGTTCGACTGGGCGGATCGCAGGATGACGAGGGACGCAGTGTCGCCCGGGGACCCTCGGGCACCTGGTATGTCGCCGGGATTACTCGCAGCTCGGATTTTCACACCGTCAATGCAGCCGGGGCGAGCTTTGGCGGCGGTAGTGAGGACGGTATCTTCGTCATCATCGCGCCCTGACCGGCCCACCGGTCAGAGACGCGGTGTTCTGCGGCGTTCGCCATGGGCGCTCTCCCGTGCGACGCTGGCCACCACGAACGCCGGGCGCTCCGCGGTGGGCAGGCCGAGGTAGGTCCGGGCCCGGTCCAAGGCGTCATCCAGGTTGCCGGTGACGTTGGCCTCGCCCACCTCCTCGTAGAACCCGGAATTCGTCAGCGCCACCATGGGCTGGGAGTGCACCTCCGACAGAATCACCAGACTGCCCTCTCGCCGACTCCGGGCCACGACGTCCCGCAGTGCGGCAAGTCCGGTGGAATCGATCGACGGCACCCGCCGAAGCCGGATCACGAGGACGCGGGGCTTCTTGGCCACCGATGACACCGCCGACTTGAATGACTCCGCCGCGCCGAAGAAGAATGGCCCGTCGATCTCGTAGACATCGACCCCGGCCGGCACCTGACGCATGGCCACCGCATTGTGGTCCGTCGATTCGTCGGCGTCCGCAAACGTGCCGGAGATCAGGCTGACGTTAGTCACCTCCGACATCCGCTTCATGAAGAGAAAGGCCGCGAGCACCATCCCCACCTGGACCGCGACCGCCAGATCCACCAGGACGGTCAGCAGAAAAGTGACCAGCAGCACGGCGACGTCGCTCTTGGGCGCCCGGAGTTCGCCGCGAAACCGTCGCCACTCGCTCATGTTGTAGCTGACCACGACGAGAATCGCCGCAAGGGCGGCCATCGGGATGTGCGCCACCAGGCGGCCGAAGAAGAGCGTGATCAGCAGCAGGGTGCCGGCGTGGACCAGGCCAGCGACCGGTGTGCGTCCTCCATTCTTCACATTGGTTGCGGTGCGGGCGATCGCGCCGGTCACCGGAATGCCGCCGAAAAGCGGGGAGGCGATGTTGGCGACCCCGGTCGCCACCAGTTCCATGTTCGAGCGATGCCGGGTGCCGATCATGCCATCGCTGACCACCGCGGAGAGGAGCGATTCGATGGCGGCCAGCAGCGCGATCGTGAACGCCGGCGAAACGAGACCTCGCAGCACATCCCACGAGACCGAGGGGAAATGCGGCGCGGGCAGCGAAGCGTGGATCGTGCCGAAGCGGTCCCCTATCGTTTCCACCGGGAGGTGACCGGCGTACACGACGACGGTCGAGACGACCAGCGCGACGAAGGGCGACGGCACTCGCAATGAGACCCGGGGCCACAGGGTCAGGATGGCCAGCGCGCCGAGGGAGACGGCAATCGCCCACGGGTTGATGCTGGTGACGTTGTTGAGGTACGCCAGCCACTTGGCGACAAATTCCGGCGGCACCGCGGTCATCTGCAGGCCGAGGAAGTCCTTCATCTGGCTGGAGAAGATGATCAGCGCGATCCCGGTGGTGAATCCGGTGGTCACCGGGTAGGGGATGAACTTGATCGCCGCCCCCAGCTTGGCGACCCCCAGCCCGATGAGAATCAGGCCGGCCATCATGGTGGCGAGCAGCAGCCCATCCATCCCGTACTGCTGAATCACTCCGGCGACAATCACCACGAACGCGCCGGTCGGCCCGCCGATCTGCACCCGTGACCCCCCCAGGGCGGAAATGACGAATCCGCCGATGATCCCGGTGACGAGGCCGGCCTCGGGGGTCGCTCCACTGGCGATGCCAAACGCGATCGCAAGCGGCAGCGCCACGATGCCGACAATGACCCCCGCGGTGACGTCGGTGGCGAAGCGCTGCCGGGTGTACCCGTCACGCAGCGTGGTGATGAGCTTGGGCAGGAGCATGCGTCAGCCGGTCCGGGAGCTCAGGTGATGTCCTTCTGGTTCAGCGGGCGGATGCCGAGGTCGAAGGCGAGGAAGAGCGTGCGGGCGAAGGGCCAGATCAGGAGCGGCATGATGACGGCCTCGATCGGTCCGACGATCTGCAGCAGATCCCATGGCGGATTCGGCCAGGTGCGCACCAGTGCGGTCACGAACGAAGCGGTCGTGATGAGCTCGGCGAGGAACAGGTTGAACCACAGTGCGCCCAGCGTGTAACCGTCTTCTCCGCGGCGCATGCGGATGCCGCAGGAGGGACAGTGATCTTTCATCTGCCGCCAATTGGCGAACAGTGGCCCGCCGCCACAGACGGGGCAGCGGCGGCGCAGTGCGCGGGCGAACATGGTGCCTCTGGGAGGCGTCGGGGGGAAGGTCAACGTCGGCTCGTCAGCGTGGATGCGGGGGTCGGGAGCAGGCCGGGGCAAAGATAATCGGAGGGGAGGTGGCGGTGTCCGCGGCAGGCCACACGGGTTGAAGCCCCCGGCGCGGCGGCCTATGTTCCTGCCCGCGTTCCGCCGTACTCCAGCCCCGAGGTCCGGTCGTGCATTCCGAGCTGCTGGCCGTTCCCGAGTTCCTGCGCAATCTGGCGGACCTCCTCCGGGTTGATGCCGGTGAGCTGGTGCGCAAGCTGCTGCAGGTCGGCTTCATCTGGCTGGTCTGCTGGGTGGGGCAGCGGGTGGTCAAGCAGATCGCACGCCGCATCGAACGTGCGGTGGACGACGGCGACGACAACACCATGACCGAGCGGGAGCAGCGCGGTCGCACCACGTCGCAGCTGCTGCGGAGCGTGGGGCGGGTGCTGCTGATCGCGCTCGGTATTCTGCTCACGCTGAATGTCTTCGTCGACATCAAGCCGATTCTCGCCGGCGCCGGCATTCTCGGGCTCGCCGTGTCGTTCGGTGCCCAGAGCCTGGTGAAGGATGTCATCTCGGGCTTCTTCTACCTGGTCGAGGGACAGTTCGCCGTGGGCGACGTCATCGAAGTCGCCGGCAAGACCGGCGAGGTCGAACGCATGACGCTCCGGGTCGTCATGCTGCGCGACCTGCATGGCGCGGTGCATATGGTGCCCAACGGCCAGATCACGACCGTGAGCAATTTCACCCGCAAGTGGTCCCGGGCGGTGGTGGAAGTCGGCGTGGGGTATGAGACCGATGTGGATCGGGCACTCCAGGTCTTTCAGGATGAGGCCGTCCGCTTCAACCGGGACGCGGTGTGGCGCGCCCGGTTCGATGGTGAACCGGAGATTGCCGGCGTGATCGGGCTGGACGAGAATGCGGTGACCATCCGGGTGCTGTTCCGCACGCAGCCGGGCCAGCAGTGGGCGGTGGCCCGGGAATTCCGCCGCCGGATCAAGTCGAGGCTCGACCTCGAGCACATCGAGATCCCGATGCCGCAGCGGACCATCCGCATCAAGACCGACGTCGATGACCCGTCGCTCGGCCGCCGACGGGGCGCCTCGTCCACGCAGGGGGTGCCGGCTGGCCAACTTCCACCGGCCAGCTTGACTCCCCCCGGCGACAGTCACGAGTAGTCTCGCCCTCATCTGCCGAGCCCGCCGATGGCCCTCAGACTGTTCAACACGCTCAGCCGCAGCATCGAGTCGTTCACCCCGATCACGCCGGGACGGGTGTCGATGTATACCTGCGGGCCCACGGTGTGGAACTACGCGCACATCGGCAACTTCCGGACGTTTCTGTTCGAGGACGTGCTGCGACGCTGGCTCGAGGCGAGCGGGTTGACGGTGCTGCACCTGATGAACCTCACCGACGTGGACGACCGGATCATTCGGGAAGCGGGCGCGCGCGGGGTCGGCATCCGGCAGCTGACCGAGCCGTTCGCTCAGGCCTTTTTCGAGGACTGCGACTTCCTGCGGATCCGGCCCGCGCACGTCTATCCCCGCGCGACCGACTTCATTCCGGGGATGATCCGGCTGGTGGAAGGGCTACTGGCCAATGGCACGGCCTACCGGGGTGACGACGGATCGGTGTACTTCGCCATTTCCCGCTTCCCCGCCTATGGCCGGCTCTCGCAGCTCGACCGGCGCGAGCTCAAGGCCGGTGCGAGCGGCCGGGTGACGACGGATGAGTACGACAAGGAGAACGCGCAGGATTTCGTGCTGTGGAAAGCGGTGCGGCCCGAGGACGAGGCCGTCGGGGCGGCGTGGGACTCGCCCTTCGGGCGCGGGCGGCCGGGCTGGCACCTCGAGTGCTCGGCCATGGCGCTCGACCTGCTGCAGGAAAAGGGCTGGGGCGAGGTGCTGGATATTCATGCCGGCGGGGTCGATCTGATTTTCCCGCACCATGAGGACGAGATCGCGCAGAGCTGCGCGTTCACCGGGAAGCCGCTGTTCGCCAGCTACTGGCTGCACGGCGAGTTTCTGAATGTGCGCGGCACCAAGATGTCCAAGCGCTTTGGCAACATCACCACGCCAAGGGACCTCAAGGCTGCCGGGGTGGAGGCCGGCGCGATCCGGCTGCTCCTGTTCCAGACGCACTACCGGCAGAAGCTGGATCTGACGGATGAGTCGCTCGCGGCGGCCCGGGAAGGCCATCGGCGACTCAGCGAGTTCCACAACCGATTTGCCCAGGCAGTCCGGGCGGGCTCCGACGAGCACCACAATGAGCTCGACGGCCTGACGGTGGCCTTCGGGGAGGCCCTGCGCGACGCGCTCGATGACGATCTCGACGCACCGAAGGCGGTGGCGGCGGCGTTCGTCTTTGCCCGGGAGGCGAACCGGCAGATGGATCTGGGACGCAGGCCAAACACGGAGTCCTGGCGCGTCTGGCAGCAGTTCGAGGGAGTCTTTGCGCTCCAACCTGCGGCGCATGAGGGGGCAGGGCAGGTGCTTGTCACCCCCGCGCTGAGCGGTGTGGGGACAGTCGTAGCGGCAGAAATGCCCTCGGATCCGGCAGCGATAGAAGGATGGGCCATGGCCTGGGCAGGGGCCCGGCTCGCCGCCAGGATGCGGAAGGACTATAAGGAAGCGGATCGGGTCCGGGACCTGCTCAAGGCGTCAGGCTGGGAGGTCCGGGACAACAAGGATGGGACGGCGGAGGTCCGGCGGGTCGGGGGGTAGCTCGGCCCGCCGGTCCAGCGGCCGCTCCCCCCGGGTCGCCGGCGGTCGG
>JAWXBX010000245.1:0-4913 GCA_034440415.1 Gemmatimonadota bacterium | reverse complement strand
TTGCCCGGGTGGGGCGGGCAAGTTTCGTGGGCTATCGGCTGACGGACGACCGTCTGGACGAAGTCGAGGTAGAGCTCGATGAGTTGACCGGACAGTTGTCCATCGACACCGCCCTCGATGGGGAGCCTCCGCGCTCCTGACGACAACGCAGGGCCGAGCCCCGTCGCAATTCCACCGCCGGGGTCAGCCGCGGGCCCAGGCCAGCGCGGCACCGACCGCCCGGTGCCATTCCCGCCAGCGCGCCTCCCGTTCGTCCGGGTGTGACACCGGGTCGAACCGGGTGAATGTCCGCCCGGCAAGAAACGCCTCAATCGTGGGCCACACTCCCAGCGCGAGCCCAGCCAGGCCGGCGGCGCCCAGTGCGGTGGTCTCGACATTGTCCGGCCGCTCGACCGGAACTCCCAGCAGATCCGCCTGAAACTGCATCATCCAGTTGTTCGCGGCCGCACCGCCGTCGACCCGCAGCGCCGTGAGCGTGAGGGCCGCGTCCTCGATCATGGCCGCAAGCAGGTCCCCACTCGAAAAGGCCATCGCCTCGAGGGCGGCCCGCACCAGATGGGCGCGGGTCGTCCCCCGTGTGAGGCCGACGATCGTGCCGCGTGCCTCAGGCTCCCAGTGGGGCGAGCCGAGGCCAACGAAGGCCGGCACGAAACAGACCCCCCCGGTGTCGGCGACACTCCGGGCCATCGCCTCCACTTCGCCGGCACTGGCAATGATGCCTAACCCATCCCGCAGCCACTGCACCGCCGCGCCAGCGATGAACACGCTGCCTTCGAGGGCGTAGGCCGGCTCGCCCCGCGGGCCGCACGCGGCGGTCACCAGCAATCCGCGCTTCGACCGCGGGATGGTCTGGCCGGTATTCGCCAGCAGAAAGGCGCCGGTGCCGTAGGTGTTCTTCGCAAGGCCCGGCACCACACAGCCTTGGCCGAAGAGCGCCGACTGCTGGTCGCCGGCGATCCCCGCGATTGGAATGGCGCGACCGAAATGGACCGGATCGGTTTCACCGACCACGCCGGAGGAGGCGACGACCGAGGGCAGGAGCGAACGGGGCACGCCGAAGAGCTGCAGGAGCTCGTCGTCCCACGCCCGCGCCGCCAGCCCGTAGAGCATCGTGCGCGACGCATTGGTGTGATCGGTCACGTGGACCCGGCCACCGGTCAGCCGCGCAACCAGCCAGCTGTCGATGGTTCCGGCGGCGAGCTCGCCGCGCTCCGCGCGCGCCCGGAGGGCGGGATCGCGCAGCATCCATTCCAGCTTGGTGGCGGAAAAGTAGGGATCGAGCACCAGCCCGGTCGTGGCACGGATGTCGGCCTCACGACCCAGCGAGCGCAGCTCGCGGCAACGCTCGCTGGTCCGCCGGTCCTGCCAGACGATCGCGCGACCCACCGGCGCCAGAGTCCGGCGGTCCCACATCACAACGGTTTCGCGCTGGTTGGTGATGCCGAGCCCGATGGGTACCTCGCCGGCGGCGGCGATCGCTTCATGCGCCGCTTCCAGGGTGACCCGAAGGATTTCCTCCGCGTCGTGCTCCACCTGCCCCGGCTCGGGGAAGAACTGGGTGAACTCACGATAGCCGCGGCCCAGCACCCGGCCATCCTGGTGGATCACCAGCGCCGTCGAACCGGTCGTGCCCTGGTCCAGCGCGAGAATCGAGGGCATCAGCTTCCCGGGTCCAGTCGTCCAAGTTCCTGCCGGGTCAGCAGTCCGGCATCGGTGATATAGCCGCTGATCAGCGCCGCGGGCGTCACATCAAAGGCCGGGTTCCACACCAGCGCCGCCTCCGGCACCGAGAGCCCCGCTCCCGGCCCGCCGGGCCGCCGCACTTCGTCCTCCTGCCGCTCCTCAATGTGAATGCCTGCGCCGGTCTGGGTCGCGAAATCAAAGGTGGAGCGCGGCGCCGCCACGTAGAACGGCACCCCGTGCGCCCGGGCCGCGAGCGCCACGCCATAGGTTCCGATCTTGTTGGCGACATCGCCGTTGCGGGCGATACGATCCGCTCCGACGATCACGCAGGTCACGTCGCCCTTGCGCAGCCGGCTCGGCGCCATGCCATCGGTGATCACGGTGCACGGCACGCCGGCGCGGGTGAGTTCCCAGGCCGTCAGCCGGCCGCCCTGCAGCAGTGGCCGGGTCTCGTCGGCTACCACGGCGATGCGGCGACCAGCGGCATGCGCCAGATAGACTGGTGCCAGGGCGGTACCAATCCCTCCAGTTGCGAGTGATCCGGCGTTGCAGTGGGTGAGAACGGTCGAGCCATCGGCGAGCAGCGGCAGCCCCGCCTCACCGATCAGCTGGCACATGCGCTGATCCTCCGCCCAGATCGCCTCGGCCTCGGCCAGCAACGCGGGGTAGAGCTCGCGACCGGCGGCCGCACCGGCACGAGCGGCGTTTCGCATCCGGTTCATCGCCCATGGCAGATTCACCGCCGTGGGGCGCGCCGCCTCCAGCTGGTCGCAGGCGACCATCACCTCCTCGAGGCGCACCGCTCCTCCCCCCACGCCGCCCTCGCCGCGCCGACCCACGAGGGTCGCTCCCATCGCGGCCGCGACCCCGATCAGCGGCGCGCCCCGCACCCGGAGCATGTAGATCGCCTCCACCATGGCGGAAATGGTGGTGATGTCGAGGTAGCGCTCCTCGCCGGGCAGGCGGGTCTGATCGAGGATGCGGACGGAGCGGCTGGGTGTCCAGCCGATATGCAGCGGCGCAGTGGAAGGCATGCGCAAATGTACGCCGACCGGGGCGGAAAGTTGAGTCAGCGGCAGGGGGGACGCAGGTCTGCAGGAACCGGAGGCCCGCGTGTGCCGGAACCGCCGGCTCGGACGCCGGATTTTCCGCTATAATTGTCACCGCAGCAGGGGGGCCAAACTTCCGCAATGCGGGAGTCTCCCCGTTCCCCGGCCCGATTCCTCCATCTCCACATACCTCAGCCCTGCGCCAGAAACCGATGCCCTACTCCACGCTACTGCTGTCGCACTCGGATGGTGTTGCCACGCTCACCGTCAACCGGCCCGACAAACTGAACGCGCTGAACGAAACCGTCATTCGCGAATTGGGCGAGGCGGCGGAGGCGCTCGCGGCCGATCCGGCGGTTCGCGGCGTCATCCTGACCGGCGCCGGTCCGAAGGCGTTCATTGCGGGGGCGGACATCGGTGAGCTCGCCAGCCAGAGTCCGCTGGAAGGGAAGCACCGCTCGCTGGTCGGGCAGGCGGTGTTCCGTCGTTTCGAGGCGATGCGGAAGCCGGTCATCGCCGCAGTGAACGGCTTCTGCCTTGGCGGCGGCTGCGAGCTCGCCATGGCGTGCCACCTCCGTATCGCGAGCCCGTCGGCCCGCTTCGGCCAGCCGGAGGTCAAGCTGGGTATCGGTCCGGGATACGGTGGCACCGTGCGGCTGCCCCGCCTCGTGGGTCGGGGCCGGGCGCTGGAGCTGCTGCTCTCCGCCGAGATGATCGGCGCCGAGGAGGCCTGGCGGATCGGGCTGGTCAACCGGGTGGTGGCGGCAGAGTCGCTGCTGTCCGAGACGGAGAAGCTGCTCCGGTCCATCCTGGTCCAGGGGCCGCTGGCCGTGGCCGCGGTGCTGGAGTCGGTCGACGCCGGCTTTGAGATGGGTCAGGCCGAGGCGCTGCTGCTGGAGGCCAACCACTTCGGGCTGCTCTCCGGCACCGCCGACATGCAGGAGGGAATGGCCGCATTTCTGGCCAGGCGGGCCCCCAAATTCGAGGGCCGCTGATACCTGCAACTCTCCCCTCACTGCGGCTATTTTTCCCCGATGTTTCCGCTGTCACTCCTGCGGCGCACCCCGGCCGTGGGGTGCATGGCCGCCCTGCTCTGTGCCGGTCTCGGCACGGCCTGCGCCACACGGGATCGGCTCACCTTTCCGGGTACCGGACCGGGACCGGTCGGGGCGGGACCGGTCACTGTCATTGATCATCCGTTGCAGGACACCACGGTGTCGCCCGGCCCCGCGGCGTTTGTCACCGGCAGCTCGACCGATCCGGATGGCATCGACACGCTCTACTTCGAGACGGTGGGCGGGTTGACCAGCTTCCAGCCGGCGATTCAGGCCGGGACCACGTTCCGGTTCGGGCTGCCGCTGACGACGACCGGATTGTCGGGACAGACCATCACGGTGCGGGTCTTCGGCACGGACGCGCTGGGCAATCGGGGCGATACCGCGATCCGCCAGGTCACGGTGCAGTAGTGCGGCTGGCACGGCTCACGGTTCGTGGCTTCCGCAACCTCGCCGACACCGCGCTGAACTTCCCGGAGCCGGGCGTCGTGCTGCTGGGACAGAATGGCCAGGGCAAGACCAGCCTGCTGGAGGCGATCTCCTACCCGGTGCTGTTCCGCTCGTTCCGGACGGCGCTGGATGCCGAGGTGGTGCGGTTCACCGAGGCGGGATTCCACGTGGGACTGGAGTTCGTGCGGGATGACCGCGAGCGACAGGTGGCGGTCACCTTCCGCGTCGCCGGACATAAGAAGCAGCTATCGCTCGACGGAAGCTCGACGGGACGGGTAGTGGATGCGGCCGGCACCTGGCTCGCGGTGGTCTTCGCGCCGGACGATGTCCGGCTCGCCTCGGGGGCGGCAAATGGTCGCCGGCTGTACCTCGACCGGACGCTCGCGCTGGCGGACCCGGCCTACTTCAGGGCGCTGGGGCGGTACCGGGCGGCGCTCAAGCAGCGCAATGCGGCGCTCCGGCAGGGACGGGCGGAGCTGGCGGCGGCGTTTGATGGCCCGCTGGCCGAGGCAGGTGCCCTGGTGGTCGCTCGCCGGCTCAGGTGGGTGGCGTCCATTGGCTCGGCGTATCGGGCCTCGCTCCACGCGCTGGGCGAGCACGGCACAGAGGCGACACTGGAGTACACCGGGAGCGTGGAGCTGGCGGAGGTGTCCGCCTGGCCGGACCGACTGGCGCG
>JAWXBX010000244.1:0-2927 GCA_034440415.1 Gemmatimonadota bacterium | reverse complement strand
CGCGCCAGTCGGTCCGGCCAGGCGGACACCTCCGCCAGCTCCACGCTCCCGGTGTACTCCAGTGTCGCCTCTGTGCCGTGCTCGCCCAGCGCGTGGAGCTGGCGGAGGTGTCCGCCTGGCCGGACCGACTGGCGCGCGCGGCGGCGCAGGACCTCGCTCGGCGGATGACCACCGTCGGTCCCCATCGGGACGACCTCAGCCTGCTGCTGGGCGGCCGGTCGCTGCGTGACTACGGATCGACGGGGCAGCATCGGAGCGCGGCGATCGCCCTCAAGCTGCTGGAGCTGGAGACCATCGAGCTGACGGCGGGGTCCTCGCCTGCCCTCCTGCTGGATGATGTCTTCGCCGAGCTCGACGGGGAGCGGCAGGAGCGTCTGGCGCAGCGGCTGTTCGGCGGGCGGTCACCGCAGGTGTTCCTGACCGCGCCGCGTGCGGAGGAGTTGCCGGCGGGACTGGCCTTGCCGGTCTGGCGGGTTGACCAGGGGAGCGTCACGAGCGGATGACCAGGATTCGCAACCGGGTGCACCAGCCGAGGGAATCGAAGCCGACCGCGCTGGCGGAGGCGCTACAGGGCTATCTGCGCTCCGCTGGTCTGGCACGACACATCGGCCGGGCGGGGGTGCTGGAGGAGTGGGCGGAACTGGTCGGGCCCCAGATCGCGGCGGCAACCGTGCCGGAGGCGGTCTCCTCCGACGGCGTCCTGCGGATCCGGGTGAGCACCGCCGCGTGGGCCAGCGAGCTGTCCCTGATGACGCCCCAGATTCTCGCGCGGCTCAACACTGGCCGCACGGGGCGGATCACGGCCATCCGCTGGCTCGCCGGCGGGACCCAGGATCGGCGTCCCACGCGGTCGTAAGCAGCGACGACCCGGCGCGGCATGGCGCGGCGGGAGGAGCGGAGTGGAAAGCGCGCGGGGTCAGGCGCGCCAACGACGAATCGGAGCCTATGGCCAAGGAATCAAGCGGTAACGGCGGTGAGCAGCAGTACGATGCAGGCTCCATCCAGGTCCTCAAGGGCCTCGAGGCGGTTCGCAAGCGCCCCAGCATGTACATCGGCTCCACCGGCGAGGCCGGGCTGCACCACCTCGCGTACGAGGTGGTGGACAACTCGATCGACGAAGCGCTGGCGGGCTACTGCGACGAGATCAAGGTCATCATCCACAAGGACAACTCGATCTCGGTCGAGGATAACGGGCGCGGTATCCCGGTCGATATGCACCCGACGGAGAAACTTCCCGCCGTCGAAGTGGCGCTCACGGTGCTGCATGCCGGCGGCAAATTCGACAAGTCGAACTACAAGGTCTCCGGCGGACTCCATGGCGTGGGCGTTTCGGTGGTCAACGCGCTCTCGGAGACGACCGAGGTGATCGTCCGTCGCGACGGCTACCGGTGGCGCATGACGTTTGTCCGCGGCCAGACGGTCAAGAAGCTGGAGAAGCTGGACAAGGCGGCCAGGAGCGGCACCTACGTCCGGTTCAAGCCGGATCCGGAAATCTTCTCGGTGCTGGAGTACAGCTGGTCGACACTGTCCGACCGGCTGCGGCAGCTCGCGTTCCTGAACAAGGGCGTCACGATCACGCTCACGGACGACCGCCCGGACGAGCCGAAGACCGAAACATTCTTTGCGAAGGGCGGGCTGATCCAGTTCGTCGAGTGGCTCAATCGCAACAAGAAGGCGCTGCATCCCAAGCCGATCAGCTTCACCATCACGAAGGACGACGTCGAGGTGGACCTCGCCATCCAGTACGAGGACGGCTACAACGAGAACACCTTCACCTTCGTCAACAACATCAACACCCATGAGGGCGGCACCCACCTCACCGGGTTCCGCGCGGCGCTGACCCGCGCCATCAACGAGTTCGCCAAGCAGCAGGGCTCGCTCAAGAAAGAGGATTTCAGCCTCACCGGCGACGATATCCGCGAGGGGCTCACCTGCGTGCTGCACTGTAAGGTCCGCGAGCCCCAGTTCGAGGGCCAGACCAAGACCAAGCTGGGCAACGGCGAAGTCGAGGGGATCGTCAAGCAGGTGGTCTACGAGCAGCTCCGGATGTTTCTCGACGAGAAGCCGGCGGTGGGTCGCGCGGTGATCGAGAAGGCGGTCAGCGCGGCACGGGCCCGCGAGGCGGCCCGCAAGGCCCGCGACCTGGTGCGGAAGAAGTCGGGACTGGAAGGGGCGGTGCTGCCGGGCAAGCTGGCGGACTGCTCGCTCGACGATCCGGCGCTCTGCGAGCTCTACCTGGTCGAAGGCGACTCGGCCGGCGGCAGCGCGAAGCAGGGCCGGGACCGCCAGTTCCAGGCGATTCTGCCGCTGCGCGGCAAGATCCTCAACGTGGAGCGGGCCCGGATCGACAAGATCCTCTCCAACGAGGAAATCCGCTCGATGATCACGGCGATCGGCGCCGGAGTGCGCGACGACTTCAGCCTCGAGGACACCCGCTACCACAAGATCATCATCATGACCGACGCGGACGTGGATGGCGCCCACATCCGGACGCTGCTGCTCACGTTCTTCTTCCGCCAGATGCCGGAGCTGATCGACGCAGGCTACATCTATATCGCCCAGCCGCCGCTGTACCGGGTGGCGCGGGCCAAGGATGAGTTCTACGCCTACGACGAGAAGGAACGCGAGGAGTACGTGAAGCGGCTGTCCAACGGCGAGGGCAAGGGCACGGTCAACATCCAGCGCTACAAGGGCCTGGGCGAGATGAACCCGGACCAGCTGTGGAAGACCACCATGGATCCGGCCCGGCGGACGGTGCTGCGGGTCGTGCTGGAGGACGCGGTCGAAGCGTCCAAGCTGTTCGACGAGCTCATGGGCGACGAGGTGGAACCGCGCCGGCTGTTCATCGAGAAGAACGCGAAATACGTGTCGAATCTCGACGTGTAGTTAAGTGGATGGGAAGGCGATGAGGCGGTTGGGCGGTTGGG
>JAWXBX010000243.1:0-6253 GCA_034440415.1 Gemmatimonadota bacterium | reverse complement strand
GGCGCGGACCGCGTAGCCATCCATGGCGGAGTTGGCCCAGGCCGGAATGTCGAGCGGACTGATGACCGTCTCGGCGAGGACCCCATCCAGGGCGTCGTCGAGCGGCACGCGCAGCGCCGGCTGGCGGCGGAGGTCCGTCAGGATGTGGAGCGCGGCGTCGCGGGGGGCGAGGGGGGGCATGAAAGGTGGCAGGGAGCAGTCAGCAGGTGGCAGAGTACAGCCGAGGGAGACCATCGTTGGATACGTTCGTCCTGCCACCTGCCACCTGCCACCTGCCGGCTATTCGAGCAGTTTCGCCCGTTCCCACGCCATGTTGGCCAGCAGCTGCAGCCACATCGTGTCACGGAAACGGAGTACGGTGCAGCTGGCCTCGAAGCGATCATCGTCGGTGATGATGGCGACCCAGAGCGGGGCACCGGGAAGCGAGGCCTGGTAGATCGGGTTGTCGCCCACGGCGCGGCGGAAGACTTCAATCTTCGGGATCGGGGCGCTGGAGAAGCCCTCGGCGATCACGATGTCGGCGCCGTCGAAATAGCGTCGTGCCAGCTCTTCGGGGCCGGACTGCTCCGCCCGCCGCTCGATGATGCTGCGCATCCCGGGCGACTCGACCAGCACCCGCTCCACCTTGCCGTCCTGCAGCTGCCGGTAGCTGTCGCTGCCGCTGCGATCGACATCCACCTGGTTGGCGGCGTGCCTCATCATCATCACCCGGCGGCCCTTCCGGGCAAACTCATCCGCGAGGGCGACAGCCAGTGTCGTCTTCCCCGCGTTCTTCCGGCCAACTATCGAGATGATGCGTGTCGCTGCCACAGGCGCTCGGCCTCCAGGAGATCGTCCGCCGTGTTGACGTTCAGGAAGAGCAGGGCGGGATCGCCAATCTGCCGCACCCGCTCGAGGGTGAGGATACCGACTTTGAGCGCTGCATGGAAGCCGACCGCCCGGAAGTCCCCTCGGTCGAGGGCGGCGGAGACCGCGGCGGCGGTGGCGGGACCGTAGGCGGCACAGAGCGGTTCCACCCCTCTCCGCCCGTCGCTTTCCGGCAGGAAGGCATCCCCGCCGGCGAGGCCATCGGCAAGGGCGCGGATCAGTGCCGGGCTGACGAAGGGCATGTCCCACGCGACGACCACCACCGGCGCCGGGGCCAGGGTCACTGCCGTGAGGATCCCGCCCGCCGCCCCGGCGCCGGGCCGGATGTCGGCCACCGCGCGCAACCCGGGCACCCATCCGGCGGCTGCGGGATCATTGGCGATCAGCAGCGGCGCTTCTCCCAACGCCTCGGTGAAGGCCGTCACCAGCCGATCGAGGAGGCGCACGCCGCCGATCCGCTCGAGCCCTTTGGGTCGGCCGTCGAAGCGCGCGGCGCGCCCGCCGGCGAGGATCGCGCCCCGCATCAGTAGCGCTGGCCGCGCTTCCGCTCGAGGACGATATCGACCCCGACAGTGAAGCTGAAGAGGTGATGACCCCGCATCGTGGTCCTGGGCGTGAGTCCCTGACGGGCGGTGGCGCCGGTGATGCCCGGCAGCGCGATGAAGCTGTCCCGCAGATCCCAGCGGAACTGCCATCCCGTCCCGGCGGCTGCCGTGGCGCCGATGACCACGGCGTAGTAGGGCGAGAGGAGGGTCCCGCTGTCGTCACGGTAGATCACGGCGTCGGCCACACCGTTGGCGCTCCGGACGAATCCGGCGGTCTGGATCAGGCTCTGTTGAATCACCCCGAAGCCTCCCATCAGCCGGGCGTAGGGCTGGATCGGGCCGCGGAATCCGGGCCGCAGGATGACGCCCGCGGCGAGGATCGATGTGCTGCTGGAATACTCGGTGTTGTCGAGGGAACCGCAGAGGTCCTCGGTGAAGGTCGCGCCCCGGGTCCGCACGATCCTGCAGCGGTCGCCCGAGCCCAGTCTCGTCACCAGCACATCGGCCGCGAAACCAAGGTAGCGCCCGGGGGCATACGCCGCGGAGAAGACGAAACCGAAGCTGCTGTTGAGATTGCGCGCGAGGGCCAGCGTGTCGCTGGCCCCGGCATCGACGCTGATCGGCTGGGCGGGGATGGCCCACACCGTTCCCCCTCCGCTGGTGTGCATCAGGCCGACGCCGATGGTAAGGCGTGCCTGGTCCGCGGTCCCCTGCGCGATCACGGGGCTGACGAGGCAGGCCAGCAGGGCCGGCAGCGTCCAGGCCAGGCGGGGCGACGGTCGCAGGAGCACCTCCGTTAGTAGCGCCGGCCGCGCTTGCGCTCCAGCACGATATCGAATCCGACCATGAAACTGAGCAGATGTTTCGACACCAGGCGGCTCGGCGGGGCGAGTCCCTGCTGAATCGTGGGCCCGGTGACCGCCGGCACCCGGATCCAGTTGTCGCGGACTTCGAAGCGGAACTGGACCCCCTTGGCGGCAACCGCGACCACACCGCCCCCGAACAGGCCGAAGGGCTTCACCGTCGTGTTCTGGTCGTCCTTGAAGAGCGTCAGGTCCGAGGGACCGCCGGCGGCGGGGATTTCGCCGTGCATCCGCAAGAAGCTCTGCTGGGTCACCACCACGCCCCCACCGACTCGCAGATAGGGGTGGACCGCCTGATGGCTCCCGATGCGGTACACCGCACCGCCCGATACCGCGACCGATGTGGCGTTACGCTCGGCGCGATCGATGGAGCGGCAGAGATCGGTGGTCTTGCCGGCACCCAGAGTGAATCGAACGGCGCACTCGTCCGCGGTGCCGAGGCCGAGCAGCTGGGCCTCTCCGATAAAGCCGAGGTGGTTGCCTGGAAAGTAAGTCCCGGAGAACGAGACGTTGATCGTCCGGCGGAAGGACCGACCCACCGCGAGCGTGTCGATACTCGCCGGGTCCGGAATAAATGGCTGGTGGCTCACTTGCCAGAGCTGTCCGCCCCCCGACGTCTGACCCAGGCCGATGGTGAATTCGAGCTGCGCCTGGTCGGCGGTCGCCTGGGCCCGCAGGCCGGCCGGTGCCATCACGACCGAGAGGGCGATGACGGTGCGAAAATGGAAGGGCTTCATAGACTCACCAGCCAGGGATGATCCACCATGAGGCACCGGTCCATGACGACGGGAATCCCCGCCGCCTCCAGCTCCGCCGCGACCGCGTCGTCCCGCACGCCGATCTGCAGCCAGACCAGCCGTGGCCGCACCTCCATGAGGGCGTCGCGCAGGCCCGCGATCGCCTCGGAGCGGCGGAAGACGTTGACGATGTCGAGCGGACCCGCCGCCGCTGCCGCCGTGGTGAGGTCGGGGTGACACGGCTCGCCCATGATCCGTTCGACGCCAGGTCGCACCGGCACAATCCTGTACCCGGCCTCCTGCAGATAGCGCGCGACCTCATGGCTCGGTCGCCCCGGGTCGGGGGAGAGTCCGACCACCGCAATCGTACGGCAGGTGCGCAGGATGGCGCCGAGGTCGGCAAGGGCCGGCGTCATGCGGTGTTCCGGTGATCCTGCATCACCCGACCTGGATCGTGGGTTTTGGACCTGCTGGAACCGGGGAGACGGCCCCACCGGCCGGTGGGCGCACATGCGACACCCTCACCATCTCGTCAGTCGAGGGCGGTGCACTCGGCGGAGAGCGTCGCGTCTTCGGCGACCTGCAGCCGGTCGAGCCGGACCCCGTCGGGGAGTCGGTGCGCGACCCGGCCAAAGAGATACCGTGCGAGTGCCTCGCAGGTAGGGATCGGACGGCCGGTGGCAAAGGCAGGATGATCGAGATTGATGTGGCGGCCCTCGAAGGGCAGGCGGATCTCCTCATCGAGGATCTGGTCGAGCTCCGCCAGGTCGCAGATCATCCCGGAGTCGGGATCCATCGGGCCGCTCACCGTGATGCTGCAGCGATAGTCATGCGGGTGCGGCTCGCTCAGCGCCCCGAAGGCGGCGCGGTTCTCTTCCGCAGACCATGCCGGCATCCAGAGATGATGCCGGGCACGAAAGCCGGTCACACGGGTCAGGCTGGTCGGCATGAGGGACGGGTCCGGTCGCGCTAGAACGAGAACCCCAGCCCGGCGCGCAACTCCCGCGCGCCGCTCCACTGTTCCCGCTTGCCGTCCGGGAGCACCGCATTGGCGAGGTCGCCGTTCGGACTGGGTTCCGCCGCCGGATCCCGGGTGTAGGAGGTCGGATACTTGAGTTTCCAGAAGAGCTGCCGCGCGTCGAGCCGCAGCTGCACGTTGCTGGTGATGATGATGCGGAGGCCGATGGCGGGGGCGAGATAGATCTTCGAGCCGAACTTGTAGCCGCTCGAGTCCTTGGCGGCCGAGGCCGGCAGCGACGAGCTGCGGGCCCAGCCGAGTGTTCCGCTCACGTAGGGGGCCAGCCGATGCCAGCTCTTCCGGCCGGTGACGTTGAACTGGAGCGACGCCTCGATCATGGTCAGGGTCTGCTTGAACGGGCCGGTGGTGCGTTGGGCGACGCTGTCATCCGCGCTCACCACCAGCCGTTCGAGGTTGGCCTGGCTGAAGCCGAGCCCAAACTGGACCGGCCCGCTGATCCGCAGGTCGAGTCGTCCGCCGTACGACCGTCCGTTGTGCGGACCGACGCCGAGCTTGCCTCCGTCGCCGCCGACATCCCCGATCAGGGCGGTGAGCGTCTTCCCGTGGGGAATGTCCCGGTAGGGCGACGAGGCGGGATCGTGTCCCACCTGGGCGGCGAGCGGCGCGGTGAGGGCGAACAGCAGACTGGGCAAAGGAAGGCGCATGGTCAACGATCTTGGGTCAGGGGTGAGCGCGAAGGTCGCGCCCGGTCATGACGTCGGGAGGCTCGATGCCGAGGAGACGCAGGACCGTCGGCCCGACATCACACAGCGCCCCGCCCTCGCGCAGCGCCGTCGCTCCGGCCCGCACTGCCACGAACGGGACCGGATTGGTGGTGTGCGCGGTATGGACCCCGCCCGTCGCGGGATCGATCATCAGTTCGCAGTTGCCGTGATCGGCGGTCACCAGCAGCGTCGCGTTGGCCTGCTCCGCCGCGACGACGATGCGGCCGAGGCACTGGTCCACCGTCTCGACCGCCTGGATCACGGCCGACATCACGCCGGTATGTCCCACCATGTCCGCATTGGCAAAATTGCACAACATGAAATCGTGCGACTTCTTCCCCAGCGCCTGCACCAGGACATCGGTGATGCCCGCGGCGCTCATTTCCGGGGCGAGATCATAGGTCGCCACCTTCTGCGACGGCACCAGCAGGCGCTCCTCCCCCTTGTACGGCGGCTCGTAGCCGCCGTTGAAAAAGTAGGTGACATGGGGATACTTCTCCGTCTCCGCCGTCCGCAGCTGGGTCCGCCCGGTGTCGGCCAGCACCTCGGCGACGATCTTCGCCATGGTGAACGGCGGGAAGGCCTGCGGCACCCCGAAGGTCCGGTCGTACTGGGTCATGGTGACCATGGCGAGCTGCGGCCGGTCGGCGACAGCGAAGCCGTCGAACCCCTCCACCATGAGCGCCCGCACCATCTGGCGCATCCGGTCGCTGCGATAATTGAAGCAGAAGACGCCATCGCCGTCGCGCATCCGGGCGACGGGCTGGCCATCCCGCTCCAGCACGATCGGCTTGACGAACTCGTCGGTCTCGCCGCGGGCGAACGCCGCCTGCACCGCGCCGACCGGATCGGTAGCCCGGGCGCCGATCCCGCGCACCATGGCATCGTAGCCGATGCGGGTCCGCTCCCAGCGACGGTCGCGGTCCATCGAGAAATAGCGGCCGACCAGCGAGGCGATCGCGGCCCGGCCCGGCGCGATCCGGGCGAGATCGGCCGCCAGTTGACGCACCACCTGGTCGCCGATGGCAGGCAGGGTGTCGCGCCCGTCGAGGAATCCGTGGATGGCGATCCGGGCCACGCCGAGCCGGACGCCAAGTTCGACGCAGGCCAGCAGGTGCTGGTCGATTGCATGCACGCCCCCGGGACCGAGCAGACCGATCAGATGCAGCGTGCCGCCGCTCTGCCGCAGCCGGGCGCACAACTCGGTCAGCGGCGCGAGCTGGAAGAAGGCACCGGTCTTGATGCTCTGGGAGATACGGACGAGGTCCTGCGGGACGACCCGGCCGGCGCCGAGGTTGAGATGGCCAACCTCGCTGTTGCCCATCTGGCCTTCGGGGAGTCCGACGGGGAGCCCACTAGCCTGCAGGAGGGTGCGTGGCTGCTGCTGCCAGAGCCCATGCCAGACGGGGGTCCGGGCGAGCTCGATCGCGTTGCCTTCACGGACCTCGCGGTAGCCCCAGCCATCCAGAACCAGCAGGACTACCGGCCCCGCGGGGCC
>JAWXBX010000242.1:0-6380 GCA_034440415.1 Gemmatimonadota bacterium | reverse complement strand
TTGGGTGGCAGGTCGAGCGGGCGGCGGAGCCGGATGTCCTCGGGGACCACCGCGTCGATGAACTGATCCATCGAGTCATACCCGAGGACGCCGAGCATGTCGTTGATGTCCGTGCGCCGGGGGCCGATGTGGCGGGCCACGAAGCGATCGGTGCGCAGCAAGGTGTAGGCGGCCTCGGGGCGGGGTGCGGCGTCAGTCATGGAAGGACACTGGGTTGGGGTGACCGTTTCCGGGCGGCCGGTCGAACGAACCAAACGCCCCGCACAACAGCGGGGGGCGTCAGCGGGAAGACAAGCGGCAGCAGGCGGGTTGGGCGTCATCCGCCGATTTTCGCCTCGTACGCCTTGGCATCCAGCAGGCCGGACAGCTCCTGGGGATCCGAGAGGCGGAGCCGGATCATCCAGCCCGCCCCGTAGGGATCGCGATTGACAATTCCGGGATCGGCTTCGAGCGCGGCGTTCGACTCGACGATCGCCCCGCTCAGTGGCGAGAACAGCTCCGAAACCGCCTTCACCGCCTCGACGGTTCCGAACACGCCCATGCGGGTGAAGGTCGCTCCCGCCTTGGGCAGGTCGAGGAAGACGATGTCCCCCAGCTCGCCCTGGGCGAAGTCGGTGATGCCGATTTCGACCACGGCAGGATCGCCGGTGCGGCGCACATACTCGTGCTCAGGTGTGTAGTGCAGACCGGCGGGAATCTCGGCCACGGAAAAGCTCCAGTGTGATTCAGTCGAAAAGTGTAGGCCGAACGTGAAGTCGGGGCAAGAGGTGCACCGACGGGTGCATAAAGATGCTACGGGCGCAGCGCCTCCCACACACTTCGGGCCTGGGTTCTGAGTCCATCCCGGTCGCCATCGTTGTCGATCACGACGGGTCGGCGGGGCGGGTGGCCCCCGCGCCAGGCACGCTTCACCGCGCTGGGCAGCTGCGCCAGCATCAGGCGGCGCGCCTCCGCCTCGCTCAGGCCGCGCTCCTGCAGCCGGGCGAGCCGCACCGGCTCCGGGGCGTCGACCAGCACCACGGCATCGAACGCCGAAGGATCGAGCACCTCGAAGAGCAGGGGGATGTCGCTCACCACGATCCGGTCGCCGCGGGCGCGGGCCGCTTCGACCAGCGCCAGTCGTCGTGCCTGAACGGCGGGATGGACGAGTGCTTCAAGGTCACGGCGGGCAGCGGGGTCGGCGAGGACGATCGAGCGGAGGCGGGGGCGGTCGAGTGCCCCGTCGGGGAGGAGGACGTGGTCACCGAAGCGGCGGGCGATCGCCGCCAGGACCGGCGAGCCGGGGGCCTGGACCTCACGGACCAGGTGGTCGGCGTCGATGACCGTGGCACCCCAGTCACGGAACAGCGCCGCGACGGTCGACTTGCCGGCCGCGACGTTGCCGGTGAGGGCGACATGGATCACGGGGTCACCCGGTGGATCAGACGGCGTGGTCGTGGGGCCGCAGGAGGGGCCGCATGCCTGTGGCCCCTCCGGCGGCCGCTACAGCAACGCCGTCTGATCTTCATCCTTCCGCGGCACCCGGTGACAATGGCGGCAGCGGGCTTCGTACGACTCCCGGCCGCCCACGAAGATGGTCGGCGCGTCGTAGCGCGCCGGCTTCCCGTCCATGAGCCGCTGGTTGCGGGTGGCCAGGTCGCCGCAGATGACGCAGATCGCCTGCAGCTTGTCCACCGATTCCGCGATGGCGAGCAGTTCGCCCATCGGGCCGAAGGCCTCGCCCCGGAAGTTGGTGTCGGTGCCGGCCAGCAGCACCTGCACCCCGCGCGCCGCGAGGGCGCTCGCAACCATACCGATCTCGTTGTCGAGGAACTGGGCTTCGTCGATCGCCACGACCTCGGTGTCCGGTCGCACCAGGCGGAAGATCTCCGCCGCCGAGTCCACCGGCATCGCCTCGATCTCCCGGCCATCGTGGGTCGAGACGCTGTAGAGGCCGGCATAGCGGGCGTCGAGGTGCGACTTGAATACCTGCACCTTGCGTCGCGCAATGATGCTGCGCCGCACCCGGCGGATCAGTTCCTCGCTCTTGCCGCTGAACATCACGCCCGTGATGACTTCAATCCATCCGGGGCGCGAGCCGTGATACATCCGCCTGCCTCGATGTGTGAGAGGATGGAGAAGGGAGGGGAGACGATACGCCCGCCGACGGGAGCGGTCAAGCGAGCGGGTGGTGCCGCTTGCGGTCCGGAAGAACCCGGGGCCATATTGCGCCCCCGTTTCCACCCCGCTGCGATTGCGATGGAGCTGCCCGTGAACAAGCAGGACCTGGTCAAGGCGCTGGCCGCCCGGCTCGATTGCGCCAAGGCAGAGGCCGCCCGGATTGTCGATGCGGTGTTCGGGACCGAAGGGCTGATCGCCGGAGAGATGAAACGCGGCCGGAAGGTGCAGATCAGCGGCTTCGGGAATTTCGAGTCCCGCAAGCGCAAGGCCCGCACCGCCCGCAATCCGCGAACCGGGCGGGCCATGACGATCAAGGCTTCCGTTGCGCCGGCCTTTCGCGCGGGGAAGGGCTTGAAGGACCTCTTGAACCGCCGATAGGCCGCCCCGACGGCCGACTCCCCCCCGGCCGGTCGCTCCCGCCGTCCAGCTTCGCGACCACCTTCTTCCGCCGGATCACGCGGCCGGTCAGCCGCCGCACCAGCTCGTCCGCCCCACCCGCCGGCACCTCCACCAGCGAGAACATCTCCCGGATCTCGATCTTGCCCACCGAGCCGCCATCGAGGCCGAGCTCCTTGGTCAGCGTCCCGACAATATCGGCGGGTGTCACGCCGTCCTTCTTGCCGATACCGATCCAGAGCCGGGCCACCGCCGTCGATGCCGGCGTGGCCGTAACCGCAGCGCCAGCGGCGGGCGCGCCGACAGGAGCGACCGGCGCCGCACCGTTCATCCGGTAGAGGGCCGCCGCGACGACCGCAGGATCATACCGCTCGAAGAGCGGCGCGAGCGCGAGCAGTTCACCGTCGAGATCGCCCCGCTCCAGTTCGGCCGAAACCCGCGCGCGTCGGCTCGCCGCGCGGCTGCGGGCCGCATCGGCGCCGCTGTGCACCGCCACGAGCGTCAGCCGGGTCACGATCCGATTGAGGTAGCGTCCCGCCGTTGGTGGCGCGAGGACGACGACGTCGCCCTGGGCGCGCAGCTGGGCCAGGCGCTCCGCCGTGGGAAGGTCCCACGCGACGATCAGCGCGGCAGCCGTCGCGTCGCCAGTCGTCACCGTCAGGGAGGGATCGGCGACGGGGAGTGCGGCGCGGACCTGGGCCACCCCGGTCCGGTCGGCACACCAGATCACCGTGGTCGAGGGATCCTCGGCTTCCAGCAGGCCGATGAGCGCAGCCG
Organism: Gemmatimonadota bacterium; assembly: GCA_034440415.1. GTDB lineage: Bacteria > Gemmatimonadota > Gemmatimonadetes > Gemmatimonadales > GWC2-71-9 > JADJOM01. Next base: position 3,047 of record JAWXBX010000242.1, on the reverse strand, counting down.
CCCGGCCGGACCATGAGGTGGGCACCACGCGGAGCGTCGGCGCCTGGGGAACGAACACGCCGGTCGGGCTGAGCGGCCCGGTGAGCAGCGCCTTCCGGGCGTACCGTTCGATGACCGGGTGTCCCTCGCGCGGTTCCGCCAGCACCACGATCCGCTGTGCCTCGGCCGATACATCCTGCATCAGCGGCACGAGCGGCTCGGCATCCTCGAACAGTTCGGGCCAGAGCAGGACCACATGGCCCAGCTGATCGGCCTTGAGGGCGCTGCGCTCGAGCAGGGCGAGCGCGGCGGCCGGTGTCGTGAGGAGGAGTCGGAGCTGGCCGGCGCGGAGGCGCCGGGTGGCGCGAGCGGGAGTGGCGGAAACGAGGGTGGCAATCGAGGCGGCCTGGGCCAGCGGCAGCAGCACCGCAGCCCATTCATCGAGCGCATGCTCGGGTGCCAGGAGGAGGGCGGTGCTCGAACTCTGGGCGAGGGCACTGACCAGTCCGGCGAGCGCCGGCGTGGCGTAGCAGGCGGCCGGGGGCCACGCGAGCGCGAGGTTGGTGCCGCGCGCCGCCGCCGGGGCCTGATCACGGACCGCCGCGTCGGTGGCGGTATATCCCAATGAGTCCAGCACGCCCGCGATGGCGGGCGTGAGATGCAGCTCCACAAGTCCTGACATGACCATCCTCGATTGTCAAACAGCGGTACTGATGTGACCGAGGCCACAAAGTAACCCAGCTGTTGCCTCGGGGCCAGTTGACATCGGTTGGACGACGGGGGACTTTACCCGGCCCCGGACCATCTGTCCGTCATTTCCTCGGTGGAATCGGCGCGGCGTCGCCGGTCCACCGTCACCGTTCCTGCTCACCTCCGCGCCGGATTCCAGCATGTCGGACAGCCTGTCCTCCAACCTCGCCTACCTCAAGGCCTCCGAGACCGTCGCGATCAGCGCCGAGACCAAGCGGCGCCGTGCCGCGGGGGAGGATATCGTCGATCTGAGCGTTGGGGAGCCCGATTTCGACACGCCGAAGCTGGTGGCTGAGGCGGGGATCACGGCCATTCAGAAGGGCTACACCCGCTACCCGCCCAACGCCGGCATCGTCGAGCTGCGCACCGCCATTGCCCGGAACCTCTCGCTGATGTCGGGTGGCCGCGCGCTCAACCCCGACCAGATCGTGATCAGCAACGGTTCGAAGCAGTCGATCTTCAACGCCTGCTTCACGCTCTTCGGTCCCAAGGACAAGGTGCTGATTCCCTCGCCCGCCTGGGTCTCGTATCCGCAGATCATACATCTCTGCCGAGCCGAGCCGGTCGCCGTCCCCGGCGATCCGGAGTGGGGCCTCAAGGTGTCGGTGACGGATCTGGAGCAGCGCACCGACAAGCTGGTCAAAGGGCTGATTCTCTGCTCCCCCTGCAATCCCACCGGTGCCACCTATACCGCCACTGAGATCAAGGCCATCGCGGAATGGGCCCGGAAGCACCAGGTCTGGATCATCGCCGACGAGATCTACCGCCGGATCTATTACGGCGACGGGCCGGCGCCATCATTCCTCGACTTGCCGGATGAGTACCTCGAGCGCGTCGTGCTCATCTATGGCGCGGCCAAGGCGTACGCGATGACCGGCTGGCGCATCGGTGCTGCCTACGCCCCGATGCCGATCGTCAAGGCGATGTCCGCCCTGCAGTCGCAGATGACGACGGGTGCCAATCACCCCGCCCAATGGGCGGCGGCGACGGCTTTTGGCGACGACCGGGTCGAGCCTGACGTGAAGAAGATGGTGGCGGCGTTCCACCGCCGGCGCGACCGGGTGGTGGCCCGCTTCCGCGCGGAGGCGCCCGGCGTCGAATTCGTCGATCCGACCGGCGCCTTCTACTTCTTCTTCCGGGTCGATGGCGTCGCCGCCGGACTCACCGGCACGAGCTTCTGCGAGCAGGCGATGGTGGCGGGTGTGGCCATGGTGCCGGGCGCGGCGTTCGGCGACGATCACTGGGTCCGGATGAGCTACGCCACGTCGGACAAGGAGCTGGAGACCGCCGTCGACCGGATCACCGCACTGATCTCCCGCCTGCGGGCCAAGGCGGCGTAAGGGTGACGACTCGCACCTGGACCCGGCTCCGTCGCGCGGTGGCGGCGCGCGGCTTCACGCCCGCCACCTGGATTCCGGTGGCGAGCGAGGGGCGGGCCGAGGCCGCGACCATCAAGCCGGCCCGGGTGCTGGAAGATCTGCCCCTCTCCGGCCATCCGGTCGGCGCGCCGGAGCCTTGGCCCGGGACCGTGGCCTTCCTCGACGGGATTCAACGCTACGAAGTGATGGCGTACGCCGGCGCGAGTCCGGTGGTGGTGGCTGAAATCGCGGCCGCGGTTCTGGAACGACGCGATCGCCAGCTGCACGTCGCTCGCGTGGCCCGGCAGCGGCTGGTGATCGCGCGCCCCGGTGTGCTCGATGAGCTGACCGACGCGATCGAGGGTCATGATGCCGTCGAGCTGTCCGATGAGGGGCCGGCGCATCCGGTGCATGACTTTCTCCTTGCGCGCCGGGAAGTGGATGCGGCGCGCGGCCGGCTCGAAGTGGAGGTCGGACATGGGTATCGCGCCGATTCCGATGCGTGGCTGATCATCGACGGGTCGTTGACCGAAAGCCCCCAGTGGGCCCGGGATCCGCGAATGCTCGGTATCGCCAAGAGTCACTCGACGCTGCCGTTTGCCGACGCCGATCTGGAGGCCTACCTCCGGCTGCCCGCCGGTCACCGCTCACCGATCTTCGAGCCGGCGGGCCGGACGGTTGCCCCGGTCCATTCCTGGGCCCTGCGGCTCTGGCCGTGGGAGGGCAAGGACCTGCTTCACGGTCTTATCCGGGTCGAGGCGCAGGCCTCGCTCGACACGCTCGCGCAGGCCGACCAGATCTCGCGCTGGCTGCTGGCCGAGCGGGCCCCCGTCAGTACCCCCGATCCCCGCTGGGACCGGCTGCTCTACGGGATCAGAGCGGTGGAGGAATATCTCCGGGCGAGTGGGGAACGGTAGGAGGTTAGGCGATTCGGCGATTGGGCGATTCGGCGGCTAGGGG
>JAWXBX010000241.1:0-7674 GCA_034440415.1 Gemmatimonadota bacterium | reverse complement strand
CTGCGGGTCAAGAAGATGGAGCGTCTTCCTGGCCCGCTGCCGAGGTAAGTCCTTACGCTACGGGCAGATCAAGGCTGCCCGGGCGACGTTCAGGCGGCCGGCGCCGTAGGTCGCGCTGGAACCGATTTTGTCGGCACCCTTGAGCAGGCAGTTGGTGATCCTGGCCGGGGTGGATCCCGGGCGGCGCGATTCGACCACGGCCGCAGCCGCCGCCACGTGCGGGGCCGACTCGCTGGTGCCGGAGGCGAATACATAGTCAAATGGCCCGCAGGCAAACGGCAGGGTCAGCTGGTACTGGCTGCAGAGGGTCAGGTCCAGGTCGAGGATGTTGCCCGCTGAGAAGTCGCCGCCGGGCGCCATGAGATCGACGCCGGTCCGACCGCCATAGTTAGAGTACGGGGCCCGCTCATCGAAATTGGTCTGATTGAACGGCGCGGTTGCGCCGACGCTGATGATGTTTTTCAGCTGGGCGGGCACAAAGGTGAAGTTGGCCGGATCGGTATCGAGGTTGATCCCGTTGTTGCCGGCGGAGGCCACAAGAATAGTCCCCTTCCTGGTTGCGAAGTCAGCTGCGCGCTGCACCAGCGCAACGAGGTTGTCGCCACCGGGGAGGTTCCGGTCGATGTAGCCGCCGGAGCTCATGTTGATGACATCGGCCCCCTTTTCCGTCGCCCAGAGGATGGCCGCGACCAGGTCGCCAAAGCTGCCGCTGCCCAGGACGTTGAGCGTCTTGGCGGAGCAGAGCCGCGCGTCGGGCGCCACGGAGGCGATCCCGAAGCCGTTGGTCGTGATGTAGCCAGCGGTGGCGGTGCCGTGGAAATTGTAGTCGAGCCCGTCGAGGTCGCCCGGGAAGATCGGCGCGCTGATGAACGACGTGATGAGGTTGGGATCGACCCGCCCGACGAGATCGCTGTGATCCGGATCGATACCGGTGTCGAGGACGCAGACCAGCTCACCGGCGCCACCCGGCGTCGTGCCCCAGGCGGTGTTGGCCGACACCTGCCGGATATTCCACTGGTACACTGGGTAAAAGAAGGCCCCGCTCTGGTCGGTGCCGTTGGTCCCGATCGCCGTGCTGGTCAGCCGCTGGCTCGCCGGACCCGGAGGCGGAATGAACTGGGCATCGAGGTCCTGGGCGATGAACTCCACCCCGGCGAGCAGCCGCAGTGTCGCCTGGCCGGCAGCGCCGATCCCACTCACCGTGGCAAGCCGGATGAGCGGACTGCGACGCTCGATCGTGCCACCGAGCGCCTGGACCTGGGCAGCAAAGGTGGCGGGCTCCGCCGTCTTGAAGCTGACGAGATAACGATCGGGGCGCACGGTGGGCGGCGTGAACAGCATGGCGGGGCGCAGGGCCACCGCGGTCAACGGCCCCGACGGCTGCTGATCGGCGCAGGCGGCGAGAAGCGTGGTGGACAGCAGGGCAAACGCACCCAGCCGCGACAGGGTTAGACAACGGGCCATAACGAGCCTCCGGGAGTCGACGTATGTTTCGGGAGAGCAATGAAGTTGTGACCCATCTCCCGATGCGTCAATAGCGAATCCGTGGCTACTTCCTGCTTGCCCCACGGAGATGCGGCAGCCGCGCCACGCAACCGGCCGCGACTGCGGGACCCGCGCAACGGGGCCGTGTACCTTTCCCTTCATGACGACGACAAAGACCCCACCCCGCGACTGGCTGCACCATCTCGACGACGAGGCGGATGCCGCATACCTCTACCGTGAACTGGCGGCGCTGGAGCGCGAGCCCGGCCGGGCCGACCTGTACCGCAAACTGGCCTCGGTCGAGGATCGGCATGTGGAGCTGTGGCGGAAGCTGATTGCCGATGAAGGGCATCCGGTGCCCAGCCACCATCCCTCACTCCGGGCCAGGGGCTTGGCGTGGGTCGCCCGCCGAGTGGGGCCCGGGTTTCTCGCGCCGATGCTGCTGGAGGAAGAGGGCCGGGAAGTGAAAGGTTATCTGGGGCTCTACCGTGAGGCGCCGGAGGGGGCGGCGGGGCCGACCGCGCTGCTGCTGGCCAGGGAGTCGGCGGCCCACGCCGAGTCGCTGGCTGGGCTGGTGGGCAAGAGCGGCGAGCCGTGGCACAAGACCGGGGCCGGCGGCCTGCTGCGCAATCTGGTGTACGGCTTCAACGACGGCCTGACCGCCAACTTCGGACTCGTCGCCGGCATGCTCGGCGCCCAGGGCAATCTCAACCTCGCAGCGCACACTGTGGTGGTGGCGGGTGTCGCGGGCATGGTGGCCGATGCGCTCTCGATGGGTTCCTCGGGCTACCTCGCGGCCAAGAGCGAGCGCGAGGTGCATGAACATGAGATCGCGATGGAGCGGGAGGAGATCCGGCTGATGCCGGAGCTCGAGCGGGAAGAGCTGGCACTGCTCTACCAGGCCAAGGGTCTGCCGATCGCGCAGGCCGAGGCGCTCGCCGCACAGGTCATGGAGGATCCCGAGCGGGCGCTGCAGGAAAGCATCCGCGAGGAACTCAAGATCGGCGAGCCCAACTCGAGCCCGCTGCGCGAGGCGTGGATCACGGGGCTCGCGACGGCAGTTGGCGCATTCATTCCGGTCGCCCCGTTCCTGTTTAGCAACGGGCCGACGGCGATCTGGACCAGTTTCGCCCTGGCGATGGCGGCGCACTTCGGCGTCGGTGGCGCCCGCAGCTTCTTCACCGGGCGCAGCGTGATCCGGAGCGGGATGGACATGTTCCTCGTCGGATTGGGAGTGGCGGCAGCGGGGTGGTTCGTGGGGGAGTGGATTACGAAGTTGCTGTAGCTGGCGGCTGGCAGGGAGTAGGCGGTAGGCGGGCCAGAGCTCGCACCATTCTGACGGCTGACGGCTGCCGGCTGACTGCTCACAGGGGCCACCTCATGACACGTCCAACACTCCTCCTCGCGCTGGCGCTCGCTGGCGCTGCGCTCCCACCGGGTGCCGGGGCGCAACAGCCCCGCCCCGCTTCCCCCCGATCCACCGCCGGAGGCGTCATGCGCTTGCGTCTGGTGCGGATCATGGACACCCAGGGCTTTGGAGGGCCGGTAGAGGTGGCCCGACTGCTGGTTCCCTCCGACTGGCAGGTGGATGGGGGTGTGACCTGGGCGCAGGGGATTGTGACCCGTTGCCCGCAGAACATCGTCCAGGCCCGGTGGCGGGCCCGATCGAAGGACGGCCTGATGGGCTTCGAAATCCTGCCGCAGTACTCCTGGGTCTGGTCCGACGATCAGCTGAGTCAGCAGACCATGCAGCAGAGCGCCGCGAACAACATGGCGTGTGATGCCAATCCGCTGGCAAGCCCGCCCGATTTCCTTTCCTGCATGGTGCTGCCCCGGGTGCGGCCGGGGGCTCGGGTGGTGGCAGCCGAGCCGACGCAAAGCCTGGCACAGGCCGAGCAGCAGAAACTCGCGGGGACCTACGGGCCGATCGTGCAGCAGGGATACCTGCGCGGCTTCCGGGCGGAGGCGGGCCGGGTACGGGCGCAGTACCAGCTGGGCAATCAGCCGGTGGAAGAATGGATGTCGGCCACGATTGCGACCATCGCGGCCCCCACCGCGAACAGCGCCGCCCTGATGAATGGCGGTGTCGCCATGACCGCCAGCACCTTCCAGGTCATGGCCTACAACGTCATCGGCACCTGGGCGCCCCGGGGGCAGCTCGACCAGCACGCCAAGCTCTTTGCCACGATGCTCACCTCATTGCGCGGCAATCCGCAGTACGCCGCCGCGGTCGGGGCCTGGCTTCGCAACATGGCCAACATCCAGCGCGAAGGGGCGATGGACCGGCAGAAGATCTGGCGCGAGGCGCAGGATTACATCAGCAACAGCATCCAGCAGACCTATCGGGAAAACCAGGTGGTGCAGGACCGGATGGCAGAGCAGTTCGGTCAGACGATTCGGGGGGTGGAAACCTCTGTGGACCCGCGCAGCAACGAGCCGGTCGAGCTGGTGGGCGGATATGTGGGTGCGTGGAGCAACGGGAAGGGGGAGTACATCCTGTCGGACTCGCCCAATTTCAATCCGGCGACCGCACTGCACGAGGATTGGCGGGAGATGAAGAAGCCGAGGAAGATTGCATGAATAGGGCGGCGATACGCGGCGCCGCCGAGATGAACGTCCGGTCGCTATTGACCAGGACGGCGATGATCAGCTGCTGGTCGGGAAAGAGCATCAGGTTGGCGGTGCCACCCATCGCACCACCGGTATGCCCGATCCAGCGCCGGCCCTGTGGATCCCGCCCCGAGCGCCAGCCCATCCCGTAGTCGGTCGCCTTGCCATCGCGGGTCTGCTGTGAAGTCCAGAGCAGATCGCGCGTCCCGGGCTGCAGCAGCTTTCCCTCCAGCAGTTTCCTCCCGAAGCGCGCCAGATCTTCCGTGGTCGAGAGAAATCCGCCGCCGGCCCACTTGTAGCTGTTGTCGACGTAGGGGGCGTTGGTCGCCGGTGCCGCTGAATCCGCATGCACGTAGAACCGGGCGCGGAAGGGGATGAGGCTGTCGTTGAACTCCGGCACGGTGCGCGTCATTCCCGCCGGGCCGAAGACCCGCCGTGCCATGTACGGCAGAAACGATTCACCGCTGGCGCTCTCGATCACCGCGCTGAGCAGGTTCCAGCCGTAGGTCGAGTAGGCGTATCGCGTCCCCGGCTCGAACAGCAGCGAGTCGTTGGCGAAGATCGCCAGCCCGTCCCGGACCGTGTCGTAGTGCCGCGCGCTGGCAAACTCGTCGCCGCGATAGTGCCGGATGCCGGCGAGATGACCGGCGAGCTGGCGGGTGGTGATGGGCCAGCGCGTGACCGGAAAGTCAGGCAGATAGCGCTGGACTGGCGCATCGAGATCGAGCTTCCCCTCCTCCACCAACAGGCCAAGCGCGATCGACGTGAGCGGCTTGGAGACGCTCCCAATGCGAAAGCGGGTCAGCGGCGTGACCGGGACGCGCTGCTCGAGATCCGCAAAGCCGAAACCCTCGCTCCAGATCATCACACCGTCGCGGATCACGGTGATCGAGGCACCGGGGGCCCGGAGCTGCGCCATGGTATCGAGCACGAACGCGCGCGCGGTACCGATCGCGGCCACATCGGACTGGACGGCGGGCGATGGCGCGGCCGGCAGTGCCGTGACCATGGTCAGGAGGAGCGTCGCGACGTGCCGCATGATGGCCTTTCCCGGCGATGATCTACCCGATCACGAGATTGAGCAGCCGGTCCTGCACGTAGATGATCTTCCGGATCGTCTTGCCCTCCAGGAACTTCTGTACCGTGGGCTCCCCCTTCGCTAGCGCCAACGCGGTGGCTTCGTCGGAGCCGCGGAGGAGCTGGATCTTGGCGCGGGTCTTCCCGCCGATCTGGACCGGCACCTCGATCTCCTCCGAGACGACCAGCCCTTCATCCCACGCCGGCCAGCGCGCATCAAAGACGCTCGTGGTGTGGCCCAGCCGCTCCCAGCACTCCTCCGCGAAGTGCGGCGCGAAGGGGGCCAGCATGACGATCAGGTCGGCAATGATCGCCCGGTCGCGGCTGCCGGCCTCCTTCATCGCGTTGACCAGTTCCATGAGCGCGGCGATGGCGGTGTTGTAGCGCAGCCCGTCGATATCCTCCGCCGCCTTCTTCCTGGTCGCGTGCCAGCGGACCACCAGCGACTTCTGCAGCTCGCCGCCGTCCTCCGCTTCCGTCACCATCAGCCAGACGCGATCGAGAAACCGCCGGGGACCGTTGATGCCGGCTTCGCGGAAATCGCCGCCGTCCTGCAGTGGGCCGAGAAACATCAGGTACATGCGAAAGGTGTCGGCGCCCCACTGCGCGATATACTCGTCGGGGATGACGACGTTGCCGCGGGACTTGGACATCTTGCTGCCGTCCTTCACGATCAGCCCGTGGGCCCGGAACCGGGTGAAGGGCTCCTCGAAATCGATATGCCCGAGGTCCTTCAGCACCATCGCCAGAAAACGGGAATAGAGCAGGTGCAGCACCGCATGCTCATTCCCGCCGATGTAGGTCGTGACCGGGCACCACTTCTTCGTGCGCGCCGGATCGAACGGCCGGTCGTCGAACTCACTGCTCGGATAGCGCAGGTAGTACCACGCCGAGTCGAGAAAGGTGTCGGAAACATCGGTTTCGCGACGACCGCGCCTGCCGCAGGTCGGACAGGGGACGTAGTACCACTCCTCGTGCCGCGCGAGCGGCGAGATGCCGGAATCGTCGGGCCGGAAGTCCTCGATCGGCGGGAGGATGACGGGCAGGTCCTTCTCCGGCACGGGCACGGGGCCGCAGCTGTCGCAGTAGATGACGGGAATGGGCGGGCCCCAGTAGCGCTGCCGGGAGATGCACCAGTCGTGCAGCCGGAACTGCACGACGGGCTTCCCCTTGCCCTGGGCGGCGAGGTCGGCGGTGATGAGGCGCTTGGCCTCCTCGGCGGTGCGGCCGTCGAACTTGCCCGAGTTGACCAGGACGTAGCCGGCGGTCTCGGTTTCGGCTGCCGCCAGCGCGGCGTTCCCCGGCACGGAGGCCGGGTCTACCCGCTCGGGCGACAGGACCCGCACGATCTCCAGGCCGTACTTCCGGGCGAACGCGAAGTCGCGCTCATCGTGCGCTGGCACCGCCATGATGGCCCCGGTGCCGTACTCCATCAGCACATAATCGGCGATCCAGATGGGGATCTCGCGCCCGGTGGCGGGGTTGACGGCCATCGTGCCGAGGGGGACCCCGGACTTGTCCCGGTCGCCCACCTTGCGGGCGACCAGATCCTTCGATGCCGCCGCTTCGATATACGCGGCGACGGCGGCGGCCTGGGCCGGCGTCGTCAGGCGGGTCACCAGCGGATGCTCCGGTGCCAGCACCATGAACGTGGCGCCGAAGAGGGTGTCGGGCCGGGTGGTGAAGACGGAAATGCCGGCGATTGGGCGGTTGGGCGGTTGGGCGGTCGAGGCTGCCGACGCTCCGACCGTCCGGCCGCCCGCCACCGCGAAGAGGATTTCGGCGCCCTCGCTCCGCCCGAGCCAGTTCCGCTGCGCGGTGCGGGTCGTGTCGGACCAGTCTAACGTGTCAAGATTGGCCAGCAGCCGGTCGCAGTAATCGGTAATCCGGAAGAACCACTGCTCCAGAAAGCGCTGCTCTACCGGCGTCTTGCACCGCTCGCATAACCCGCCTTCCACCTGCTCGTTCGCCAGCACGGTCTTGTCGAACGGGCACCAGTTGACCGCCGCCTTCTTCTTGTAGGCCTTCCCCGCCTTGAGCAGCTGCAGGAAGATCCACTGGGTCCACTTGTAATAGGACGGATCCGTCGTCGAGAGCGCATGGCGCCAGTCGAACATGCCGCCCACCCGCTCCAGCTGACGCCGGAAGTTGGCGATGTTGCGGGGGATCAGCTCGGCGGGATGCAGGCCGACCTTGATCGCGTAGTTCTCGCTGTGAATCCCGAACGCGTCATAGCCGATCGGTTCGAAGACGTCATACCCCTGCAGCCGCTTGAACCGGCCATACACGTCGCTGCCGGTAAAGGCGAACATGTTCCCCACATGCAGCCCCTCGGCGGAGGGATAGGGGAACATCATCAGGTTGTAGAACGGCCGGGTGGCGCGGTCGAGATCCGGCTGATTGGTGCCACGCTCAGCCCAGCGGGCGCGCCACTTGGCTTCAACCTGTTCGGGCCGGTAGTTGTCGGGGACGGTGTCGGTCATAGGGGCGGGAATCTACGGG
>JAWXBX010000240.1:0-6571 GCA_034440415.1 Gemmatimonadota bacterium | reverse complement strand
TGGGGGATCTGGGTCAGATGGAAACGCCGGAAGCCCGCATCATCCTCGGCGCGGCGGTGCTGGATGACATCATCGGTCTCGTCATCCTCAGCGTGGTCTCGGGGCTCGCTGCGGGCGGGGGGGTGAGTCTGCTTGGTGTCACGAGCACCCTCGCGGCAGCGGTTGGCTTTCTCGTGGCGGCCGTCGTGCTCGGCAATCTCGTCGTTCCCCGGTTGGCGGACCGCGTTTCACGGATGCGGGCGCGCGGGGTTGTCGTGGTCCTGTCCATCGCCTTTGCGCTGGCCCTCGCCGCGTTCGCGGACCGGCTCGGGTCCGCACTCATCATCGGCGGCTTCGCCGCCGGACTCATCCTGCGGACCACCCGTCAGGCTCATACCGTCGAACAACAGGTGCAGCCGGTCGCGGCGGTCCTCGCGCCGATCTTTTTCGTGAATGTTGGCGCGGCCGCGGATCTTTCGCTGCTCGATCCGCGCGTCCCTGGTGCCGGCGCGCTATTGCTGGTCGCCGGAATCCTCACCGTCATCGCGATCATCGGCAAGATCGCCGCCGGCTGGGCCGCCCCCTGGCTCAGCTACCGCCGGATGGCCGTGGGCGTCGGCATGGTCCCGCGGGGCGAGGTCGGGCTCATCTTCGCCGATATCGGCCGGCAGGCCGGGATACTCGGCCAGGGGACCTTCAGCGCCGTGCTGCTGATGGTGATGGCGACCACGTTCATCGCCCCGCTCGCCCTCAAGTTTCTGTTCGTGCGGCAGCCCCGCGGGTGATGACGGGTCCTGCGGCGAGGAAGATCATGGAGCTGCCGGCAGCCATCGCGTGGCGCCGGGCGCAGGCCGGTCCCGTGGTGTTCACCAACGGTGTCTTCGACCTGCTGCACGCCGGCCACGTGGCCCTGCTGGAATCGGCGCGCGCACTCGGTGGCTGCCTCGTCGTCGGGCTCAACAGCGACGCGTCGGTGCGGCGGCTGGGGAAGGGGGCTGACCGTCCCCTGATCCCCCAAGCGGGGCGGGCGACGCTCATCGCCGCCCTTGAAGCGGTTGATGCCGTCGTCCTCTTCGACGAGGAGACTCCGCTGCACCTGATCGAGTCCCTCGCGCCCGACGCGCTGGTCAAGGGCGGCGACTATACCCGGCCGAACATTGTTGGTGCTGACTGGGTCGAAGCCCACGGCGGTCAGGTCGCAATCATCCCGCTTCTTCCCGGCTATTCAACCACCGCACTCCTGGAGCAACTCCGTGTCACGTCCTGATGACCGCGCTGTCGATCAACTGCGTCCCCTCGTTCTCGAGCGCAAGGCGAATCCCTTCGCCGAGGGTTCCTGTCTCATCCGCATGGGCGGCACCCTGGTGCACTGCACCGCGTCGGTCGAGAAGGGCGCACCGCCGTGGAAACGTGGATCGGGCGAAGGATGGGTGACGGCAGAGTATGCCATGCTGCCACGCGCCACATCCGAGCGGACTGATCGCGAACGGCGCGGCGCGGGTGGCCGGACCCAGGAAATCCAGCGGCTGATCGGCCGATCGCTGCGGGCGGCGATGGGCACGATGGCCTTCGGCGATTTCACCATCAAGATCGATTGTGACGTGCTCCAGGCCGACGGCGGCACCCGCACCGCCAGCATCACCGGCGGGTGCGTGGCGCTGGCGGACGCCTGCGCCTGGCTGGCGGAGACCACTGGTATTCCCAACCCCTTCGGCCGGCTGGTGTCCGCCGTCTCGGTCGGCATAATCGATGGCGAGGCGCGACTCGACCTCATGTACCTCGAAGACAAGGACGCCGGTGTCGATGCCAACATCGTGATGGTCGAACCCTCCTCCTATGTCGAGGTGCAGGGCACGGGAGAGCACGGCACATTCTCGCGTGCCGAGCTCGACCGGCTGCTCGCCCTGGCTGATGGAGGGCTCCTTCAGCTCTTCGCGGCGCAGCGCGCGGTGCTGGGACGGTGAAGCTGCTGTTCGCTACCCGCAGCGCCGGCAAGCAGCGGGAGGTGCGCCGGGTACTTGAGGCGGCCGGGCATGAGGTGCTCTTCCCCGACGACGCGGGCATCCCCGAGACCTCAGCGGAGGACGGGCTGGAGGTGGCCGACAGCTTCGAAGCGAATGCGCGGGCCAAGGCGGAGTATTTCGCGGGGAAGAGCGGTTTGCCGACGATTGCGGATGATTCCGGGCTGGAAGTGTTCTACCTCGGAGGACAGCCCGGGGTCCGGTCCAAGCGGTGGGCGGGAGCGACCGGGACGGCGGCGCAGGTCGACGTGGCCAATAACGCGGAGCTGCTGCGCCGGCTGCGTGGGGCACCGGAGGCGAAGCGACGTGCGCGCTATCGCTGCGTGCTGGTCTTTCTTCGAACTCCGACCGCCGTGCCGTCCACGTTCGAGGGGGCATGCACCGGCCGTATCCTGGAGCAGGCGGCAGGGGAGGGCGGCTTCGGCTACGATCCCTATTTCTTTTCTGATGCGCTGGAGAGGACTTTTGGCGAAGCGAGCATCGAGGAGAAGGAAACGGTCAGTCACCGTGGTCAGGCGCTCGCGGCGCTGGTAACCGCGCTGGGCCCGCCTGGGGCGGGGTGACCAGCCGGCTGGCGAGGTGCGCACACGGGAGCCCGAGGGCTCCCGTTTGTTATAGCGCATCAGCGAGTCTCGCTCTGCTGCCGATGCATCGGTGATCAGGACTCTCCGACGCCGTCTCCGCGATCGACCGCGTCGGGGTCATCCGCGCTCCTGCCGTGGAATCCGTCGGACAGATGCTTGGCGGAGGTATTGTCGAAAAGTGCGGTGAGGTCCTCACTGGTGCCGCTGGCACGTCCGGTGAGTTCCTCCGGCAGCGGCTCCCCGCCCTCCAGCGCGGGGATGTCGGGCCGGTCCGTTTCAGCCGCGGGATGAATCAGCGCGCCTGCGGCGTGCCTCGGTGGCACCGGTGCCGTGCTGGCATCAGGCTTCGGCGAAGGCTTCTTCTTGCGCGACATGAGCATCTCCTTCAGGGTGTGGGTGTCGTTGGCCGAAAGGGTGGCCAGCTCTGGTGGAGGCCGACCGTGATTGCGGTGTGGCGATCGGTGAGTCCGGTCGCCAGATCGATGCGGAGCGTCCCGAACTGTCCGTCCAGCAGCCCGATGCGCAGGCCCGAGCCTGCGTCGAGGTACAGGCGATCCCGCTGCGGTCCATCGGCCGGGCTCATGACCTCCACGCCGTCGAGGAACACCCCGGCCGCCACGGTGAACGGTCCGGCCCGCAGCAGCGGCTGGTCGCCAGAGAGGCCGCCGTGGATCATGCTTCGGCCGGTGGTGGTTCCTGGCAGGAGTCCGTTCGCGGTTCGGTCGTGCGCGCGCAGCGGGATGGCCCAGGAGATATCGCCATTCGCGACCGGCCACCGGCCGACGGGCGTGTCGTGGCTGACGATGTCGAGTCCCAGTCGGGCGGACCAGGTGGTGTGACTGATGTCCGGGGCGGAGGCCCAGAGGGCGCGAACGCTCCCCTGGACATATGACGGGAGATGGACAATCGAAAGCCCGCGCTGCACCAGGGTTGTGAGGGTGAATCGATCGCCTGCGGCCCGAATTGCGGTACCGGCCGTCAGGACGAGAAAGCGCCGCCCATCGGACCAGTGCTCATCCTCCAGCCCGGCGGTGGGTCGCAGCGCTGGGAGGACCCAGCCGCCGAAAGCCACGCCATATGCCCGACGAATTGCGGTGAGCGTGCCAGCGCTCGCGGTATCGACCACGAACCGGAACTGCTCGCGGACGGCGCTCACCTCCGCGACACCTTCGATGCCGAGCCGCATCGGCAGTTCGATCCGTGCGCCAAGGCGTGGGTGCGCGTGTTCCCACCGCCAGACGGCGGTCCACAATTCACCGCCACCCGTCGGGGACGCGATGGCGAGACCCACCTCGCGCTGGGTGGCGGCGCGCAGCGCATTGGCGGCGACGAGCCACCAGGCCGGAGCAATCACCGGCCTCTCGGTGACGGTCGCCCGGAGTTCCGCGAGGCCCGCACCGACCGGCAGGTACGAGAGGCGCGAGCGGCGCAGCGCCGGCACGTCGCTGAGCCGGCGACGGGCGAGGGCGAGACGGGGCGGCGTGAGCAGCGTGCCGGCCGGCGCGTGGATGGCGCTCGCAAGCTGCTGAAAACGGATCGCACGCACACCGTCGATGCGCACCAGGTCCACTCGCGGCGCATCGATACGGTTCCAGGCCCGGAGCGCCGCGTCGCGATCACCCGACAGGAACCGGGCGGTGGCAAGGAGCTGCCACCCGAGCGGGTCGTCCGGCACCTGGGCAAGGTACGCCGCGGTGAGTTGCCCGGCCGCCGCGAACTGGCCCTCCTTGAAGCGCACCGCCGCCTGTTCGCGCAGCACCAGCGGCTCCGAGGGGCAGGTGCGACCCGCCTCCTGCAGCAGGGAATCGGCGGCGTCCAGATTCTGACCGGCCACCGCGTCGATTGCCTGGTCCAGCCACGGGGAGCAGGGGAGCGAGTCTGTCGGCGGGGGCGTGACACCGACGATCGGCATGGAATCCTGCATGACAGTCCCCGGTCGGAGGATCATAGCCCAGCGCTCCGCCCCACTCCACTCCCGGAGAAACGCTGCCTCCTCGATCGAGCGGGACGGCGCGCGCGCGGGATCGTGGTAGATCACGCGGCCTGCAGCCCAGGCGAGCAGGACGACGTAGTGATACCGATCGTGTCCAACCTGGATCAGGGCCACCACCGGGATCCGCTGTGCCAGCCACTGCTGGACCGACTCGGGTGAACCGTCGAACGCCGTCGTCTCCCAGCCCCGGGCCTGGGCGGCGGCCGCGAGATCGATCGTCCGGATACCGCGTTCCTCGGGGCGCACCAGCCCCGCGAAATCGGCAGCCTGGACCCCGCGCCGTCCCCACCACCGTTCCACCATCGCGAGCGCGGCACCACCACACAGCAGTTCAGACTGCGGCAGATACGGGACGTCGAGGGCCGATGGCACCCCGGCGACGGTGGGGGAAAAGGACGACTGGGCGGACGCAGGAGCGCCGCCCAGTGTCAGGATCGTTCCGAACAGCGTGAAGATCGTCCCGGGGACCTTCCGCATAAGGCGCGCTGCCGGTAGTCAGCTCGCCAGCAGAATGATGATGATGATGATCAGCAGGATCGCGGTAGTGCCGAGCACCACTTTCTGGTCGCCACCGGCGAGGGCGCGATCGGCCGCCCGGGTCCGATCGGCCACCTGGCTGAGGATCGCCTCGTCCATCGTGCTGACGCGGGCGGCGAGGTCCGCCACATTGACGCCCATCCCGGCCGCGGCGTCGATGACGGCGTCGTTCCGCAGAAACTGCTGGACGGATGCCTGGTTGGCGCCGGGTGCGGTGCGGACCGCCGATTCCAGGTCGGCGCTGGTGACGGCACTCCGGGACTGGGCGGACAGAGGGGCCGAGACGGCCAGGGCGGCAAGCGTCAGTATGACGATGGTGGTGGTGACTTTCAACATGGTATTTCCTCGATGAACGGGGTCAGATCGTGGTCTTGCGGTGAGCGGCGAGCCGCAACACGCCGTTGATGCCGGCATGCAGCAGCAGGTAGACGAGGATCGCGATCACCACCGGCAGCGCGAGGGTGAAGCCCCCGTCCGTCGACGGACTGGCCACGATCCCGCGGAACGGGAGGTACAGCGGATAGGTGATGCCATTGATGAACTGGACAAAACCGCTGGAGGAGCGGGCGGCGATGAGGGCGAGCACCAGGCGGATCGTCAGCAGGGCATAGATGAGATAGAACGCATAGTCTACGAACTGGGAGGACCTGGCAGCGGTGCGCGACCGGGAGACCGCCTGCTCCGTGGCCACGGTTTCCGCGATGGCCCGACCGCGGAAATCGTCCGCGACCTGTCCGACGCGCGCCGCCTGCTCCGGCGAGGCCGTGCGGGCCTGGCCCTTGATCTCGGCGTTCACATTTCCCTCGATCTGGGTCTTGACCGAGGCATGCTGTGCCACGCGCCGTGCTTCGTCCTCCGCGACCGTATCGTCCGCCACGTTGGCCTCTGCGGTTGAATGCTGCACCGGGACAAATTGCCAGTCCGGAAAGGTGTCCCGCTGACGAGGGGAAGGCCATCGATCGTTGGGCGGGTCTGACTCGCTCCAAAGAGCGAGCCCCGCGCTTCCACTCAATCGGCTTGGCAGGGTCTCAACTCCCCGGGCGAAGCGACATTCCCGTACTGCGGCGTGGACCCGTGCGACGAGGTGGAGAGCCCTGCTTCCCGGATAGACCGGGAAGCAGGTCGCCGCCTGCTATCTCAGATTCCGTCCCCGTCGGCGTCGCCCGGGAGCGCCCGTTCTACCCGGTGCCAGGCGTCGCAGGTGGCGTGCTTGGCCTTCTCCCAGGAGAGGTTCGCGGCTCGCGGCATCTTCTCCCAGTCGCGGTGGAGGTCCGGCTCGACCGCATCGAAGCTCTTTCCCTCGTAACGGCTCCGGGACTCCCACCCGGACTGATACGCGGGCTTGTAGGTCTCGTAGGATTCACCGTTGACATAGGTCCGGCTCTTCGAGTTGCCCCGCCATTACGTATCTTCCGCCGTCGGGTTGACGGCTTCTCCAGCGCCCTTCCCGGCAAGCC
>JAWXBX010000239.1:0-17572 GCA_034440415.1 Gemmatimonadota bacterium | reverse complement strand
TGATCGACACCCACTGCCATCTTGCCGCTGACGCCTTTGCGGCCGATCTGGACGCGGTGCTGGAGCGGGCCTGGGCGGCGGGCGTCGGGCACCTGGTGGTGATCGGAGAGCAGCCCGAGACGGCCGAACAGGCGGTCGCCCTGGCCGGACGGGATTCCCGGATATCGGCGACAGCCGGACTCCATCCGCACGAGGCGTCCCGCTGGACGGCGGACCTGGCCGAGTGGCTGCGGCGGCAGCTGGCGGATCCACGGGTGGTCGCCGCAGGCGAGATGGGGCTCGACTACCACTACGACCACGCCCCTCGCGACGTCCAGCGGGCGGTGTTCGAGGCGCAACTCGCGTTGGCGGTCGCCGCCGGCAAGCCCGCAGTGATCCACGCCCGCGATGCCGACGCCGATGTGGCGGCCATCCTGCGCAACCAGCCGACGGCCTCCGTGATCCTCCACTCCTTCTCGAGCGGCCCCGAGCTCTTGCGGACCGGCCTCGATCTTGGCCACTATCTATCATTCAGCGGGATGGTCACCTTCCGGAACTGGCGTCTTGACGAGGCCATCCGCGCCACGCCGGCCGACCGGCTGCTGCTCGAGAGCGACGCCCCCTACCTGGCGCCGGTCCCCGAACGGGGGAAGCGGAACGAGCCGGCCTTCGTCCGATTCACGGCGGAGCGGATCGCGGTGGTCCGCGGTGAGGCTCTGGAGTCCATCACCACCCAGACCACGGCGAACGCCCGCCGCCTGTTCGGTAATAGATTGGAGCATTGAGGGTCCGCGCTTCATGCGCGGTTCACACAGCGGTACCTATCATTGACGGCCAGCGGAGCCCGGAGCTCGCCAGGCCATGCCCCCGTCCCCCAACCCTTTCCCCAGAGGGAAGCCAGCCGCCATGTCGACTGTTCCGTCAGATATCGAGATCGCCCAGGCTGCGACACTCCGGCCGATCGCGGAGGTTGCGTCGGAAGTCGGGCTCGGCCCCGACGACATCCTGCTGTACGGCCGCTACAAGGCCAAGATCACGCCGGAAGCGATCGCGGCCCGCAAGCCGAAGGGTCGCCTGGTCCTGGTGGCCGGGATCAACCCGACGCCGGCTGGCGAAGGGAAGTCCACCGTCACCATCGGTGTGGGGCAGGCGCTCCGCAAGCTTGGCAAGAAGGTCGTAATCTGTGTCCGGGAGCCATCGCTGGGCCCGGTGTTCGGCGTGAAGGGCGGAGCGGCGGGCGGCGGGTATGCCCAGGTGATCCCGATGGACGAGATCAACCTGCATTTCACCGGCGATTTCCACGCGATCACCTCGGCGCATAACCTGCTGTCGGCGATGCTGGACAACCACATCCATCATGGTAACGCGCTCGGCATCGACTCCCGCCGGATCACCTGGCCCCGCACCATCGACATGAACGACCGCGCGCTCCGGTCGATCATCGTCGGCCTCGGCGGCCTGAACGGCGGTCCCTCGCGCGAGGAACGGTTCGTCATCGTGCCGGGCAGCGAGATCATGGCCATTCTCTGCCTCGCCACCGACCTCACCGATCTCGAGGCCCGGCTCAGTCGCATCATCGTCGGGCTGACGCGCGATCGGAAGCCGATCCGTGCCGCCGACCTCAAGGCGAGTGGTGCGATGACGCTCCTGCTCAAGGACGCGATGCTGCCGAACCTGGTGCAGACGCTGGAGGGCGGGCCGGTGCTGGTGCACGGTGGGCCGTTCGGCAATATCGCCCATGGCTGCAACTCCATTGTCGCAACCAAACTTGGCCTCGCCCTCGGCGACATCGTTCTCACCGAAGCAGGCTTCGGCGCCGATCTCGGCGCGGAGAAGTTCCTCAACATCAAGTGCCGCATTGGCGGGCTCAAGCCCGAAGCGGTGATCATCGTCGCCACGGTGCGGGCACTCAAGATGCACGGTGGTGTGAAGAAGGACGCGCTGGGCACGCCGGACCTCGCCGCCCTGCAGCGCGGCATGGTGAATCTCGAGGCGCACGTCAGAAATGTGCAGAAGTTCGGCCTCCCGGTCGTGGTCGCGATGAATCGGTTCCTGTCCGACACCAAGGAGGAACAGGACGCCGTGATTGCCGCCGCGAAGAGCTGGGGCGCCCGTGCTGCGCTGTCGGATGTGTGGGCCCGGGGCGGGGACGGCGGACTCGAGGTGGGACGTGAGCTGCTGGCCGTGCTGGACGAAGGCAAGGCCGACTTCAAGCCGCTGTACGACGCCGCCCTGCCGATCAAGAAGAAGATCGAGATCATCGCCACGGAGATCTATGGCGCCGACGGTGTCAATTTCACCGCCACCGCCGAGAAGGCGATCGCCCAGTGCGAGGAGATGGGGATGGGCCAGACCCCGGTCTGCATGGCCAAGACCCAGTACTCCCTGAGCGATGATGCCACGAAGCTGGGGCGGCCGAAAGGGTTCCGGATCAACGTCCGCGACGTCTATCCTTCGGCCGGCGCCGGTTTCGTTGTCGCCCTCGCCGGCGAAATCATGACCATGCCCGGCCTGTCCAGGACGCCGAGCGCGGAGGCCATCCGGGTGCACCCCGATGGCCGCATCGAGGGACTGTTTTAAGGGAGCGATCAGCCATCAGCCGGCAGCCATCCGCGGTTCAATCTGACGGCTGATGGCTGACACCGACTCACCAATCAACGACTGGTTTTCCATGACCATCACCATCGTCGCGACCGACCAGGCGCCCAAGGCCATCGGCCCCTACTGCCAGGCCACCATCGCCGGCGGCATGATCTTCACCGCCGGCCAGATTGCGCTCAATCCGGCCACCATGGAAGTGGTGAGCGGTGGCATCCGGGAGCAGAGCGAGCGGGTGTTTCAGAACCTGCAGGCGGTGCTCAACGCCGCCGGCAGCGACTTCGGCAAGGTGGTCAAGACGACGGTCTACCTCGTGGACATGGCCGACTTCACCTCGATGAACGAGATCTACGCGAAATATTTCGGAGATCACAAGCCTGCCCGGTCCACGGTGGCGGTGGCCGGGCTGCCCCGCGGCGTGCGGGTGGAGATCGACGTCATCGCGACGGCGTGACCGGGCATGGGGGAGGGGGAGGTACTATCTTGCGCGTCCCTGCGCTCGTAGCCGAGGGCGCCCCGTTGGTCCGCGCGCATCCACCTCGGAGTCCCGTTGCCCAAGCGTAATTTCGGTTTTGAGAAGCGACAGAAGGAACTGGAGAAGCAGCGCAAGCGGGCACAGAAGCTCCAGCGCCGGACGGAGCGGGCGGCGGACGCCGCCGCCGAGCCGGAGTTGGACGCTGCCGCGGAGGAGGGGGTGGATCCCGCGCCGCAGACGGATGGGCAGCCCACCGAATAAACCGACGCTGTTGCCCGCATGAGGCAGCAGCGCCGCGTCGTTTATGGGGGTGGATCGGGCCTGGTGGCTCGGCCGGTCTTCAAAACCGCGATGGAGGCGCCTTCGGTGGCTCCGGTGGGTTCGATTCCCACACGCTCCCGCCATGTGCGTCCGGGAAAGGCTATGGCAGGCCCGCTCCACGCGCATGGCGATTCCTCAGTGCTCCGGTCTTCGTGACGACCCTCCTGCTGGTCAATCCCGCTGCCGGGCGCGGTCGGGCCCTCGCTCTCGCGCCGCGCGCGGAAGCGGCGGCGCGCGCGGCGTGGGGTGAAGTCGTCCGGCTCGACACCTCGGCTCCCGGTACGGCCACGCCAATGGTCCGCGAGGCGGCTGAGGCCGGAGTTGCGCGCGTGCTGGTGGTGGGTGGAGACGGCACGCTGCACGAAGCCGCCAATGGACTCCTCAGCGCCGTCGTGCGGGAGCGGCCTCCGCTTGGCATCGTGTCGAGCGGGACTGGAAACGACTATGCCAAGCTCGCCGGGACCTACCGTCTCACCCCGGAAGCGGCGATCGCGCGTCTGGCCCGCGGGACGGTGCACCACCACGACGTCGGCACTGCCTGGGGCGAGTACTTCATCAACTCGGTGGGCATCGGGTTCGACGCCCTCGTCGGCGGGCGGGTCAACAGCCTGCAGCGTGGCAGCGGATTGGCGGCCTATCTTGCCGCGGTCGGCTGGACCGTCTCGCGATTCAGTGGTTTCCCCGCGCAGATCGCAGGCGATGACCGCGCGTTTGCCGACCGGCTGCTGCTGATCGAGGTGGGAATCGGGCCTTCAGTCGGTGGCGGTTTCAAACTCACCCCCGATGCCCTGGTCGATGACGGCCTCTTCGATGTCTGCGCCATCCGATCGCTCTCCCGCGCCGGCATCATGCTGAAGGTGCCGCTGACCCTGTTCGGCTGGCACACCCGGCTCCGCGATGTCCGGATGTTCCGGACCACGGCGCTCACCGTGGCGTCGACGGACGGGCTGCCGCTGCAGGCCCAATTCGATGGCGAGCTTCGCTCGACCGATCATCGCATGGAGATCCGCATGCTGCCCCGTGCCCTGCCGGTCCTGACCACGGGATGACCACGCCCCGACGCGACTTCGCCAGCGACAACAACGCGGGGGTGCATCCCGAAGTGCTCGCGGCCATCATGCGGGTGAATGAGGGGCATGTCCGCGCCTACGGCCACGATGCTGTCACTGCCCAGGCCGAAGAGCTGTTCCGGGCCCACTTCGGCCCGGACACCCGGGCTTGGTTCGTCTTCAACGGCACGGCGGCGAATGTGCTCGGCATCGAAGCGATCATGCGTCCGTATCAGGCGGTCATCTGCGCCGAGGGGGCGCATATTCAGGTCGATGAATGCGGCGCGCCTGAGCGCTACAGCGGCTGCAAGTTGCTGACGTGCCGCACTCCGGACGGCAAGCTGCGGCCCGAGGATCTGGAACGGCACCTGCAGGGGGTGGGCGACGAGCACCGGGTACAACCCAGGCTCGTATCCCTCAGTCAGTCGACCGAGCTGGGCACCGTCTACACCGCCGAGGAGATCGCGGCGCTGGCGACGTGGGCCCATGGGCATGGACTGCTCCTGCATGTCGATGGCGCACGGCTGGCCAACGCGGCCGCCTCGCTGGGCGTGCCGTTCCGGAAGTTCACAACCGCCGCCGGTGTCGACATCGTCTCGTTTGGCGGCACAAAGAACGGGGCGATGGGCGCCGAGGCGATCTTGTTCCTCAACGGCTGCGACCCATCCGACTTCCCCTTCATCCGCAAGCAGGGGATGCAGCTCGGCTCCAAGATGCGCTTCCTGTCGGCCCAGTTCCTCGCCCTGCTGGAGGGGGATCTCTGGCGCCGCAATGCCGAGCACGCCAATCGAATGGCGCGACTGCTCGCCGAACGGGTGGGGCAGATTCCCGGGGTCACGATCACCCAGCGAGTCGAAGCGAATGGGGTGTTCGCGACGGTGCCAGCCGAACATATTCCCGCACTGCAGGAGCGGGCCTTCTTCTACGTGTGGGACCCGACTGTCACCGAGGTGCGCTGGATGACTGCCTGGGATACAACCGAAGCGGATGTTGAACAGTTCGCTGCTGCCGTGCGCGAGATCGTCCGGTGAGGCGGACCCTCCTGCTGGTCGCGCTGCTGCTGCTGCTGCCGGGTGCGGGGACGCTGCACGCCCAGGACTCGACCGCCGCGATCGTGGAAGACTCGCTCTGGGCCGAGCCCGAGTCAGCTTTTACGCCCGACAACGTCGTCTTCGATTCCGCCGCGGCCGCTGCGGTGTCACGCCCCCCTGTGAGTCCGATGGGCGGGTTCTGGCGTTCCCTGCTCATTCCCGGCTGGGGCCAGGCCAAACTCAACCGGAAACTCACCGGGGCGCTCTTCCTTACGTGGGAAGGGGTGACGCTCGGCATGAGCATCAAGACCGCCCATGAGCTGAATTACCTCCGGCGCACCAAGTCCGGCAGTATCGCGGCGAAACGGCAGGAGAAGGAGGATTGGCTGGTCCTGCTGGCGTTCAATCACCTCTTTGCCGGCATCGAGGCGTACGTCGCTGCGCACCTCTGGGATTTTCCCGAGGATCTGCAGGTGTCGGCGACTCCGCTGCCGGGGGGCGGGTTTGGTGCGTCCGTGCGACTGCCGGTCCGATTCCGGTGAATCCGGCCCCGATCGGCATCTTCGATTCCGGCCTGGGCGGGCTCACCGTTGCGCGGGCCATCTACGAGCGCCTGCCGGGTGAGTCGACCATCTATTTCGGCGACACGGCACGCGTTCCGTACGGGCCCAAGAGCCCGGACACCGTGCGGCGCTACAGCCTCGAGATCCTGCACTGGCTGGTGGGGCAGGGGGTCAAGCTCGTCGTCGTGGCCTGCAACACCAGTACGGCACATGCGCTCGCCGCGTTGCGGGAGCAGTCCCCCGTGCCGGTCCTCGGCGTGATCGAGCCCGGTGCCAGGGCGGCGGTGGCGGCGACGCAGGGCGGCCCGATCGGCGTGATCGGCACGGCGGGCACGATCGCGAGCAACGCCTACCCGCGGGCGATCCACGCCATCAGTGCGGCGCTCCGGGTGGAACAGGTCGCCTGTCCCCTCTTCGTGCCGCTGGTGGAGGAGGGGTGGTTCGAGTATCCGGCCACGGCGCTGGTGGCGGAAGAATATCTGCGGCCGCTCATTGCGCAGCGGATTGATGTGCTGGTCCTGGGCTGTACCCACTACCCGCTGCTCAAGCCGCTGCTCGGCCACGTCATGGGCGACGGGGTCCGGCTGATCGATTCCGCCGACGAGACCGCCCGTGCCGTGGCCGCGACGCTGACCGAGCAGCAGCTTGCTGCGCCACCGGGAGGGCAAGTGATACACCGGTTTGTGGTGAGTGACGATGCGCCGCGCTTCCAGCAGGTGGGGGCCCGGTTCATTGGTGAGCGGCTGAGCGGGGTGGAGGTCATGGCGCTGGGGTGAGAAGGTAGCCGTCAGCCATCAGCCGTTAGCCGTTAGCCGTCAGCCATCAGCCATCAGCCGTCTGCTCATCCCATCCAGTGTGGAGCATTCAACCAGTTCGCTTCAGCCGCGCCCACCGCCCACCGCCTATCGCCTATCGCATACCGTCTACTCCCCCAGACTCCCCCTCACGCCAGCGCAGTACTCCCGGCCTTCGTCGTCCACCGCAGCGGCCACCCGATCACAGAGCGCGGCCCATGCTTCGAGTGGCTTTCCCATGAGCCGGTAGTAGTCCCGGGTCGTTTCCATCACCTCGTCGACCTGCGGGACGCCCCGGATTCCCCAGGTGTGTGGATCGGTGCTGTGCGAGTTGGTGAAGAATCCCATCAGTTGGTGTTCCAGCAGGTCGAGGCCGACCGGATGGCAGGCGCCGGCATCGCGCAGCGCCTGGGCGAACAGGAGTTTCTTCTGGAAGAAGGTGCCGGTCTCCGGGGCGCCCGGATGGGCATAGCTCAGGTCGAACACCTTTTGCCAGGTCTCCAGGCCGCCCGTGGTGTCGCCCAGCTTCACCTGGCACATCGCGATGCTGAACCAGTCCTCCGGCACTTCGCTGCCCTTCGCGGCGGCCTGAAACATTCCGAGCGCCTCGGCCCATTCCTGATTGAAGTAGAACGCGAGCCCGGCGAGGTTGTACGCCTTCCGGTGGGATTCCACTGGGAGCTGGGCGATGCCGGCCATGAGTTGTTCGATGGCGGGATGGTACGATCCCGCGCGGATCAGCTCGCGGGCTTCCGTCAGGATCGGCGATTCACTCATCGCGGCTTTTCAGCCGGGATCGCGCTGGCGGCCGCGAGTTCGGACAGCACCTCACGCATCCCACCCAGACCGCTGCGGACCCGGATGAGACCGAGCCGCGCCGATTCGACCGCTTGCAGAAGGTGGGCGCGCTCTTCGGCCACGCTCCGGCGTGCGACATCAAGGTCACGCTGCAATTCGGCCTGCTTGTGGCTCTCCTCCGTGCCGCCACCGGGGGTCCGGATCTCGGCGACCGAGGCTGCGAGCTCCCGTTCGCGGCGATCGAGCGCGTCGATGCGGTCGGCGATGTGCTGCAGGTTTGCCTTGAGCGTCGTGGCGGCACGGCGGTGCTCGGGGGGTAGCGCTTCCACCAGGGTACGGGCGCTCGCCGAAAGCGTCCCGCGCTGTCCCCCCACCGGTGCGCCGCCCGGCAGGCGCCAGGCCCCGAGCCGGAACAGCCGGGCGCCGATGGCTCCGCGCCACAGCCGATGAAGCCGCTGGTCCATTTTGCCCCCGCCGGCGAGCGTGGCGATCATCATGACAAGTGTGGCCATCAGCGTGGTGACGGCGACGAAGACCGCGACCACTCCGGGCCCGCCGATGCTGTAACCGCCGGTGGAGACCGGCGTGCGCTGCTTCAAGGCAACGATCAGGAGGCCGGTGCCCAACAGGAATCCAACGCCGAGCCCGAGCCACAGTCGTCGGCGGCGGGTTGGATATCCCGGATCGGCCCGTCGCGCCGCCAGGGTGGCGGCTCGCTCCGCATCCAGCAATTCGAGCCCGGTGCGGAGATCGGGAAACGATATGCCGAGGCGCGCCAGTTCACGCAGACCGAGAGGGATCTGGGTCCACAGGGCGAAGATCGCGGCCGTGAACATCGCCGCGAAGACCATCTTGTCGAGCTGGGACATCTTGGAGCGGGCGAGGATCTGGAAACTGACAAACGCGATGATGAGACCATTGCGGAAGAATTGGTCTGCTCGCGACACCCACAGCCGGATGGCGGGGGGGACCTCGGCCCGGTGTACCTGGACCGCCTCAAGCGCCTCACCCAGCGCCTCGCCGGTGGGGAATCGATCCGCCGGCGCCTTGGCCAGGCAGCGATCGATCGACGCCGTGAGCGCGTCGGGGAGATCCGGGCGGCGATTGGCCACTGGCGGGGCGGGCTGGCTGAGGTGCATGGCCATGACCGCCTGGGCGCTCGGGGCGTCGAAGGGCAGGGTGCAGGTCACCGCATAGTACGCGGTGACGCCGAGCGAATAGAGATCGCTCCGGCCATCCACTGTGTCACCCGCCGCCTGCTCAGGACTCATGTAGTGCGGCGTGCCGAGGCTCTCTCCCACCTGGGTGAGTCCGGAGGCAGCCGCGGAGCGGGAGATGCCGAAGTCCATGACGAGGGCCCGACCGCTCCCGCGTTCCAGCAGGATGTTGTCCGGCTTGATATCCCGATGGACCACACCCCTGCCGTGCGCATAGCTCAGCGCCCACGCCACCTCGCGCAGGAGCCGGACGGCGACCGCGGCCTCCAGTGGTCCCTGGCGGCGGACCCGCTGAGTGAGCGTTTCGCCCTCCACGTAGCCCATGACGAAGTAGAGCAGCGCGGCCGACTCCTCCACGCCATGCACCGGCACGATGTTGGGGTGCGAGAAGGAGGCGGCGGTCCGGGTCTCCTGGAGAAAGCGCGCCCGCAATTCGGGGCGCACGGCGAGTTCCGGTGGCAGGACCTTGATCGCCACGAGGCGATCCAGCTTGATGTCGCGCGCCAGGAAGACCGCACCCATGCCGCCTCGTCCCAGCTCGCGCTCGAGCGTGTAGTGGCCGGCGACGGCCGCGGTGAGCTCGCGGACGATCAGGTCATCTGTCGGCAGGGTCATGGGCGGAACTGGGCGAGCGAGGGGATGCCGTCAGCGACAATCGCATAGCGGTAGCCGTCAAACCAGGCGCCGGGATTGACGTAGAACCGACCGGGCGCGACCTCCTCCAGCGCCGGCCGGTGCGAATGGCCCATCGCGAGCAACGCCAGTTCGGGCTCGCGAGTCATTCGCGCGCGAGCCCAGGCCAGTTGTCGCGATGCCCCGTCGGTGATTTCCGACTCGGTCCGCGCTCGGTCGCCCAGCACGCCACTGAGCCGGTCCACCAGCCACAGCCCGGCATCGGGGTGGAGGCTGCCGAACAGGGCGACGGTGGCCGGGTGCCGGGTGATTCGCTGCAGCAGGCTCCCGGACCAGTGCCCCTCGACCAGCCCGTCGCCGTGCACCACCAGACCAGGACGGTCGCCTACCGTGAAGCGGCCCTCGGCGGGGGCGAACTCGATGTCGAGATCATTGCGCCAGAAGGTGCCACCCCAGCGATCATGGTTGCCCCCGGCCAGGAGGATCGGCAAGCGGCGTTGCAGGTGGGCCAGCGCGGCCACGACCGTCAGGCCCCGTCGCGGTACCACGCGTCTGTAACTGAACCAGAATTCGAACAGGTCCCCGGTGATCAGGAGACCGTCGCCCAGGCTCGGCACGGTGTCAAGGAATGCAACGAAGGCGGCCGCTGCCTCCCGGGTGCCGCGGCCCAGGTGGGCGTCACCGACGATGATGAGACGCTGGCAGTTCACAGGGCGAAGATACGCCCCCCCGGTCGTTTGGCGGAAGAGTGGTTGCCGCCGGCAGGGATCGGGGGCACTTTCCCTGCCGCACGACCGATCCGCTCGAGCCCGCCCCGCCACCCGCGCTCTCCGAGTTCCCTGTGCACCTGCCCCTGACCGAATCCGTCACCACCGTACGCGTCAATTACTCCGAGACCGACCAGATGGGCGTCGTGTATCATGCGCGGCACGTCGTCTGGCTCGACATTGCCCGGACCGAGCATCTCCGACAGGTGGGATTCAGTTATCGCGAGCTGGAGGCGACCGGCATCCGCCTCGTTGTGACCGATCTGCGGCTTCGCTACCGCTTGGCCGCACGCTACGATGATCTGATTCGCATCCGCTGCCGGGTGGGTGAGGTCGCTTCGCGTCGAGTGGACTTTGTTTATGACATTGAGCACGCCGAACACGGCACCCGCCTGGCGGATGCGGAGACCACGTTGATGTGCCTCGATCACCAGCACCGTCTGACCCGGATCCCTCCCGCCGTGATCGACGCGCTCCGTCCCGCCGGGGCGCGAGGCGCCTCGTGAGCCGCTCCACCATCTGGCTCATCTGCGGACTCGGACTCGCCGGCGCGCCTGCGCTGCCGGCCCAGGGCGAGGGCAACGTCGAGGTGCTGGCCTCCGTTCTTGCCGTCGAGGACGCCCGGAACTTCGACGCCGCCATCCTGCAGCGTGCCCTCCTTGATCCCGACAGCGCCGTGCGCCGCACGGCGGCGATCGCCGTGGGGCGCATTCGTGACCCGCGTGGGGTGCCGCTGCTCGTGCCGCTCCTCCTCGATCCCGATTCCACCGTCCAGGAGTCCGCCATCTTCGCCCTGGGATTGCTGGGCGACAGTGGCGCAGCGACGGTCCTCATCCGCCGGGCCCGTGATGGGGCTCCGCTCTCGACTCCGGCCGCCCTCGAGCTGCTCACCGCCCTCGCCCGTCTCGGCGGGCCCGATGCGGCGGCGGCGCTGCGCGGCGTGATCGAGGGATCCGAGTGGCGCGGTCGGGACGATCAACCCTACCTCGCGCAGCGCGCGGCCCTCGAATCGTGGCGGCTCGGCCCGCTCGCCCCAACCGCCGCGCTGCTGAGCATGGTGCAGGACCCGAAGGAGGATGCCCGGTTCGCGGCGGTGTATTCGCTGGGGCGGCTGCGGAGCAAGGCGGCAGCCGCGCGACTGCTGGATGCGCTGGCGGACCGCAGCGCACCATCGGTGCGTGCTGCAGCGGCGCGGGCGCTCAGCAAGTCCTACGTCGACTCCTCGGGACTGATCGCCACCTCAGTGGCGGACGCGCTGGTGCGGCTGACGACCGATCAGGACGCGACGGTGCGGGTGCAGGCCCTTCGTTCACTGGGCACGTTCGGTGAGGCGCGCCTCGCTCGTCGCATCGTCCCGCTGCTCGAGGATGCCGTACCGAATGTGCAGGTCGAGGCGGCGCAGACGCTCGCCGAGCTCGGCGGGGCCGATGCCTCCACGGCGCTGGGACGGGTCCTCACCGGCGGGAAAGGCAGTTTTGCACGGCGCCGTGCGGCACTGCTCGGGCTCGCGCGGTTGGACAGTGCGGGGTTTGCGCCCCAGGGCGAGCGCTGGGCGTCCAGCGCCGACTGGCGGGAACGAGCTATCGCAGCCGAAGGGTGGGCGCATGCTGCGCCGACGAAGCTCGCTCCCTTGCTGGCCGATCGTGATCCCCGGGTCATTGCCGCCGCGCTGCAGGCGTGGGGAGAGGTGGTGGTCGGGCCGGACGCGGCACTGCTCGCGGCGTCGCGCCAGCTGCTGGCTCACGCCGACGCTGCAGTGCGCGCCGTGGCCGCCGATGGAGTGGCCCGCGCCGCGGATCGTGCGGACCAGGCGGCGCTTCTCCGCGCCTTTCGCGACGCCGCAACCGATTCCTTTCCCGAACCTGCGCTGTCCGCGCTGAACGCCCTCGCCGCCATTGCCCGGGTGTCCGGCCCGGTCGTCGAGCAGGAGATGCTCTCCGGTCTCCCGACGCCGGAGAGTTACCTCCTGCGGGGGTGGGCGGAGGCGAATTGGGAGGCGCTGGCGCAGCGCTGGGGTGCGGCGTTTCCGCTCAGCACCGGAACGACGATGGAAGACTACCGCGACATCGCACGACTGTTTCTCATCGGTCAGGCGGAGTCGCGGTACCCGCATGTCACCCTGCAGATCGAGCAGCTTGGCACCGTCGAGCTCGAGCTCTTTGGTCCCGACGCGCCGCTCACCGTTGCCCATTTCCTGCGCCTGGTCGACCGGCGCTTTTTCGATGGCCAGCGATTTCACCGTGTCGTGCCGAGCTTCGTGGCGCAGGCCGGCGATCCGCGAGGTGATGGCTTCGGAGGTTCCGGGACCGTCCTCCGCGGCGAGGTCAGCCGTCGTCGCTACAAGGCGTACACACTCGGCATGGCGGACGCGGGTCCTGACACCGGCGGCAGCCAGTGGTTCATCACGCTCAATCCGCAGCCGCATCTCGATGGCCGGTACACCGTCTTCGGTCAGGTGACCGACGGCGTACCGGTCCTGCTTCGTATCACCCAGGGCGATCTCATCAGGTCCATACACCGATGACACGCTCCCGCCACGGCAGACTGTCCTGGTTCCCGGTCGGGGCCGCCGCCCTCCTGCTCCTCGGAGGCAGTGCACCCCTGCATGGGCAGTTCTACCAGTTCAACGACAACAAGATCCAGTACCGACAGCTCGACTGGCAGGTGCTCAAGGGCCCGCGGGTCGACGTGTACTACTACCCGGCCGAGGCCGCCCTCGCGCCGGTTGCCCTGGCGTATGCGGAAGAGTCCTACGATGTGCTCGCGCTCAAGTTCGGCCACACGGTCACCAGTCGCGTGCCGCTCATCATCTACGCCTCGCACGCCGATTTCGAGCAAACCAATATCCTCCCGTTTACCCCGCCGGATGGCCTGCTCGGCGTGACCGACTTCCTCAAGCGGCGAGTGACGCTGCCGTTCCGTGGCAACTTCGCTGAATTCCGCCATACACTGCGCCACGAGATGGTGCATGTCTTCCAGATCAGCCTGCTCTACGACCGATATGTGCGCTCGCCGCGGTCGGCGCAGATCCCGTTCCCGCTCTGGTTTACCGAGGGGCTGGCGGAGTACTGGTCCGCCGGTGAGGACGCGCGCGACGAGATGATCATGCGCGATCTCGTCCTGAGCGGCCGGCTGCCGTCGCTGCCGGAGCTCAGCTACATCGGCGGCGGCATCGTGTATCCGCTGGGCGGGCGGATTCACCGGTGGCTGGCGCAGACCTACGGCGATTGGCGGATCGCCAGCCTGTACCACGAGATGTGGCGCTACGACACCTTCGAAGCGGCGATGCTGGCGACCTACGGCCGGAGCCTCGCGCAGCTCAACGAGGAGTTCCAGGTCGCCATGCGCCGCAGCTATTACGGGGTGGTGGATGGTCATGCCGCGCTGCCGGCGGTGGCGCGGCTCATTGCGCCGGTCGCGATCAAGCCGACCTTCAGCCCGGACGACAGCACGGGGGGCGAGGTGATCTACGCCTCAGCGGCCAACGGCTATGTCTCGCTGGTCAGTCGCGCGCTGGATGGTGGGCCGGCAGAGACGATCGTGCGCTCGGGCCGCGGAGCGACGTTCGAGAATCTGCATTCCTTCGATTCGCGAGTCGATGCTTCCCGTCCCGGTCTCCTCCTCTTCAGTACCCGCTATTCCGACCGGGATGCGTTGCTGATCTACGACCGGCGCCGGGCGAGGATCAGTGGCCGCTACCAGTTCCCGTCACTGGTGTCGATCCTGTCGCCCGTTTGGGCGGCGGATGGCCGCTCGGTCATCTTCAGCGGCCTGGCGGAGAGCGGCATTTCCGACCTGTACCGGGTCCAGCTGCCCGACGGGAAGCTCGAGCGCCTCACCGACGATACCTACCAGGACCTCGATCCGAGCCTGAGCCCCGATGGCACGCGCCTCGTCTTCGCCTCGGATCGGACCGCCGACGGCCTGGAGGATGCCGTCAATCTGTTCGTGATGGATCTGGCGACGGGCGGTATCCGTCAGCTGACATCCGGTCCCTGGGTTGATGAGACGCCCCGCTGGCTCCCGTCGGATCGTATCCTCTTCAGCTCGAGTCGCGACGGCGTGCTCAATGCCTTCTCGGTGGATACCCTGGGGCAGGGCCGACGGGAGACTTCCGCCTGGACGGGTGCGTTCGATGCCGCCCCCGTCGATGGCCGGGATGCCTTGCTCGTCAGCGGCTTCAACAATCTCTCCCTCGGCGTCTACCTCTATCCCGCCGACAGCACGGCGCGGCAGGAGCAGTTCGCGCTGCCCGACAGCATCCCGCCGCACAGCGAATGGAGCTGGCCCGCCGGGGAGGAGAGGGGAGATGTCGCCGTCGCGCCCAGCCAGCCCTACGATCGGAAGTACACCCTCGATTTTGCCACCGGTGAGTTTGCCTATGCGCCGAAGTTCGGGACGGGGCAGGGCGCAACCGTGCTGGTGAGCGATCTCCTGAGCGACAACCTGTTCTACCTCAATGTCTCGACCTATCAGGGCCGCAAGCTGCGCAATGTGTTCGAGAACATCAGCATGCTGGGGCTCTACCTGAACCAGACGCGTCGGGTCAACTGGGGCGTCGGGGCGTTCCGTTTCAAGGGCAGTCAGTACGAAGGCGACTTCAATGTCGCCTACACCGAGAGCACCGTCGGCGCATTCGGGCTGCTGCGCTATCCGCTGAACCGCTATGCTCGCATCGAGGCGCAGGCGCAGCTGGAGCATTCCGACCGGTTCGACTTTCCCCCACTGCCCGTCAACGAGCCGCGCCGGGTAGGCTGGATCGGGTCGCAGTTCCTGACGTTCATTCACGACAACACGCTGTGGACCCAGACCGGTCCGCTCGACGGGCACCACCTGCTGCTCACCGCCGGTATCTCGAGCGACTTCAACAACGCCCGGTTTGACAACTACACCACCGCCATCGACGCCCGGCAGTATTTCCGTCTGGGCCGGAAGAGCGCCTTCGCGGTCCGGGGTTTTGGCTATTACAGCAGCGGGGACCGGCCCGCTCGGGTGAACATCGGGGGGACGGTCGGTTTGCGAGGCTATCCCAACTATGGTTACATCCTCGGGTCCAAGGCCTGGCTGGGCAACGCCGAGCTGCGCTTCCCGCTGCTTGACTACTTTACCCTCGGCACCGCCATCGGAGCGGCGCGCTTTCCCGAGATCCAGGGTGCCTTCTTCGTGGATGCGGGGCGGGCGTGGTTCACCCGGGACGAGGACCGCGCATTGCTGGGCAGCTATGGTGTCAGCTTCCGCTGGCCGGTCTTTCCCGGCCTCGTGCTGCGCCTCGATTGGGGCCGACGGTTCAGCGATGGCAAATTCAATGGATACGGCTTGACCGACCAGCAGCGAAGCCGAAGTTTTCTGCAGCTCTTCTTCGGGTATAACTACTGATGCCACAATGGTTTCGCCTTGACCGTCGGGTCGCGCTCGCCTATCTTGCCCTCGGCATCGTCGGATGTCACCCCAGCGCCCCCGCAGCGCTCATTCCTGCCGGGCTCGGGTCCGTGGAACCGCGTCAAGTTGCGCAATGGGTCGCCGCGACGACACCACCCGCTCGAGTCCTGCACCGCTTTACATGGCTTTACCAGGAAGATGGGCCGTCGAAGGGTGGGCGTGGCAGCGCGCGGATCGCCCCGCCTGACACGCTACGATTCGACATCGCGGGCTCGCTTGGCATCGGGAAGGGCGCCGCTCTGGTGGTGGGGCAAGACAAGAAATGGGTGGTTCCGGAAAAGTCCGTGGAGGACCTGGTACCCAGCTTTCCGCTCTTGTGGGCATTGCTTGGGGTGGCCGTCAGTCCGGCACCGGAGGCAAGACTTGCGGGGCTGGAAGAGGAGGGACGAGCGGCATGGCGGTATGCCCTCGGACCGGATACGGTCGAGTATCTTCGAGTGACCGGGGATCCCAGTACGCTCTCGGCGGAAGTTCGCCGAGCCGGAAAAGTCGTCGGGCGTACCCGAGTTACCGTTCGGCCTGACGGCTCGCCGATCAAGGCCCAACTGCTGGTGCCGAGTGTCCCGGCCAAATTGGAGATCACTTTCTACGCGACCGTTCCCGCTCCGCAGTTTCCGCCTGACACCTGGCATCCTCCTGAGCCTTAGCACGCTCAGTCTCGTCGGCTGCCTCTACGGTTTCACCGGAGGAGGCTTCCCGCCCGAGATCAAGACGGTCGCCATTCTTCCCTTCGACAATCTCACCGCCGAACCGACCCTCACGCAGGAGGTCGTGGATTCGGTGCGCTCCGCAATTCAGGGGCGCCTGGGCTTGCGACAGGCGGGGGAATCCAGCGCGGATGCGATCGTCCGGGGGACCATCAGTCGCTACGACCCCGACGTTCCGGTCGCCTTCACCGGCACCGGGAACAGCCAGGTGACGGTGACCAAGCGTCAGGTCCTGCTGTCTGTTTCGGTGGAGATCGTGGATCGGGAAGGCAAGCCGCTCTGGCAGCGCAGTGGCCTGAGCCTCGATGGAGAATATGAACCGGGTCGTGAGACGGAAGTGATCGCTCGCGGACGGGCCTTGAGCAAACTCGTCACCAACATCGTGGACGGAGCGCAGTCGCAATGGTGAAAACCTGGCACCGAGACCGCCGCGGGGGCAGCACCTCGGGCTGCCTCGTCTCCCTCGTGATTCTGGTGATCGGCATCTATGCCGGCATCCATTTCGGCAAGCCCTGGGTAAAGTATTATGAGCTGGTCGACGAAATGCGGGTCTCGGCCCGCCTGGCGCCGACCCTGAGCGATGCCGTGATTCGGCGCCGCCTGGAGCAGAAGGCGGATGAACTTCAGCTCCCGCCGGAGGCCAAGAAGTTCCTCATCACCCGCTCCGGCAAACCGCGCCGGATCGTGATCAGTACCGAGTACAGCGAGACGGTGTCCATCCCGCTCATCACGCACACCTTCCTGTTCCAACCCCAGGCCGAAGAACCGTTGTGATGGGTCGGCGCCTCCCGCCCAAGCCCTGGCTGTACCTGCTTGTCGCCCTCGTCTGTCCGCCGGCGCTCTGGGCGGCGAGCGGCAATCCGGCGTTCTCCAATCTCCTTCTCGTCGTCGCCGCCATGCTGGCCGGCGGCAAGCTGGTCGGTGAACTGGCCGAGCGGCTCGGGCTTCCGTCAGTCCTGGGCGAGCTGCTGGCTGGAGTGCTGCTGGGACCGAGCGTCCTCGCGGTCATCCCCGCCGCTGGCGCGGCCGGCGCCGACATGATCCGGCTGCTGGCGGAACTCGGTGTCATCCTGCTGCTCTTCGAAGTGGGGCTGGAGACCGATCTCCGGGAGATGCGGAAGGTGGGCACCGCCGCGCTCGCCGTCGGGCTGGTCGGAGTGACGCTGCCGTTCCTGCTGGGGTATCTCTACTGGTCCGGCGC
>JAWXBX010000238.1:0-25508 GCA_034440415.1 Gemmatimonadota bacterium | reverse complement strand
GGACAGCGGAGCGGTGGATGACGACGCACTCCGCAGTGCGGACGCCGATGCCGCACTCGCCCCGCTCCTGAAGCGCCTGGTGGAACTGCAAATCGCCCTCTACGCCGAATCGAAGCGCGCCCTGCTCGTCGTGCTCCAGGGCCGGGACGCCTCCGGCAAGGATGGCCTCACCCGCGCCATCTTCGGGCCGCTCAATGTCCAGGGCTGCGTGGTCACCAATTTCAAGCGACCGACCGACATCGAGTTGTCGCACGATTATCTCTGGCGGGTGCATCAGGCCATCCCTCCCCGCGGCACAATCGGCATCTTCAACCGCTCGCACTACGAGGATGTGCTGGTCGTCCGGGTGCACGACCTGGTGCCGAAAGATCAATGGAAGCGGCGCTACGCCCAGATCAATGACTTCGAGCGGATGCTGTCGGAGAGCGGCGTGACCATCCTCAAGTTCTTCCTCCACATTTCGCAGAAGGAGCAGAAGGAGCGGCTGCTGGAGCGGCTCAACGATCCGCTCAAGAACTGGAAGTTCCAGGTGGGGGATCTCGAGGAGCGGAAGCGGTGGGAGGCGTACACCGAAGCCTATGAGGATGTCCTCGAGAAGTGCAGCACCGACGTGGCGCCATGGTATGTCGTGCCCGGCGACCGCAAGTCGACCCGGAATCTGCTGGTCGCGCAGGTGGTGGTGGCGGCGCTGGAGCGGATGAATCCGCAATTCCCGCGCGTCGATCCCAAGGTGCTCGAAGTGGCCCGGCAATGGGAGCGGGAGACCTCGGCGAAGCAACGCATCGACGACTGACCAATCGCCCAACCGCCTAACCGCCTAATAATTCCCGTAGCTGTCCACCAGGATGTAGGTCAGCCGGCGGCCGGAGAAGAAGTACGGCGCCCGGTTGCCCAGCGTCTGGCGGAGCGAGTTCATCAGACGCGCATCGGTGGTCCGTACCGAGATCGCCAGCTGGTAGGGATTCCTGCTCGGGCTGCGATTGTCCCAGTCGAGCTCGTAGGTCGGGGTGACGAAGGAGAACCGGTTGGGCAGGTAGGGGATCATCTCGGGCGGGACGACGCCCGATTCCTGATCGGAGGGCCAGCTGTTGTTGTGGTCCGCCTCGTAGTTGTAGGCCGCCAGCCGCACGGTGACGAATTCTCCCGTGATCTTGGCCGCATAGGCGGTACGGCTCAGGTCGATGTACTTGAGCACCGAGATGGCCGCCAGCAGGCCGAGGACCACCATGGCGATCAGCAGTTCGATCATGGTCCAGCCGCGCCGGTTGGTCATCGCCTCATCCGCATGCTGATCAGATCGTAGCTCTGTCCCAGAAACAGCTGCGGCGTCATCGAGGAGGGATAGGTCAGTGATAGTGGCCCGTTCCGCCCGGCGAGGGTGTAGCTGGCTTGGGCGGGCGTGTACTGCAGTCCGATGCTGTCCGCTTTCGCCTCCCGGAGGTTCGCCGGGAGACGGCCGTTCAGGCTGCGGAACTGCTCGATCCGGTCGATCTCCACGAACATCCGCACCCGCAGGCTGGCCTCCCGGAGCGCGGGCGTTTCTTCCGGCGGACGGGGAAAGA
Source organism: Gemmatimonadota bacterium (assembly GCA_034440415.1). Taxonomy (GTDB): domain Bacteria; phylum Gemmatimonadota; class Gemmatimonadetes; order Gemmatimonadales; family GWC2-71-9; genus JADJOM01. The sequence continues at coordinate 23,946 of JAWXBX010000238.1, read as the reverse complement.
GCCACTGCGGCTGCCGCACCAGGAGTGAGGCGAGCCCCCCGATCAGCAGGACCATCGTGATCCAGTAGGGGGTGCGGGGTTCGGGCGGGACCGGGACGGCGATGGAGTTGCGTTTTTCCTGTTCGGAGCGCACCAGATTCTGGTACGCCTCGAGCAGCTTGGTCCGGTCGTGCTGCCCGGACGGCGTCGGGGAGGGGGGCGGTACTTGGGGCATTAGTGCGTGACTCGTTCTCCTTGAAGGGCCCGAGCCACCTGGTCCGGGAAACTTCGGATATCGATTGGTTTGGTAATATAGCCGTCAAAGCCGGCGTCAAGGGCCCGCTCGCGGTCGCCCGCCATGGCGTGGGCCGTGAGGGCCACGACCCGCAGCGCCCGGTGGGGGCTGGCCCGGATCTCCTCCAGCAGTCCGAAGCCGTCGCGGCCCGGCAGCTGAATATCCATCAGCACCAGCGCCGGCTGGGACTGCTCGATGGTCGGCAGCAGTCCCTCGCCGCTGGTCAGGCCCACCACAGCATGCTGCTTCATGGTGAGCAGGGTCCGGAACAACTTCATGTTGTCCGGGCTGTCTTCGACAATCAGTATCGTGGCCATCCGTGGCTCCCTCTACGCCTTGACCCGCCGCAGCACCGCCCGGACCCGTGCCGTGAGCGCGGTGGGTCGGACCGGCTTGATAAGATAGTCCTGCGCCCCCAGGTCCAGCGCCCGCGACTCCGTGTCATCCGACCGCGCGGTCAGGACGATTACCGGGATCTGGGACGTAGTGACGGTGGAGCCAAGTTCCTCCAGCACGCCGAGCCCGTCGAGCCGCGGCATGTCCATGTCGAGGATGATCAGCGAAAACTGGTGCTGCCCGACGGCATCGATGGCATCGAGTCCATCGGCCGCCTCGACCACCTGCATACCCTCCCGCTCCAGCACCGCCCGCACCAGCCGGCGCATCTGCGGGTCATCATCCGCGACCAGCACCTTCATCGCAGCCGGAGCGCCCGCTTCGGGCTCGGCCACCGCCGCCGCCGCTGTCCGCACCTCCCGTGGTACCAGCATCACGCTCGGCCGGTTCGGCTGGGTGGTGCCGTCCTCCTGGACCCGTTCGCCGAGCACCCGGACCAGTTCGTCGAGCGTCGTCAGTCCCTGCCACATCCGGTCGAGTCCGCTTTCCCACAGGCTCTGCATACCAATCCGTCGTGCCGCCTGCGCCACCTGGTCCGGCGGGGCGCCGCTGTCAATCAGCCGGGTGACATGCTCGTCCATCGGCATGATCTCAACCACGCCGAGACGCCCTTTGTACCCTGTGCCACCGCAGTGCTTGCATCCCGATGCCCGCCGCAGCAGGGGGGTCCCCGGCCAGTCCGCCGTCGGCCGGGCATCGGCGGGGAGCTCCTCGGGTGTGATCGGCACGGCGCAATGGGCGCAGACCCGCCGCATCAGCCGCTGGGCCAGCACCCCACGCAGCACCGCCGCGATCTTGAAGCTGTCGACGCCCATGTCCCGCAGCCGGATGATCGCCGAGGGCGCGTCGTTGGTGTGCAGCGTCGAGAGCACGAAGTGCCCCGACAGCCCCGCCTGAATGGCGGTCTTGGCGGTCTCCACGTCGCGGATCTCGCCCACCAGCACGATGTCCGGATCCTGCCGCAGCACCGAGCGGAGCGAGGTGGCGAATGTGAGGCCCTGGGCCTCGTTGACCTGGATCTGTGAGATGCCGGCGAGGTCGTACTCCACCGGGTCTTCCACCGTCACGATGTTCACCTTGCCGGTGTTGAGCTGGTTGAGCGCCGCGTAGAGCGTCGTGGTCTTGCCGCTGCCGGTCGGGCCGGTGACGAGCAGCATTCCCTCGCGGAAGCCGAGCAGGCGCTCGAGCAGCACTCGCTCCCGCTCGCTCAGGCCCAGCTCGCCGATCGACGCGCGCAGGTTGCTCTTGTCGAGAATGCGGATGACGACCTTTTCTCCCCGCCGGGCGATCGGCACGGTGGAGACCCGCAGGTCGACCTGCTGCCCGTCCACCCGGATTGTCGCACGACCATCGTGCGGGTGCAGCGGGTCGGTGACGTCGAGCCGGGCGAAGATCTTGGCCCGCCGGACCAGCGAGGCCCCTGCCGAGCCCGGCAGTCGCATGACCTCGCGCAGCACGCCGTCGACCCGGTAGCGGATCACGGTGGCGCCTTCCTCCGGTTCCGCGTGGATGTCGCTGGCGCCCTGGCGGACCCCTTCGCAGATCATGGCGTCGACCAGCTTGGCGACCGGGGCATCGAGCACCGGGTCCCGGCTCTCGACCGGTTCATCCACGAGGATCGTCTCGATCTTCGAGGGCGCCAGCCGGTCCAGCATCCGCTCGATACTCCGCTCGGGACTGTAGGTCGCGTCCAGTCGCTCCTGCAGCAGCGTCGGTGAGGTGACCTGAAATTCCACCGTGCGGCCGGTCAGAAAGCCGATCGCCTGCTCGGCGTCGAAATCGCGCGGATCCGCGGTCGCGACGCAGATGCGGCGATCATCGGCGGTGAGCGGAAAGACGCGGTGCTTGCGGGCGACTGCCTCGGGCACGAGCAGCGTGGCCCGGGGGTCGGCGGCGGCGAAGTCCGCCACCTTGACCCGGAACTGGGTCGCGATCAGCCCGGTGATCGCCTCGTCGGTGGCGAGCTTGTGCTGCACCGCGGAGGCCCAGACCGAGCCGGGGTCCGTCCCGGCGAGCCAGGTATCGGCGAGCGCCCGCTGGAGCAGTCCCGCCTCCACCAGTGTGTGGGCCAGCCAGCCATCGGCCCGGCTGGAATGCTGTGCCGCCTGATCGATCACGGTGCTCCGGGGCGGGTGCCCGACGACCGGGCGACGCGCACGCCGCTCGGTTGAGGTGGATGAGATCCGGGACTACGTTTGCTCCCGCCCCGGCAGGTCCCCATTCGTCCCCTCAGTATCGGCTGATCTTCGTCAATCCTTATGCGCCCCAACTCCCTGGCGGTTCTCGGGCTCGGTGCCATCGGCGGATCGGTGGCGTGGCAGGCGCGTCGGGCCGGCATTGCCTCGGTAATCGGCTATGCGCCGGACCGGGCCGACTGCGTCCAGGCGCTGCGGGCCGGGGCGGTCCACGATATCGCGGATTCGCCGATCCGGGCAGTGCAGGGCGCCGATCTCGTGGTCCTCGCCGCGTCGCCCGGCGCGATTCTCGATTTCCTCCCCGCCCTTGCCGGAGCCCTCTCACCCGGCGCCATCAGTACCGACGTGGCGAGCATCAAGCATCCAATAATGGCCGGGGCGCGTGCGGCGGGACTGACCACCCGGTTCGCCGGCAGCCATCCCTTTGCGGGCACCCATGTCGCCGGCTGGAGCGGAGCCCGCCCCGATCGCTTCACCGATGCCACCGTCTATATCTGCTCGACCGGGCCCGACGGCGAATCCGTCGCCCGTGAAGTGATGGATTTCTGGGCCCAGGTCCTTGGGGCCCACCCCGTGCTCGTGGATGCCGAGGCGCACGATCGGCAGCTGGCCTGGACCAGTCACCTGCCGCAGGCAGTGGCCAGCGCCCTCGCCCGCACCCTGGCGCGGGAGCCGAGCCTGCGGGGCGCCTCGCTCGGGACCGGGGCGCGCGATACGACGCGGCTTGCCGCCAGCCCGACCAGCATCTGGGTGGATATCCTGTTGCTCAACCGGGAACCGGTCGCCGAGGCGCTGCAGCGGATGGAGGGAGACCTCGCGGAGTTGCGCCAGTTGATCGTCAGCGGGAACCGGCGCGGGCTCGAGGCCTTCCTTGAGGAAGGCGGGGCGTTCCGGCGCCGGCTCGATCAGGGGTAGTGGCAGGCGTCGCTGTCCGCCCGAGCCCACCTCACTGTTCGACGAACAGTGTGATGACGCCGCGGACGCCATTGCAGGAAATGAGCAGGTCGCCATTCTGCGTCCCGCCCAGCAGGTGCCCGATCGACTGGCAGAGGAATGGATCGGTGGTGGAGACCTGCACCATCTGGGTCGAGAGCTGCTGCCCGCCGAGAGAAAAGGCTGATGAGCGCCACGCCAGCGAGTAGTCAGCCTCGACGAACTGGAATCCGCCCGGCAGGTAGCTGCGCAACCCTGCCGGCATGCGGCCGCTCGCCGCTCCCGCGGGCCAGCCGCCGGTCGCCTCATTGGCCGCGTACGCCGCGCCCCGCACCACCATCACGGCGCCGATGGCTCGGGCGGCCACCGCGCGCTGCTTGATCGCGGTGTACTTGGGCAGCGCAATCCCCGCCAGCAGCGACAGCACCACCACGATTACCAGCAGCTCTACCAGCACGAAGCCGACCCGCTCCCGCCCGAGCGACTCATTCATGGCGCGGCTCCTCCACCTCAAGCTCGTTGTGCCCCAGGCCACCCCGGAAAATCGTCGCATGCACCCCGCCACCGAGCCGTAACTCGAACTCGCCATTCGCGTGGGGCAGATAGGCGATGGTCGGGACCGCAACGTTGAGCTCGCTGAGGGACTGTGGCAGCCGCCCGGTCGTGGTGCGGAAGTCATCGATCAGCAGCGAGACCGAGACCAGCGTGCGGCGGGTGGCGACCGGCGTGGCAGGCTGGACCACCGGGTCGATCGGGAGGGTGAGAAATGCCGGCTTCCCGAACCAGACATAGCCCGAGGCTCCGGTCAGCAGGGCCAGGACGAGCCACAATCCGGCCTGTCGCCAGCGCGGTTCGCGGATCTCCCTGCGCTCCCGTTCTCTCCGCGCCTCGTCAGCGATGACCTCATCGAACGTCTCGGCCAGACTCCGCTGCGGGGCTGCGCTCGGCCTGCGCGTCGATGCGCCATCACCCGGTGCAGGGGCGCCGCGGGGCACCGGGTTGGCGACGGCCTCCGAGGCGAGGAACGCTCCGACCGCGTCGGCAAGCCGGTCCTGATCGTGGCGGGCGGCCATGGGCAGCGGCGGACTCTATGGTTGAGGAAGGCCCGCGCGCGGTCTACACTTCCGCGCGCGCTCAAGGCTGTCTCCGGTGACTATCGGTCACGCCAGCCGGGGCCTTGAGTCTCCTCAGACTTGTTCCTCACCGAGGTCATGATGCGGGTTGGCGGTACCGTCCGGGTGCCCGGCGACAAGAGCCTTTCGCACCGCGCGCTGCTGTTCGCCGCGATGGCGCGGGGCACCAGTCACATCGGCGGGATCCTGACCTCCCACGACGCCCGTTCTTCCGCCCGCGTCCTGCGCCAGCTCGGACTCGAGGTCTCTCCGTTGACCGATGGGCGGGTCGTGTCGGTGAGCGGACGCGGCCGGCTGCGGCGCGCCGACGGGCGACTCGACTGCGGCAACTCCGGCACCACCACGCGGCTGCTGCTCGGCCTGCTGGCGGCGCACAACTTCTCCGCGACCCTGACCGGCGATCGCTCCCTGCGTCGTCGCCCGATGCGCCGGGTGACGACACCGCTGGCACGGATGGGGGCGCGGATCACCGAGCACAACCCGGCCGGGACGCTGCCGCTCACCATCCATGGCGGGAAACTCACTACCCTCCGTTACGAGATGCCGGTCTCCAGCGCGCAGATCAAGGGGTCGCTGCTGCTGGCGGGGATGGCGGGTAATGTCCCGGTGGCGGTGCGCGAGCCGCAGGGCCGTTCCCGGGATCATTCGGAGCGGCTCCTGCGGGCCTTCGGGTATGAGGTGGAGGAGCGCGACGGCTGGATCGAATTCGCGCCCACCGGACAGGTCGTACCTTTCGACATGCAGGTGCCCGGCGACCCTTCGTCGGCCGCCTTCCCCGTGGGTGCGGCCATTCTCTCGGAGGGTGGTGAACTCCGCCTGACCGGCGTCTGCGTGAACCCGACCCGGATCGGGTTCCTGACGGTGCTCCAGCGCATGGGAGCGGCGGTGCACATCGAGAATCTGGAAGTGCAGTTCGGCGAGCCGGTGGCCGATCTCCTCGTGCGGCCGGCGCTGCTGCGCGCCACCGAGGTGCTCCCGCAGGAGATCCCCGCACTGATCGACGAGATTCCCCTCCTGGCGGCGCTCGCCACCCAGGCGGAGGGCATCACCGTCTTCCGCGAGGTCGGGGAACTCAGAGTAAAGGAAAGCGATCGCCTCGGCCTTATCGCGGAGAACATCCGCGCCCTTGGGGGGAGGGCGGAGATTCAGGGCGACGACCTGCATGTGCAGGGCGGTAGTGCGCCACCGCGCGGGCGGGTGAAGACCGAAGGGGATCACCGGCTGGCGATGGCTTTTGCCGTGCTGGGCACCCTGCCCGGCGCCCGGGTCGTGATCGACGATCTGGCCTGCGCCGCGGTCAGCTTTCCGAACTTCCCTGCCATGCTGAAAGCCATCCGTGCCCGCTGAACCGGTTCACGCTTCGCCGGACATCATCGCCATCGACGGTCCGGCCGCGAGCGGCAAGTCTTCCACCGCGACGGCCGTCGCGGCGGCGCTGGGCTACGCCCACCTCGACTCCGGTGCGCTGTACCGCGGCGTGACCCTGATCGCCATCCGGGAGTGCGGGGCCAGGCCGGGCGTTCCGCTTGACGCGGCGGCTATCCTGCGCGCTGCCGCCGCAAAGCGTCTCGAGCTGCGCTTTGATGGAGCCGGCTTCGCGGTGATGGTGGAGGGGGTGCCGGTCGAAACGGCGATTCGCGGGGCGGAAGTCACGGCGCTGGTCTCTCCGGTGTCGGCCCTGCCGCCGATCCGGGCCTGGGTAACCGAGCGGCTCCGTGCCCTCGGCAAAGGGGCCCGGCCGCTGGTGGTCGACGGCCGGGATATCGGGACGGTCGTCTTTCCCGGGGCCCGGCTCAAGATTTTTCTCAATGCCTCGCCCCGGACCCGGGCCAGCCGGCGCTTGGCTCAGCGCGGGGAAGGGGTCACGGCCAGCGGGGTGGAATCGGAAGCCGCCCTGCTCGCCGCCCGGGATGCCGCCGATGCCAGCCGACCGGTCGCTCCTCTCAGGATGGCGGAGGACGCGGTGCCCCTGGACGGAACCGACCTGAGCTTTGCGCAGCAGGTGGCGGAAATCGTTCGGTTGGCGCGAGGGCAGGCGGCAGGTGGCAGTTAGCAGCGAGCAGCATTCAGCCACGAAGACTTCGCCCGTCCAATCATCCTGTTCCCCCGGCCCTGCCGCCCCACTCCAGCTACCATCCACGATCTGCCACCTGCCACCTGCCAGCTTGTCTCTTCCCGCCCCGATCACTAGCTTTGCGGGCTCTCCGATCGGGCAATTCCGCTCGTGCTGGAGACTCACACTCTGCCCGCAGCCGGTTCGGCGCGGCCACCCGAGGCACCCCCGTCCGTGAGCACAGAGACCTCCACCCTCACCCCTGCCAACATCCACGCCACGGCCACCGGCCTGCGGGTGCGTGCCGACCTCTATGATGAGGATTACTCCGAGGCCGAGTACGAGCAGATGCTCTCGATGTACGAAGGGACGATGTCCCAGATCGTCGAGGGCGAAATCGTCAAGTCGATCGTTCTCCGCATCACCGAAAGCGCCGTCATCCTCGATGTCGGGTTCAAGTCCGAGGGGTCGGTTCCGCTTGATGAATTCAAGGATATTCCCGCGCCGGGCGACGAAGTCGAAGTCTTCCTCGAGCATCTCGAGGACGCGGAGGGTGCTGTTGTGCTCTCCAAGAAGAAGGCCGACTTCATGCGGGTGTGGGAAAAGATCAAGCTGGCCCACGAGAGCGACCAGCCGGTGCAGGGCACCCTGGTCAAGAAGATCAAGGGCGGCGTGGTGGTGAACCTGATGGGCGTCGACGCCTTCCTGCCGGGCAGCCAGATTGCCCTGCGGCGGGTGCCGAACATCGACGAGCTGCTGGGGCAGAGCTACGAGTTCAAGATCATCAAGCTCAACAAGCGGCGCCGCAACATCGTCGTCAGCCGCCGCGTGATCCTCGAGAACGAGCGGGCGCACAAGCGCGAGCACCTGATGAAGGAACTCGCCGTCGGCCAGGTCCGGAAGGGCATCGTCAAGAACATCACCGATTTCGGTGCATTCATCGACCTCGGCGGCGTGGACGGCCTGCTCCACATCACCGACATGTCCTACGGCCGCGTGTCGCATCCCACCGAAATGGTCGGCATCGGCCGCGAAGTCGAAGTCAAGATTCTCGACATCGACTGGCAGCGTGAGCGGATCAGCCTCGGCATGAAGCAGCTGCAGAGCTATCCGTGGCAGAACATCGCCGAGAAGTACCCGGTCGGCACCCGGGTGCAGGGCAAGGTGGTCTCGATCACCAACTACGGCGCCTTCGTGGAGCTGGAGCCGGGCATCGAAGGCCTGGTGCATATCTCGGAGATGAGCTGGACCCGCAACGTCCGCCACCCCTCGAAGATCGTCTCGATCGGCGAGACCATCGAGGCGGTCGTCCTGAAGGTCGACGAATCCGAGGAGAAGATCTCCCTCGGCATGAAGCAGACCGAGCAGGATCCGTGGACGGTGCTGCCGGTCAGGTATCCGGTCGGGACCCGCCTCGCCGGCAAGGTCCGCAACCTGACCAGCTTCGGCGCCTTTGTGGAGATCGAGCCGGGCATCGACGGCCTGATCCATATCTCCGACATGTCGTGGACCAAGCGGGTCCAGCACCCCTCGGAAGTGGTGAAGAAGGGTGACGCAGTGAATGTCGTGATTCTCAACATCGATCCCGACAACAAGCGCATTTCCCTCGGTCTCAAGCAGGCGGAGGAGGATCCGTGGCTCAAGATCGGGGAGACCTTCCCGATCGGGACCGAGATCCAGGGCCGCGTTGCCCGCCTGATGGACAAGGGTGTCGTGGTGGACATGGGCAACGACATCGAGGGCTTCGTGCCGATGTCCCAGCTCGGTGTCGCCGACATCGAGAATCCCGGCGATGCGGTGAAGGAAGGCCAGGCGCTCGACATGAAGGTGCTCGAAGTCGATCCGATCCATCACCGGATCGTGCTCGCGGTGGTCGGGTATCCCGACCTGCCGATCATCCCCCCGGTCAAGCTCGTCATCCCGCCGGACGACGACCGCATGGAGTAGGGTCGGCCGCGACCGCGTCAACGAGGGCAGAGGGGCAACCGCCTCTCTGCCCTCGAGCTTTTCCTGCCCCAGCCAGGAACCGTTCCCGCATTCTGCGTCGGAGAAACCCTGGCCCGCCCCCCGTGGCACGCGGTAAGTCCATGCTGGTAAATGCATTGCCGTTTGTGCACGGCACTTGCCTATCTCCCGGCCTGAGCAGTCTCACCTGGGGGCATCATGGAATCGACCGAGATGAACGCGCAGTCAGCCAAGGCCAAGCGGCGCCGGCGTCAGGCCGGTATGACGATGATCGAACTCCTCGCCGTGCTCGGCGTGATGAGCTCGCTCGCGAGCATCTCCATCCCGAAATACCGCGCGATTGCCGAAGGCGCCAAGCGGGCGCGGGCCATCGGCGATCTCAAGACGATTCAAACGACCATCGATACGCGTGACTCCCTTCCGGCCGACCTGCTGAGCATCGGGGTCACTCTCGTGGATCCCTGGGGCCAGCCCTATCAGTACGTCAAATTCCCCAACGGGCCGGCGCGGGTCGATCGATTCGGCGTCCAGGTCAATTCCACTTACGATCTCTACAGCCTGGGCGCCGACGGCGTCTCATCCAACTCGCTCAACGCCGCGTCCAGCTTCGACGATCTCGTCCGGGCCAACGACGGTGGATTTCTCGCTCTGGCATCCCGCTACTAGGCGGCAGAGGATATCATGTCGACGACACAGACCAAACCGGGTGCCCCGGACGAAGCCGCCGCACCGGTCTACCGCTCGGTGGCCGATGGCGAGCTGGCCCAGCCGTGGACGCTGTCGGAGTACTTCCAGTCCATCAATACCGTGCTCCGGCTGCCCTCCAAGGATCGGCGCGCTGCGGCCAAGGCGGAACTGGCCAAGGCCAAGGCCGCAGGTTTCTCGCTGCCGTCGCTGCCGAATGTGCGGCTGCCCGCGCCCCTGATGGTGACCGCCTTCCTGCTGGTCGTTGGCGTCTTCATCATCCGCCCGATCGTCCTCTCCGCGGCGAATCCCGATGCCAGTCTCCCGGTCGATTCCTACGGCGTCTGGGGGACCAACGAGGGCAAGTACGCCGGCCGGATGTTCGAGGTCTCGGCGACGAGTATCGCCTTCCGGACCAGCAAAGAGTCGCCGGACTACACCTGGCACAAGATCGATCACATCAAGGCACGGGTGACGCCGGACTCCACGCTTTATACCGTACAGTACCTCGAGCAGGGCAAGGTCGCGGACTTCTCCTTCTGGCACATTCCGGCGGGGAAATCACCCGCCATCCGTTTCGAGCACGCCCCCGAAGTCACCTGGAGCAAGACCCCCTACCTTCCGATCGCCAAGCCGAAGTACTGAGACTCGGCCCGGCCGCCGTTCGCAGCTTGCTCACGGGGCCGGGCCGCCGCATACTCCACGAGCAGTGGTGGAAGTTCCTTGCCTGTCTTCCCAACGAGCACAATCGACCATGGCGACAGACCACTCGGTGCCGGCCCCCTGGCGCTCCGAGCGCAGGTTTTTCAGTGCCATGGCGGCACTGATCGTTTTCACCGCCGTAGCCGGTTTCGCCCGGACCTACTTCCTCCGTCCTGTCCTCCCGGCGGCGGCCCAGCCGGAACTGACGCCACTCATCCATGTGCACGGCGTCCTGTTCACCGGATGGGTCCTGCTCTTCCTCGTCCAGGTCCGACTGGTGGCGGCGAAGCGGATCGACCTCCACCGCCGGCTCGGGGTGGTCGGCGCGGTGCTGGCGGCGCTGATGGTGGCGGTCGGCACACTGACGGCGGTCCAGGGCGTTGTCCGCGGGGTCGCGCCGTTCGGGATCGAGCCGCGCCGTTTCCTGATCGTGCCGCTCTTCGCCATCGGCCTGTTCGCGGGGTTCGTCTTCGCCGGTGTCCGCGCCCGGCGGGACTCGCAGAGCCACAAGCGCCTGATGCTGCTGGGAACGATTGCGCTCCTGCCGCCTGCGATCGCGCGCTGGGTGCTCCTCCTCGGCCTGGGCGCCCCTGTGGTCCTCCTGATCTCCACCCTCTTCCTGCTGCCGCTCGTCGCCTGGGACCTGAGGACGCAGCGCCGCCTCCACCCCGTGACCCTCTGGGGCGGGCTGCTGCTGGTCGTCTCGGGCCCCCTCCGACTGGTACTCGCCCAGACCGACGGCTGGCTCAGGATCTCCGACTGGCTCGTGGGGCCGGTTTAGCAGGGCGCCGGACACCCACTCCCCTACCCGAGCACCGCTGTGCGGCCTAGCTTCTTGCCCCATGCCCAATCCTCGTGAACTGCTCGACCAGTTGCATCACCGCCAGGATCTGGCGGAGCAGGGCGGTGGCGCCGAGCGCCTGGCCCAGCAGCACAAGAAGGGAAAGCTGTCCGCCCGGGAGCGGCTTGACCTCCTGCTCGATCCCGACAGCTTCGTCGAGCTGGATCGCTTCGTCACCCACCGCTGTCACGACTTTGGCCTCGAGGAGCAGCAGTATCCCGGCGACGGCGTGGTCACCGGCTACGGCCGCATCGAGGGTCGGCTGGTGTACGTCTTCTCGCAGGATTTCACCGTCTTCGGCGGATCGCTGTCGGAGACCTTCGCGCAGAAGGTCTGCAAGGTCATGGACCTGGCGCTGCGCAATGGCGCACCGGTCATCGGGCTGAATGATTCCGGTGGTGCCCGCATCCAGGAGGGTGTCGCCTCGCTCGGCGGGTACGCCGACATCTTCCTGCGCAACACTCTGGCCTCGGGTGTCATTCCCCAGCTCTCGGTCATCCTCGGTCCCTGCGCCGGCGGCGCGGTGTACAGCCCGGCGATCACCGATTTCATCTTCATGGTGCGCGGCGTCAGCTACATGTTCGTGACCGGCCCGAACGTCGTGAAGACGGTCACCCATGAGGATGTCACCTTTGATGCGCTCGGAGGGGCCGACACCCACGGCGGCATCAGCGGGGTCGCCCATTTCGTGCATGACACCGAGCCGGCCTGCCTCGCGGCCGTCCGGGCGGTGCTGGCCTACCTGCCGCAGAACAACCTCGACGAGCCGCCCACCCGACCGGGCGCGGATCTGGAGGATCCGACCGACCGTCGGGAGGAGCGGCTCCTCGACCTGATTCCGGACACCGCGACCCGGCCTTATGACATGCACGAGGTGCTGGAGCTGGTCGTGGACCGCGCGTCGTGGCTGGAGGTGCAGCCGGATTTTGCCGGAAACATCCTCACCGGGTTCGCCCGGCTCGGTGGGCGCTCGGTCGGCCTCATTGCCAATCAGCCGGCGGTGCTCGCCGGAGTGCTGGATATCGCCGCCTCCCAGAAGGCGGCCCGCTTCATCCGGTTCTGCGACTGCTTCAACATCCCGGTGGTGACCTTCGTGGATGTGCCCGGCTTCCTGCCCGGCGTGGCGCAGGAGCATGGCGGCATCATCAAGCACGGCGCCAAGCTGTTGTATGCCTATTGCGAGGCGACGGTGCCCAAGCTCACCGTGATCACCCGCAAGGCCTACGGGGGCGCCTACGACGTCATGAGTTCCAAGCATATTCGCGGCGACGTCAACCTCGCCTGGCCCACGGCCGAGATCGCCGTGATGGGACCCAAGGGCGCGGTGGAGATCCTGTTCAAGAAGGAGCTCGAGCAGTCGCCCGATCGTGAGGCCGAAACGGCCCGCCGGATCGCCGAGTACACCGCGACCTTTGCCAATCCCTACGCCGCCGCCGCGCGGGGCTTCATCGACGACGTGATCGACCCCCGCGACACCCGTCCCCGCCTGATCGATGCGCTGCGGAGCCTGGGCTCCAAGCGGGACCAGAATCCGAAGAAGAAGCATGGGAATATTCCGTTGTAGCGGGGAGCGTTCAGCATTCAGCACTAAGCGTGCAGCCAACCGCCGTTGTCCCTCTCCCGCTGTCAGCCCGAGCGAAGCGAGGGTTCCCTCCAGGCCGGAACCAACCTCGGGGTTCGGCTCCGGGGCGAAGAAACCCTTCGGTCGCTTCGCTCCCTCAGGATGACAGCAACTACATTCCGCCCGTCCGCCCGTCCGCCCGTCCGCCCACCGCCTGCCAGCTGACTCTAGCGCATCCCCGCACCCTATCGTAGCTTGCGGCCCAATGAAACACCTCCCGTTGCGGCGACTTTCGATCCTGGCCGGCCTGGTCCTTCCCGGCGCGGTGGCAGCACAGGGGGCGGTCGATCCCTCGGTCGCTCCCCGGGCAGCGTCGATGATTCGCAGCGGGGCACAGGTGCGGGCGACCGAAATGCTCGGCCGGTACCTGGCCACTGCTCCCGACGATGGGGCCGCCTGGCTGCAACTCGGCTACGTCTACCTGCTCGACAGTCGGACCTGGCACCGGAGCGCCCACACCGGCGATCCGTCCGGTGCCCTGTTTCTCGATTTTGCCGCCACCGCACTTGATCAGTCGCTCCGCCTCCCCACCGACTCGAGCGTCTACCTGCGCGCGATGGTCGAACTGGAGCGCGCCATCTCCCGGGTCGAGGAATTGGGCTGGCCTGGACTGCGTGCGGCCGGCCCCGATGGTCCGGGGTTGATGCCGCCGGCCTATATCGCGGAGGCAGGCCGCAATCTCGTCAACTCCTGTCCCGCGTCAGGCGTGATGGTGGCGGGCTCGGAGTTGGAGGCGGTTGCGGTGTGGAGCGCGCTCGTGGCCCAGCAGCTCCGCGCCGATCTCGTGCTGCTCCTGCCGGTCCGCTACAGCGAGGACTCGATCTACCGCCGGCGGATGGCCGATGAACTGCGGGTTGCACCGGTGCTGCCGGTGGATGCCGCCCTCGCTCGCGTGGCCGTGCAGCGTCCCGTCTGCTACACCCCCATGATCGATGACAGCCTGCTTCCCCCCGCCGGACTGACCCCGATGCGACTGGTCCGGGTCGCCGGGAGCAGCGCAGCCTCGCTCCCCGGTGCGCTCGGCATCGCCGATCTCCTGCAGGTCACGCTCACACGTTCCGCCGCGCTGCCCCGCGAGGTGATCTCGCTCTATGGCAGCGCGGCGCGGTTCAACCACCAACTCTGCGGTTCCCTCCTCGCCCCGCTTGGCGCGCAGCAACGGGACGCTTGCGGTCACTAGTCTCCGCCGCCCTCCGCAGTCGCTTCACATGACAGCCATCCGACGCGTTCTGGTCGCCAATCGGGGTGAAATCGCCCTGCGGATCATCCGTGCCTGCCACGAGGAGGGTCTCGAGGCGGTGGCGGTGTATTCCGACGCCGACCGCCTCTCGCCCCACGTGCGGGCCGCCGATCTCGCCGTCCACATCGGACCGGCGTCCCCCGCCGAGAGCTACCTGCGCATCGACCGGCTCATCGAGGCCGCGCGCCGGACCGGTGCCACGCTGGTGCACCCGGGCTACGGCTTTCTCGCCGAGCGGGCGCCGTTTGCTCAGGCGGTGACGGACGCGGGGCTGGTTTTTGTCGGCCCGCCGGCGTCCGCGATCATCGCGATGGGCGACAAGACCGAGGCGCGCCGGCGGATGGCCGCGGCGCACGTCCCGATCGTGCCCGGGCTCACCCTGCCGATCACCGATCCCGCGGCGGCGGCGGCGACGGCGGCGGAGCTCGGCTATCCGGTGCTGGTCAAGGCGGCGGCTGGCGGGGGCGGGAAGGGGATGCGCGTGGTCCGGCAGGCAGCCGAGTTAGGCGCCGCGCTCACCACGGCGGCGTCGGAGGCGCTGAAGGCCTTCGGTGACGCGAGCGTGTACCTCGAGAAGTACATCGAGCGGCCCCGCCACGTCGAGATCCAGGTGCTCGCCGATCATCAGCGGACGGTGCACCTGGGGGAGCGGGAGTGTTCGGTCCAGCGCCGCCACCAGAAGCTGGTCGAAGAGGCGCCCTCGCCCGCGGTCGGCCCGGAGCTCCGGGCCCGGATGGGGTCGGCCGCTGTCGCGGCGGCGGCGGCGGTCGGGTACCGCGGCGCGGGCACCTGCGAGTTCCTGCTGGCGGCCGATGGCAGCTTCTACTTCCTGGAGATGAACACCCGGATCCAGGTGGAACATCCGGTGACCGAATTGGTCTACGGCGTGGACCTTGTGCGCGAGCAGCTGCGGATCGCGCAGGGTCTGCCGATGCGCCTGCCGCACGAACCGATGCAGCCGCGCGGGTGGGCGCTGGAGTGCCGCATCACCAGCGAGGACCCCGCCAACGGATTCCTCCCCGATGCCGGCCGGATCAGCTATCTCCGGGTGCCCGCCGGTCCGGGGGTGCGGTGGGATGGCGGGTTCGAGGCCGGCAACGAAGTGACGCTGTACTACGACTCGTTGCTGGGGAAGATCATCGTCTGGGGACCGACCCGGGACGAGGCGATCACCCGAATGCGCCGGGCGCTGGGCGAGCTCGTGGTCACCGGGGTGGCCACCAACCAGGCGTTTCACCTCGCGCTGCTGGCCGACCGGGAGTTCGTGGCCGGCCGGATTGACAGCCAGTTCCTCGACCGCAGGCCCGATCTGCTGACGCCGCCGGTCGATGCCGAGCGCCTGACGGCGATCGCGGTGGCGGCCGTGCTTGCCGAAGATGAGGCCCGGCAGCAGCGGCGCCCTGCCGTCGCGACTGATGATCAGCGGAGGTCCCTCTGGCTCCGAGCCGCCCGGACGGAGGGCCTACGCTGATCCGGATCGAGAGCATTGCGTCCGGCGGCGACGGGATCGGACGGCTGGAGGATGGCCGCGCGGTCTTCGTGCCGCGCGCTGCGCCAGGGGATCTGGTCGAACTCAGTCAGGTGCGCACCCAGGCGCGCTTTGCCCGCGGGCGGATCGCCCGCCTGGTCGAAGCTGGCCCGGGACGGGTCGAACCCGCCTGCCCGCATTACGCCGCGGACGCCTGCGGCAGTTGCCAGCTGCAGCATCTCTCGGCGGGAGCCCAGCTCGAGGCCAAGCGCCGGATCGTGGAGGACACGTTGCGCCGGATCGGCCGGCTCGCGGTGGAGGTACCACCGGTCATCGCGGGGGAGAGCGCCTGGGGTTACCGCAGCCGCATCACCCTGGCGATGGGTCCGGGACGACGGTTCGCCGGCTACCATACGTTAGCCGACGCCGGCCGGGTGTTCGGCCTGACCCACTGTGCCATTGCCGCACCCGGCCTCATGCGGCTCTGGCCCGTCCTGCAGCGCCACCTGCACCTCCTGCCCACCGATGCGACCCACGTCATGCTGCGGCTCGATCGCACCGGGGCCCGGCATGTGGTGGTGAAGGCGGCGGCGCATCAGGCCTGGGGCAACGGACCCCGGCTGGGAGCGGCGCTGGCGGCGGCGGGAGAGCCGGCGACGATCTGGTGGCATCCTGAGGCCGGCGTCGCCCGCGTGGTCGACCATAGCGGTGAGCTGTTTCCGGCGACGGTGTTCGAGCAGGTCCATCCCGCGCTGGGCGACCTGATCCGCACCGCCGCGATCGCCGCACTGGGGCCGCTCGCCGGGGTGCGGGTCTGGGATCTCTACGCCGGCATCGGCGAAACCAGCGCGCTGCTGCTCGATGCGGGGGCCCTGGTCGAAAGCATCGAACTCGACCGCCAGGCCGTCGAATACGCCGAACGGCGCGTCGCCGCCGCGGTCCCGGCCGGCCCTGGCGGAGCGCCGGCCATCGCTCGCCGGGCCGGACGGGTCGAGGAGCTGGTCGCCGGTCTCGGCCCGCCCGGAGCCGTGATCGCCAATCCGCCGCGGGCCGGGTTGGCGCCGGCGGTGATCGAGGCGCTGCGCGACCGCCGCCCCGCCCGAATCGCCTACATCTCCTGTGATCCCGCCACCCTCGCGCGCGATCTCGGTCGACTCTGCGGCGCGGCGCCGGCGTTCCGGCTGGGCTCGGTCCAGCCGTACGATCTCTTTCCCCAGACCGCGCATGTCGAGATCCTCGCCGTGCTGGAGGCGTGAGTGAAATACTTTGTCATGATTGCGGGGCGGGAGCGGATCATCGAGGTGGAGGGGGAGCGGGTGGTGGTCGATGGCAAGGTTGTCGCGGCCCATCTCTCGACGGTGCCCGGCACGCCACTGCGGCATCTGCTGATGGATGCCGCCTCCCTGACGCTGGCCATGGATCGGCCGGAGCCGGGGCTGTGGGAGGTTTCGGTGCGAGGGGGGAGGCAGCGGGTGGAGGTGGTCGATGAGCGGACCCGTCACATCCGGAGCCTGACCGGGCCCGCGGCGGCCCGGGCGGGGACGGCGAACCTGCGGGCGCCGATGCCAGGACTGGTCGCCCGGGTGCTGATCGAGCCGGGCCAGCAGGTCGAAGTGGGGCAAGGGCTTATCGTGCTGGAGGCGATGAAAATGGAGAATGAGCTGCGAGCGGCGGCGGCGGGATGGGTGGAATCGGTGGCTGCCATTCCAGGTCAGGCGGTCGAGAAGGGCCAGGTGCTGGTGCAGCTCCGCTCCACGGCGCCGACCCCCGGCTCTTGACCTAACCCCTTCTCCGCCGCTAGGTTTGCGGACTGTGCAATTCGCGCACTTCAACTCAGGATACGCGCTGGTCATGAACACCTATTCCGCCAAGCCGAGCGAGATCACGCACGACTGGCATGTGGTTGACGCCGAGGGCGTTCCACTTGGCCGGCTCGCCAGCAAGGTCGCGCAGTTGATCCGGGGCAAGCACAAGCCGACCTTCACGCCGCACATGGACGGTGGTGATTTCGTCGTCGTCGTCAACGCGGAGAAGGTCCGCCTGACGGGCCGGAAGGTGGAGCAGAAGCACCACTTCCATCATACCGGCTACATGGGCCACGAGCGGTTCACGCCGGTCAAGAACCTGCTGCAGGGCAAGTTCCCCGATCGCGTCATCGAGCATGCGGTGTTCGGCATGCTCCCCAAGAATTCCCTGTCGAAGCAGAAGCTTCGCACGAAGCTCAAGGTGTACGCGGGGGCGCAGCATCCTCACGCTGCCCAGATGCCCGTGCCTTACTCCGTCGCACCGAAGGCAAAGTGATATGAGCGGGAAGCCTGAATTCCGCTGGCAGGCCGTCGGCCGCCGCAAGACGAGCGTCGCGCGGGTCTACCTGACCCCCGGGACCGGGAAGTGGGACATCAACGGTCGCACGCTGGGGGATTACTTCCCGCGGCCGTCGCTGGTGTCGCATATCCAGCAGTCCTTCTCCGCCACCGACACCCTGGGCGCCTTCGATGTCCGCGCGCTGGTGAACGGTGGCGGGCTGACCGGCCAGGCCGGCGCGATCCGGCTGGGTGTGGCCCGGGCGCTGGTGGAGGCGGACAGTCAGCACCGCGCCAAGCTGCGCACCGGTGGGCTGCTCACCCGCGATCCCCGCGCAGTCGAGCGCAAGAAGCCGGGTCGTTCCGGCGCCCGGAAGCGGTTCCAGTTCAGCAAGCGGTAGGATGGTCGGGGAGTCGGGCCGGCGCATCCGCTGGCCGGCTCCTCCTGTGTCACACCAGGGAGGGATGTCCCTCCTGGTATCCGGTACGTCGCGGGATCGCCAGCAGGGTGCCTCGGTCACGGGGTTCGCCGGCGAGATGAACGCGACGGACGCTCAACCCCTGCGCAACCGCTCGCGGCACCGCGGCGGACCTGCGCCCCAACGTGAGGAAGGTTCGTTCCCCGATGGCTCAGCCGCAGATTCAGGACTTGCTCGAGGCCGGCGTTCATTTCGGCCACCAGACCCGCCGGTGGAATCCCAAGATGCGCCGGTTCATTTTCGCCGAGCGCTCCGGCATCTACATCATCGACCTGCAGAAGACGTACAAGCAGATCCTGGTCGCCCAGGAGCTCTTGAGAAACGTCGTCCAGAAGGGCGAAGGGGTGCTGTTCGTCTGCACCAAGAAGCAGCTCAAGGCGACCGTCCAGGCCGAAGCGGCCAACAGTGGCTCGTTCTGGGTGACGGAGCGCTGGCTGGGCGGCATGCTGACCAACTTCCAGACCATCAAGAAGCAGATCCGCCGGCTGAAGGACTTGGAGCAGGGCTCCGCCGAGGGGGAATTCGAGAATTACACCAAGAAGGAAAAGCTGCTGTTCGAGCGTGAGCGGGAGAAGCTCATGCGGAACCTCGAGGGCATCAAGAACATGGCCCGGCTTCCCGGCGCCCTGTTCGTGGTGGACGCCAAGAAGGAAAAGATCGCGGTCTCCGAGGCCAACAAGCTGGGGATTCCGGTGGTGGCCATCGTCGACACCAACGCCGACCCGGACGTGATTTCGGTTCCGATCCCGGGCAACGACGACGCGATCCGCTCCGTCGCCCTGATCACCGAGGCGCTGGCGAGTGTCATTCGCGAGACCCGGGCGCAGACGCCGCAGCGCGGCGAAGCGACCGAAGGGGATGATGACTCCGAGACCTACAGCACCGACGGCGGGACCGAGGGCGATCCCGAGGCGGACCGGAAGAAGCGGCGCGCCCGCCGCAAGCGCCGTCCCAAGCCGGAAGCCATCATCGCGGCGCTGGTCAAGCACGAAGAGGGGGGCGCCGAACCGGCGCCAGCCGCGGAAGCGTAATCCGGGCCGTGACGGCCTGACGATATTCCGCCGCCGTCCTTGGCCCCCCGGCCCCGGACGGCGGCTTCACATCAGGCGACCACGCGGGTCGCCCGGATGACTGGAACGCAGGGCGAGTGGCCCTGGAACACTCTTGAAGGGATGATGCCATGGGTTTGCCGATTACCGCCAAGGAGGTTGCCCAGCTCAGGGCCATGACCGGAGCGGGCATGATGGATTGCAAGGCCGCGCTGCAGGAGGCGGAGGGCGAGGTGGAGAAGGCCATCGAGATCCTGCGCAAGAAGGGCATGGCCAAGGCCGACACACGGGGCGACCGGACCGCTTCGCAGGGGCTGATCGTGATCGAGGTGGCGCCTGGCGGTCATGAAGCGGCGATGATCGAACTCAACAGCGAGACGGACTTCGTCGCGAAGAACGAGGATTTCATCGCCCTGGCGCGCGATCTGGCCAGGCACGCCCTGAAGCATGCGCCGGTCGGAGCTCACGCCGGCTCGGCCATCGAAAACCAGCCGTTCCGCGACAGCACCGTCGGAGAGGCGATCAAGCTCATCTCCGGCAAGACCGGAGAGGCGATGGCCCTCAAGCGGGTGGCCCGCTTTGCCCAGCCGGGCGGCACCGTCGCCCAGTACCTGCATTTCACCGGGCAGGTCGGCGTACTGATCGACATGGAAGGTCCGACTGGCGCGGCGCTGTCCGGCCTCGCCAAAGAGCTGGGCCTCCATATCGCCTCCGCCGATCCGCAGCCGCTTGGCGTGGTCGAATCAGACCTCTCCAGCGACCTGGTGGCGCGGGAGCGGCGGATCGCGGAGGAGCAGGTCGCGGCGGAGGGAAAGCCGGAAAACATCCGCGCGAAGATCGTCGACGGGAAGGTCAAGAAGTTCATCAATGACCGGACCCTGCTAGGCCAGCCGTTCGTGAAGGATGACAAGAAGGCGGTCGGCGACCTGGTCAAGGAAGCGGGCAACGCGGCGGGTGGCGCCATCACGATTCGGCGCTTTGCCCGGTTCAAGGTGGGTGGCTGATGCGGCGGGCGTACTCCCGGGTGCTATTGAAGCTCTCCGGCGAGGCGCTCGCAGGAGACAAGGGCTTCGGGCTGGACTATCGCGTGGTGGAGAGCTTCGCCGAGGAACTGCTGCTGGTCCACGCCCGCGGCACCCAGATGTCGCTGGTGGTGGGCGGCGGCAACATCCTGCGGGGGACCACCGCCAGCAAGCAGGGGCTGGACCGGGTCTCGGCGGATTACATGGGGATGCTCGCCACCGTCATCAACGCGCTCGCGGTCCAGGATATCCTGGAGCGTCGGGGCGTGCAGACCCGGGTGATGACGGCCATCCGGATGGAATCGCTGGCCGAGCCTTACATCCGGCGGCGGGCCCTGCGGCATATGGAGAAAGGGCGGCTCGTTATCTTTGCCGGCGGGACCGGCAATCCGTACTTCTCGACCGATACCGCGGCGGTGCTGCGGGCGCTGGAGATCGAGGCGGAAGTCATCTTGAAGGGCACCAATGTCGACGGCATCTACACCGCCGACCCGCGAAAGCAGCCGGATGCGCGGCTGATTCCGGAGCTCACCTTTCAGGATGCGCTGGTCAACGGCTATGATGTCATGGATCGCAGCGCGTTCGGTCTGTGCCAGACCAACCAGCTGCCCATCGTGGTGTTCAACATGAACACGGCAGGCAACCTCGACCGCGTGGTGCGCGGTGAACCCGTGGGGACCATCGTCCAATGAATACGATCGCGGACCTGCTCAAGCACGCGCGTGAGCTGATGCACAAGGCCGTGGAGAACACCCGCAAGGAGTTCTCCAGCATCCGGACGGGCAAGGCGACCACCACGCTGCTGGATACCGTCCGGGTGGATGCCTACGGCAGCACGGTGCCGATTAATCAGGTGGGAATGGTCGCCGCGCCGGAACCGCGGCTGCTCACCGTGCAGCCGTTCGACAAGTCACTCGCGCCGATGATCGAAAAGGCGATCCGTGACTCCGGATTGGGCCTCAACCCGGCGAGCCAGGGCAATCTGATCCGGATTCCCATCCCGGCGCTGACCGAAGAGCGGCGCAAGGAAATGGTGAAGATCATGACCCGGCTCGGCGAGGAAGGCCGGGTCGCGGTGCGGCATGCCCGTGGCGACGCGAACACCAGGATCAAGAAGCTGGAGAAGATCGCCGAGGATGACCGGACCCGGGGCGAGAAGGACCTGCAGAAGGTCACCGACGAGCACATCAAGCAGATCGACCAGCTGATCGCCGCCAAAGAGGCGGAGATCATGGAAGTCTGACGGGATGACGGACGAGCTGCTCCGCCAGGTCAAGCTGCACGGGGCACTGCCGGCCCACATCGCGATCATCATGGATGGCAATGGCCGCTGGGCTCGTGGCCGTGCGCTGCCGCGACCGTTTGGCCACAAGGCCGGGATGAAAGCGGTGCGGGAAGTGGTCGAGGGCGCCCTGGCGGCTGGCGTCGAGGTCCTGACGCTCTTCGCCTTCAGCCAGGAAAACTGGAGCCGCCCGGCTGATGAGATCGGCGCGCTGATGGAACTGCTGGAAGAGTTCATCGCGCGGGAGATGGCCGAGCTTCGGGACCAGGGTGTCGCGGTGCGTTTCCTGGGCGATCTCGAACGGCTCGGTCCCTCGGCGCGCGAGGCGGTGGACCGGCTCATGGCGCAGACTTGCAGCGGCAGTCGGCTGGCTCTCAATATCTGCATCTCCTACGGCGCCCGCGCCGAACTCACCCGCGCGGCGCGCCTGCTGGCCGAAGAAGTGGCCGCCGGCCGCCTCACACCGGCCGACATCGACGAAGACGCCATTCAGCGCCACCTTTTCACCGCGGCCTGGCCCGATCCCGATCTCCTCATCCGCACCTCCGGCGAGTTCCGGCTGTCCAACTTCCTGCTCTGGCAGCTCGCCTACGCCGAGTTCTTCGTGACCCCGGTGCTCTGGCCCGATTTCAGCCGGCAGCACCTGTGGGAAGCGATCCTCGAGTACCAGCGCCGGGACCGGCGGTTCGGGAAGGTGACGGTATGAAAGCCGTTAGCCGTTGGCCGTTGGCCGTTGGCCGGCGGCAGGTCCCTCGGCCAGCCGGACTGGAAAGGTCGCTTTCTGTCGTGCGGCTTGCACTAACGGCCAACGGCTAACGGCCAACGGCCCCCATGGCCTCCAACCTCACCCAGCGCATCGGATTCGCCGTCGTCGCCATCCCCGTGGCGCTGGCCGTGGTGTGGTTTGGCAGCTGGCCGCTGGTCCTGCTGGTCTCCGCCGCCGCGGCGCTCGGGGCGCGCGAGTTGCTCGCCTTCGCCCGCAGGCAGAGCCTCCCGCCGCTCGATCGCTTCACGCTGATCTCCTCCGCCGTCCTGCCCCTCTACGTCTATCTCGCCATCACGCTGCTGCCCGGACTGGCGCGGGCGAGCTGGATCGTGTTCGGGCTGTGGCTGGTGCTGCTGCTGTCGATCGCGCTGCTGCGCCGGCGGCCGGATGAGCATCCCCTGACGGCCACGGCGGTCACCGCCTTCGCGGTGCTCTATCCGGCGGGGCTGGCGTCGTTTCTAATCGCGATCCGTCACCTCAATCCGGAATTCGGCGAGCGCTCCTGGCCCGGTGCCTGGCTGGTCTTCTTCCCGCTCGTCATCACCTGGGTCTGTGACACCGCGGCGATGTTCGCCGGCCGGGCCATCGGCGGGCCGAAGCTGTGGCCGGCCATCAGTCCGGGAAAGACCTGGGCCGGCAGCATCGCGGGCGTGCTCGGCGCCATCGCGTCGGTGCCCCTGCTCAACTACCTGGTCCTCGAGCGCGTCGGCGTCGCTCTGCCGCTGCTGGAGGGCCTGACCTTCGCCGCGGTCCTCGGCGTCGTGGGGCAGGCGGGCGATCTCGCGGAGTCGCTGTTCAAGCGGGAAGTGGGCGTCAAGGATTCCTCGGCCCTCATCCCGGGCCACGGCGGCGTATTGGACCGGCTCGACTCGCTGTACTTCGTGCTGCCGGTCTCGGCGGCGCTGTATCGCCTGTTCGGCGTGCTCTAGTGCGCGGGGTCGCGGTCCTCGGTTCGACCGGCTCGATCGGCACGAGCGCGCTCGCCGTGCTCGGGCGCCAGCAGGATCGGTTCCAGGTCGTCGCACTGACGGCGCGGGGCAATCGCGCCATGCTGGACCGGCAGGTAGCCGCCTTTCAGCCGTCGCTGCACGGCCTGGTCTCCGAGCGCGGGCCGGCGCTGCTGGTGGAAGCAGCGACCCATCCCGATGCCCACATCGTGCTGAACGCCGTGGTGGGCACCGCGGGCCTCGACGCGACGCTCGCGGCGCTGCGTGCCGGAAAGCGGGTCGCCCTGGCCAACAAGGAATCATTGGTGATGGCCGGGGACTTGGTGCGGGCCGCGGCGCGGGAGGGCGGTGGCGAACTCGTCCCGGTCGACTCGGAGCACAGTGCGGTGCTGCAGTGCGTGACCGGTCGCGAGGCCGGACTCTCCCGCCTGATCCTGACGGCCTCCGGCGGGCCGTTTCGCGACTGGCCGGCCGGCCGGATCGCCGGCGCGACGATCGCCGAGGCCCTCAATCATCCGACCTGGAAGATGGGCAGCAAGGTGACCGTCGACAGTGCGACGCTGGCGAACAAGGCGCTGGAGATCATCGAGGCG